>NZ_JBFBGR010000039.1:0-68706 GCF_040684755.1 Streptomyces sp. NPDC089799 | reverse complement strand
TGCGGCTTTGGTCTGGGGGCGGGCGCCGGGCCCGAGTCGCCCGGGGGCGCCGCCCCTTCGCGTCAGCGGGTCCGCCGGTCCCGATCAGGCGCCGGCGACCGGGTAGGTCCTGTACTCCACGCCGGAGACGTGCTGGACGACCCGGATGACCTGGCACGAGTAGCCGAACTCGTTGTCGTACCAGAGGTAGAGGATCGCGTTGTCGCCGTCGACCTTGGTGGCGCCGGCGTCGACGATGGACGCGTGGCGCGAGCCCACGAAGTCCATGGAGACGGCGTCGGGGGCCGTGGTGAAGTCGATCTGGCGCTTCAGCGGCGAGTGCAGCGAGACGTCGCGGAGGTAGTCGAGGACCTCTTCGCGGGTGGTCTCGCGGCCCAGGCGCAGGCTGAGGATGGCGATCGAGACGTCCGGCACGGGCACGCGGATGGAGCTGCCGGTGATCGGGGCCTTGAGGTCCGGCAGCGCCTTGGCGACGGCCGAGGCGGCACCGGTCTCGGTGATGACCATGTTGAGCGGCGCGGAACGGCCGCGACGGTCGGCCTTGTGGTAGTTGTCCAGCAGGTTCTGGTCGTTGGTGAACGAGTGGACGGTCTCCACGTGGCCGCGCAGCACGCCGTACTCGTCGTCCATCGCCTTCAGCGGCGGGACGATCGCGTTGGTGGTGCAGGAGGCGCAGGACAGGATCCGCTCGTCCGGCTTCACCATGTCGTGGTTGACGCCGTGGACGATGTTCGGGACGTCGCCCTTGCCGGGCGCGGTCAGGACGACCTTGTCGATACCGGGGCGCAGGTGCTTGGAGAGGCCCTCGCGGTCGCGCCACTTGCCGGTGTTGTCGATGAGGATGGCGTCCTTGATGCCGTACGCCGTGTAGTCGACCTCGGACGGGTCGTTGGCGTAGATCACCCGGATCGCGTTGCCGTTGGCGTAGATCGTGCTGGACTCCTCGTCCACCGTGATCGTGCCCTGGAACTGGCCGTGGATGGAGTCGCGGCGCAGCAGCGAGGCGCGCTTGACCAGATCCTCGGCGGCCCGGCCGCCACCGCCGCGGACGACGATGGCGCGCAGCCGGAGGCCGTTGCCGGAGCCGGCCTTCTCGATCAGCAGGCGGGCGACGAGGCGGCCGATGCGGCCGAAGCCGTAGAGGACGACGTCACGGCCCGCGCCGCGCTCCAGCTTGTTCTCACCGGTGGCACCGGCGACGGCCTCGGCGGTGAACTCCTCGACCGAGAGACCGCGGTCGTCGGCCTTGTAGGTGGCCGCGAGCATACCGAGGTCGATCTGGGAGGGACCGAGGTCGAGCGTCGTCAGGGCCTGCAGGAAGGGGAACGTCTCGGTGACCGAGAGCTCCTCGCCGGCGATCTGGCGGGCGAATCGGTGGGTCTTGAGAATGCTGACCACCGACTTGTTCACCAAGGAGCGGCTGTGGAGCAGGACCGTGACGTCCCGCTCCCGGTGCAGCTTCCCGATGATCGGGATCATCGACTCCGCGATCTCCTCGCGGTTCTTCCAGCTGGTGAACGAGTCCTCTTTGGCAGTCACAGGTTCATCTTTCGAGCTAGGCGGTGCTCATATGCTAACCCGACCTTCCTAAGATCCATCCAGCGGTCCCGACAGGCGGGACGGGGCCCCTGCCCGCGCGGGCTGCGGGGTGCGGCGCCTGAAGGGACAATTGCAGCGGGACCGGCACGGAGTAGGGCGGAGTGATGCACGACCCGCTGTTCCATGATCCTTCCGGAGTCTTCACCGAGCCGGGCGACGAGACCTACGCCCTGCTGGACGTGCACGGAGTGCTGCTGGGCCTGGGCCCGGGCGCGGAAGCCCTGCTCGGCTGGTCCGCGGAGGAGCTCCGTGGCCGCCGCGCGACCGACCTCCTCTACACCCGCTCGGACGCCGCCGGGATCATGGCGCGGTGCGGTACGGAGCCGGTGGCCGAGCTCGGCCGCGCGGTGCTCCGGCACCGCACCGGGCACCCGGTGGAGGTGATCCTGCGGGCCCGCCCCCTGGTGGCCACCGGCGGGGAGCGGCAGTGGCTGCTGCGGATCGTGGAGAGCGGCGGCGCACAGCGGCGGGAGCTGGGCGACGCCCTGCTCCGGGGCCTGTTCACCGATTCCCCGGCGGTCATCGACGTCTTCGACACCCAGCTGCGCTTCGTGGCGCAGAACGAGGCCCAGCGCGCCACCGGCACCTTCACCGGCACCGACTTCACCGGGCGCACCATGGCCGAGGCGGCCCCGCCCGGCCTGCTGGACTTCGACGCCTTCGAGGCCCGCCAGCGGCGCGTCCTGGAGACCGGCCGGGCGCAGATCGCCGAGGAGGTGCGCGGCCGCACCCCGGCGGATCCGGACCGGGAGCACGTCTGGTCGGAGTCGATCCTGCCGCTGCGCAGCCGTTCCGGGGAGGTGATCGCGCTGGCGCACGTGGTCGTCGACGCGACCGACCGGGCCCGGGCGCGCGAACGGCTGGCGCTGGTCAACGACGCGAGCGCGCGCATCGGCACCACCCTGAACGTGCTGCGGACCGCGCAGGAGCTGGTGGACCTGGCCGTGCCGCAGTTCGCCGACCACGCCTACGTCAACCTGCTGGACCCGGTCTTCGGCGGCGAGGAACCCACGGCCGGGCCGACCGCCGACTGGGTCCCGCTGCGCCGCGCCGCGAGCTCGGTCAACGGCGTGGCCGACAGCACGGCCGTGACCCCCACGGGCGAGGTCGACACCCATGCCTCGGCCCGCGGTTCACCGACCCGTCTCGCCCTCGCGGGCGGCGAGCCCCGGCTGATGGACCGCGACGAGCTCATCGCCGAGTTCGCCCCCGCCGACCCCGCACGGGCGGAGCTGGTGCGGACGTACGGCGTGCACTCGTGGCTGCTCGTACCGATGTTCGCGCGCGGGGCCGCCCTGGGCACGGCCGTGTTCGTACGGTCCGAGCGCGCCCACCCCTTCGAGCCCGACGACGTCATGCTCGCCGAGGAGTTCGTGGCGCGGGCGGCCGTATGCATCGACAACGCGAGCCGCTACACCCGGGAACGCACCACGGCGCTGGCCCTCCAGCGGAGCCTGCTGCCGCAGCGGCTGCCGGACCTCGGCGCGGTCGACGCCGTCGCCCGCTACGTGCCGGCCACCGGACACACCGTGCTGGGCGGCGCCTGGTACGACGTCATCCCGCTGTCGGGCGCCCGGGTCGCCCTGGTGGTGGGCGACGTGGCGGGGCACGGACTGCACTCGGCGGTGACGATGGGCCGGCTGCGCACCGCCGTACGCACCCTGGCGGACCTGGACCTGGCACCGGAGGAGCTGCTGGGCCGGCTCGACGACCAGGTCAACCGGTTCCACGACGAGCACGGGCAGGGGCTCGCGGGCAGCGGCGCAGCGGGAACCACCTGCGTGTACGCGGTCTTCGATCCGGTCTCGCGCCGGTGCGGACTGGCGCGTGCCGGGCATCCGGCGCCGGCTCTGGTGTCGGCGGACGGCTCGGTCGAGTTCCTGGAGCTGCCGGACGGGCCCGTCCTCGGCCGGAGCGGACTGCCGTTCGAGAGCCGGGAGGTGACCCTGGAGGACGGGCAGCTGCTGGTCTTCTACACCGAGGGCCTGGTGACGGCGGCGGAGGAGGGCCTCGCCGCGGGACAGGCACGGCTCCGGGACGCGCTGTCGGAGTTCCGGGACGGGCCGCCGGAGACCGGGGACGGGCCGCCGGAGCGGCGGGCCGGCCACCCGGACGGCGCCGGAACGGCCGCGGGGGACCTCGAACCCGCCTGCGACCGGCTCACGGGCCGGCTGCTGCCGACCCTTCCGCACGACGACGCGGCCCTGCTGATGGTGCGCGTGCACGGACTGGACGGGGACCACCAGGTGACCTGGGAGCTGGCCGCGGAGCCGGCGGAAGTGGCCCGGGCCCGTGCGCTGGCGACGGCGAAACTGGCGGAATGGGGCCTGGAGGAACTGTCCTTCACCACCGAAGTGGTGGTCAGCGAGCTGGTCACGAACGCCGTCCGGTACGGGAGCCCACCGGTACGGCTGCGCATGATCCGGGACCGGGAGTTGATCGTCGAGGTGTCCGACGGCGCCAGCACCTCCCCGCACATCCGGCGGGCGCTGGACACCGACGAGGGCGGGCGCGGCCTGTTCATGGTCGCGCAGCTCGCCCGGCTGTGGGGCACGCGCTACCACGACCGGGGCAAGACCATCTGGGCCGAGCAGCCCTTCCCCTGAAACCCCGCACCTCCGGTTCGCCCAAATCCATCCACAATTCGGAGTACGGGCACGCGCCGGGAACCCCTCCGGTCCCGGCTCCCCCTACCGTGACCGGCCATGACTGGCGATGCGGAACCCGCCTCGGACGAACGGACCCCGGGACGCCGACGGCTGGCACGGACCGTCCTGACCGGGGCGGCGGCGCTGGGCGCCGGACTGGTCTCCGGCCCCGGCCCGGCCCCGACCGCCACCGGCAGCGCCGGGGCCGCGAGTTCGGACGCCACCAGGCGGAGGCCGGCCGGCCCGGACACCGCACTGCGCGAACTGGCGGAGGGGAACCGGCGCTGGCGGACCCTGCACGAGCGGCATCCCGACGAGACGAGCACGGTGCGCCGGGCCCTGCTCGGCGGACAGCACCCGTTCGCCGTGGTGCTCGGCTGCGTCGACTCCCGGGTACCGCCCGAGCTGGTCTTCGACCAGGGGCTCGGCGACCTGCTGACGGTGCGTTCGGCGGGCGAGGTGCTCGACGAGGCGGTCCTGGGCAGCATCGCCTACGGAGTCCTGGAGCTGGACATCCCACTGGTCGTGGTGCTGGGCCACCAGTCCTGCGGGGCCGTGTCGGCGGCGGTGCACGCGGACCTGACGGGGACCGAACTGCCCGCGCACATGCAGTACCTGGTCGACCGGATCCGCCCCGCGATCGACCCGAAGCTCCGGGGGGACGCCCGGGTGGACGCCGCGATCACCGCGAACGTCCTGCTGGTCCGGGCGCTGCTGGCGGCCGAACCGGAGCTGGCGGCCCGGATCGCCGCCGGCCGCCTGGCCGTCGTCGGCGCCCGCTACGAACTCGGCACCCAGTGGGTGCACCGGATCGGCTAGCCCGTCGGGGCATGCGGGTGGGGATGAGGGTTGGGGTGCGGGTGTGGGTGCGGCCCGTGGTGGGCGAGGGCTGCGTGCGGGTCGGGGGCGGCGGCCGTGGGGATGTGGTCGGTGTGGACGCCGGCCGCGGTGAGCCGCGGTACGGCGTGGATGAGCGCGTGCTCGGCGGCCACGGCCAGCCGGTGGGCCTCGACGACGGTCAGGTGCGGGTCCACGACGATCACGGCCTCCGCCCGCAGGGCGTGCCCGATCCACCGCATCCGCACCGGCCCGCAGTCGCGTACGCCGGCCACCGAGCGCAGCGCGTCCTCCGCCGTCTCGACCAGGTGCGGGTCCACGGCGTCCATCAGACGGCGGCAGACCTGCCGCGCGGCGTCCCGCAGGACCAGCAGGATCGCCGCGGTGATCAGCAGGCCCACGACGGGGTCGGCGTACGGCATCCCGGCCGCGGCTCCTCCGGCTCCGAGCAGCACGGCCAGCGAGGTGAACCCGTCGGCGCGGGCGTGCAGGCCGTCGGCGACCAGCGCGGCGGAACCGATCCGGCGGCCGGTGCGGATGCGGTGGCGGGCCACCCATTCGTTGCCGAGGAATCCCGTCAGTGCGGCGGCGGCCACCGCCCACAGGTGGGTGATGTCGCGCGGGTGCAGGAGGCGGGTCACGGCCTCGTACCCGGCGAAGGCGGCCGAAGCGGCGATGACGGCCAGGACGGCGATGCCGGCGAGGTCCTCCGCCCGGCCGTAGCCGTAGGTGTAGCGGCGGTCGGCCGCGCGGCGGCCGAGCACGAAGGCGATGCCGAGCGGGATGGCGGTCAGGGCGTCGGCGGCGTTGTGCACGGTGTCGCCCAGCAGCGCCACCGATCCGGAGAGGGCGACCACGGCGGCCTGGACGAGCGTGGTCGCACCGAGCACGACGAGGGAGACCCACAGCGCGCGCATGCCCTCGCGGGAGGTCTCGGTCGCGGCGTCGGTCCGGTCGCGCGGGTCGTGGCTGTGCGGGGTGAGGAGGTGGGCGATCCGGTGGCGGGTGCGGACCCGCCCGTGCGGGTGGGAATGGTTGCCTGCCATCCGTTCAATCTGGCACGCCGAACGCCTTGCGGCTACTGCCGTGGTACCACCTCTGACCAGGTGCGATCCCTTCGCAGCTGCGCCGTTCGTGCGGGGTCGACGAAGCGGCGGTGACGATTCCGCGACGAGTTCGTGGCAAGTCCGCGGCAAGACCGTGTCGCGGCTGTCCGGAGTCCGGACGTGATCTTCCGTAGGCTCTGCGGTGATTGCATCTGATCACGAGTCAAGGAGCGTCATGGCCCTGTCCGTTCGTCCGTCCGCCCGTCGCGGTGCGACCGTCTCCGCCGTCGCGCTGGCGCTGGTCGCGGGTCTGGCCCCGGCCGCGTCCGCCGCCACGGCCGCCGACACCGCCGCCGTCACCGGGCCGACCGCCTTCGGAACGCCTGATTCCGCCGCGCTGGACCAGGTCCTGCGGAACACGATGGCCGAGGGCGCGCCGGGCGCGATGGCCCGCTACACCGGCCCCGAGGGGGTGCTGGTCCGCACCGCGGGCGTGCGCGACCGGGTCTCGGGCGCGGCGATGGACGCGCAGTCCCGCTTCCGGGTGGGCAGCGTCAGCAAGACCTTCTCCTCGGTGGTACTGCTCCAGCTGGTGGCCGAGGGCCGGATCAAGCTGGACGAGCCGGTCAACACCTACCTGCCGGGTCTGCTGCCCGACGACCGGATCACGGTCCGTCATCTGATGACCCACCGCAGCGGACTGTGGGACTACACCGAGGACATGTTCGCGCAGACCGTCCCCGGCTTCGAGGCGGTCCGCAACCGTACCTTCACCTACCGCGAGCTGGTCGAACTCTCGCTGTCCAAGCCGCGGACCACCGAGCCCGGAGTGGCGTACAAGTACTCGAACACCAACTTCGTGGTCGTCGGCATGCTGATCGAGAAGATCACCGGAAAGCCGGTCGCCAAGGAGTACGAGAAGCGCATCTTCAAGCCGCTGAAGCTGAAGAACACCTCCTACGTGCACCCGGACACCCGGATCAAGGGCAAGCACGCCAACGGCTACCTGCACCCCGACGAGGCGGGTGCGCCGCTGGTGGACTCCACCGAGCAGACGGTGTCCTGGGCGCAGTCCGCCGGAGCGGTCATCTCCGACCCGGCCGACCTGAACACCTTCACGTCGGCACTGCTCGGCGGACGGCTGCTGCCGGCCGCGCAGCTCGACGAGATGCTGACGATGACCCCGACCGACGCGGCGAAGACCCGGCACTACGGGCTGGGCCTGCGCCGCTACGACCTGTCCTGTGGGACCTCGGTCTACGGCCACACCGGCACCGTACAGGGCTTCTACACCTACGCGTTCAGCACCCGCGACGGTCGTCGCAGTCTGAGCGCGATGGCGAACACCTCCAACAAGGGATCCGCCAACACGGTGCTCGGCGGCACGCTGGAGGCGGCGTTCTGCGGCAAGGCGCCCGCCAAGCAGCCTTCGGCCGGGCAGGCATCGGGGGCTGCGCGCGGCTTCGCGGCCACCGAGCGGGGTAACGCCTCGGCGGTGCTCGCCCCGGCGGAGGTTGACCTGCCGGAGCGCAACGCGCGCTGACACATTGTAGGCAGCAACGGCGGGGTGCGTACGACCAGGTACGCACCCCGCCGTTCCGTTCCGGACATCTTCACCAACCGTCTTTCCTGCGTTCCATCTGCATGACGACCATTACCGATTGGTAGCCCTGATCAGGCCAAACAAGGTGGTCGCCACAGGCAACACGCTTTTCACAAGACAGCGTTGACACGCTCCGTGCTCGCTCGTTAACTTCACGGCGTCGTCGCCACACCACGGGCACAAGGCCCATGCGACTAGCGACGCGGAGGACGCTCTCCGTTGACGACGTTGACCACAACGACAACGACAGCGACAGCCACTGAACTGTTCAACGTTCAGCCATACACATTGCACTGTGAGGTAATCCATTCAGCGGGGGACCATGCCCTGATAGGCATATCGCCCGGAAACAGCTATTTTTCGGCCCAGCGCGTGATGGATCTCGGACGATGGGGATTCGAGAACTTCAACGAGGTCGACATCCTGTACACCGACCTCCATGTGGCCGAGATGTACGAGGCGTTCGGCTACGACGAGGTCGACGCGCAGCGCAAGGCCGTCAAGAACCTGCGCGGTGTGCGGGCCAAGGTGCAGAACGCCGCGGCCGAACTCGACCCGGGTGACAACCGGATCCGGGCGCGGAAGCTTTCCGAGTTCCTGGAGAACGACGCGTACCGCGAGATCCACGCGCGGATCATCAAACTCCTCGATTCGGACCACGAGTTCAGGCGGATCTGCGAGGAACTCGCCACGTACTTCCTGTCCACCAAGTCCAACGGGGAACCGAGCACGCAGCGGCAGCGCGAGGTCTGCCTGAAGTACATCTGCGCCGAAGCCCCGCTCTTCCTGGACACCCCGGCCATCTTCGGGGTTCCGTCCTCGCTCAACTGCTACCACCAGCTCCTGCCGATGGCCGAGCTGCTTTACTCCCGGGGCGCCGGTCTGCGCGCCTCCAGAAACCAGGGCCACGCCATCATCACGCCCGCCGAAGGAGCACCCGTTGACCGTTGAGACCCTGCCCGAGCTGATCGACTTCCCCTTCGACTGGCGCGGTGACCGCCTGCCGGCGGAGATCGCGGCGCTCCGGTCCGAGCCGGTCAAGAAGGTGCGCACGATAGCCGGCGACGAAGCCTGGCTGGTGTCCTCCTATCAGCTGTGCAAGCAGGTACTGGACGACCCGAGGTTCAGCCTCAAGGACACGTCCGCTCCGGGCGTGCCCCGGCAGTACGCGCTGACGATCCCGCCCGAGGTCGTCAACAACATGGGCAACATCACCGGCGCGGGGCTCCGCAAGGCCGTGCTCAAGGCGATCAACCCCAAGGCCGAGGGCCTGGTCGAGTACATGCGCGCCAACGCCGCCGAGCTGGTCGACAAGATCATCACCACCGGTGCCCCGGTGGACCTGCGGGCCGCGTTCACCAGCCCGTACTCGGAGGCCATGCACTGCCGGATCCTGGGCATCCCCTTCGAGGACGCGCAGAAGCTGGCGGCCAGCCTGGACATCGCGTTCATGAACTCGGCCTGCCCCGTCACCGGTGCCAAGCTCAACTGGGACCGGGACATGGCCTACATGGTGGAGCGGCTGGACGACCCCGCCACCTACGGTCTGATGGCCGAGCTCGCCGCGCTGCGCGAGGACCCGGACTACGCCCACCTGACCGACGAGATGCTGGCGACCGTCGGCGTGACCTTCTTCGGCGCCGGCGTGATCTCCACCATGGGCTTCCTGACCATGGCGGTCTTCTCGCTGCTGCAGCACCCCGAGCTGTGGGAGGAGCTGAAGGCCGACCGGTCGAAGATCCCGGCCGCGCTCGACGAGCTGCTGCGCATCAACCTGTCCATCGCGGACGGCCTGCCGCGGCTGGCCACCGAGGACATGCAGCTCGGCGACGTCCTGGTGAAGAAGGGCGAGCTGGTCCTGGTCCTGGTCGAGGGCGCCAACTTCGACCCGGAGGCGTTCGAGAACCCGGACGAGATCGACCTGGACCGCCCGAACAACAACACCCACCTCTCCTTCGGCGGCGGCGGGCACTACTGCCCGGCGACCGCGCTCGGCAAGAAGCACGCCGAGATCGCGATCGAGACGCTGCTGGACAAGATGCCCGACATGAAGCTCGCGGTGCCGGTCGACCAGCTGGTGTGGCGGACCCGTTTCATGAAGCGGATCCCGGAGCGCATGCCGGTGATGTGGTAGCCCGTCCCGAGCGGGGGGTTCAGCCCAGCAGGGCGTAGACGGTGGACGCTTTCGCGGCCGGTTCCCCGGCGCCCTCGGGCGTCAGGGTGATGTCCGCGAAGGCCATCCGCCTGCCCAGTTTGGTGATCCGTACGTCGATCAGCAGGCCGGTGCCGACTACCGGGCGCTGGAAGCTGGTCGACTGCTGCACGGTGGTCATCGGCCCGTACGCGCCGCGGGCCGCCGAGATCGCGATGACGGTCGCGGTGTCCGCGGCGGCCATCATGGCCTGGCCCGAGAGGCCGCCCCCGTCCCGGGCGAGCCGGTCGGACCAGGGCAGCCGGAGCACGGCGTGCGACGGGCCGGTCTCCTGGACGGTCAGGCCGAGGTCCAGCACCCAGGGGGCGAAGTTGTCGGCGAGGATCTTGTCGGCTTCTGCCGGTGCGAGGGTCACCCGGTGATTGTGGCGGCCCGGGGGGACCGCCACAACACCCCCGACGGGTCCGACGCGTCAGGCCCACGAGGCGCGTCCGGCGCGCCGGGCCCGTGCGGCGCGTCAGAGCGAGGCGGCCAGTTCGGTGCCCTGCTTGATGGCGCGCTTGGCGTCGAGTTCGGCGGCCACGTCGGCGCCGCCGATCAGGTGCGCCTCGACGCCGGCCGCGCGGAGCTCTTCGTACAGGCCCCGGCGCGGTTCCTGGCCGGTGCACAGCACGACGGTGTCGGCGGGCACCAGGTGCGGTTCGCCGCCCACGGTGATGTGCAGGCCCTCGGCGTCGATCCGCTCGTACGTGGCTCCGGCCACCGTGGTGACCCCGCGGTGCTTGAGCTCGGCGCGGTGGATCCAGCCGGTGGTGGTGCCCAGTCCGGCGCCGACCTTGGTGGTCTTGCGCTGGAGCAGGGTGACGGTGCGCGGGGCGGCCGGCCGCTTGGGGGCGGTCAGGCCGCCCGCCGCCGCGTACGAGGTGTCCACGCCCCAGTGCCGGAAGTAGACGGCGGGGTCCTGCGAGGCGCCTTCGCCGCTGTCGGTGAGGAACTCGGCGACGTCGAAGCCGATGCCGCCGGCGCCGAGGACGGCGACGCGCTCGCCGACGGGTGCGCCGTCGCGGAGGACGTCGAGGTAGCTGACCACGTTCGGGCCGTCCACGCCCTCGATCTCCGGGATGCGCGGGGTGACACCGGTGGCGACGACCACCTCGTCGTAGCCGGTGAGGGCGGCCACGTCGGCGCGGGTGTTCAGGCGGACCTCGATGCCGTGTGCGGCGAGCTGCCCGGCGAAGTAGCGGATGGTCTCCTCGAACTCCTCCTTGCCGGGGATGCGGCGGGCGATGTCGAGCTGGCCGCCGATGTGGCCGCCCGCCTCGAACAGGGTGACGGTGTGGCCGCGTTCGGCGGCCGAGACGGCACAGGCCAGTCCGGCCGGGCCGGCGCCGACGACGGCGACGCGCTTCTTCGTCCGGGTGGGCAGGAGCACGAGTTCGGTCTCGTGGCAGGCCCGCGGGTTGACCAGGCAGCTGGTGATCTTCCCGCTGAAGGTGTGGTCGAGGCACGCCTGGTTGCAGCCGATGCAGGTGTTGATGGTGTCGGCGGCGCCGGCCTTCGCCTTGTTGACGAATGCGGCGTCGGCGAGGAAGGGGCGGGCCAGCGAGACCAGGTCGGCGCGGCCCTCGGCGAGCACCCGCTCGGCGATCTCGGGGGTGTTGAGGCGGTTGCTGGTGACGAGCGGGATGCCCACCGCGCCCATGAGCTTCTCGGTGACCCAGGTGTAGGCGCCGCGCGGGACGGAGGTCGCGATGGTGGGGATGCGGGCCTCGTGCCAGCCGATGCCGGTGTTGATGACGGTGGCGCCGGCCGCCTCGATCTCCTTGGCGAGCTGGACGACCTCGTCCAGGGTGGAGCCGCCGGGCACCAGGTCCAGCATGGAGAGCCGGTAGACGATGATGAAGTCCTCGCCGACGGCCGCGCGGGTCCGGCGGACGATCTCCAGCGGGAAACGGACCCGGTTCTCGTACGGGCCGCCCCAGCGGTCGGTGCGCCGGTTGGTGGCCGCGGCGATGAACTCGTTGACCAGGTAGCCCTCGGAACCCATGATCTCGACGCCGTCGTAGCCGGCGAGCCGTGCCAGACGGGCGGCGCGGACGAAGTCCTCGACGGTCTGCTCGACCTCGTCGTCGCTGAGCTCGTTCGGCACGAAGGGGCTGATGGGGGCCTGCAGGGCGGAGGGGGCGACCAGGTCCGCGTGGTACGCGTACCGGCCGAAGTGGAGGATCTGCATCGCGATCTTCCCGCCCTCGGCGTGCACCGCGTCGGTGATCACCCGGTGCTCGGCGGCCTCCTCCTCGGTGGTGAGGCGGGACCCGCCCTCGAAGGGGCGGCCGGCGTCATTGGGGGCGATGCCCCCGGTGACGATGAGCCCGACCCCGCCGCGGGCGCGCTCGGCGTAGAAGGCGGCGAGCCGCTCGAAGCCGCGCTCGTGCTCCTCCAGGCCGGTGTGCATCGAGCCCATGATCACGCGGTTGGGAAGCGTGGTGAAGCCGAGGTCCAGGGGGCTCAGCAGGTGGGGGTACTGGCTCTGGGCGGTGGACATGGCGGCGCCTCCTCGCGCGGATGTGGTCACCCTGTTGTAGCGAGACGCCGCCTGTTATGCAACTAGGTGCACAATCGCGGGGCCGCCACCCGCCTGCACCCGGAGCCCCCTGACCCGGCCGCGGACGGCCGACGACCGATCGCCCGTGGCGGAGCTCACACCCCCCGCCCCCGCGTGCCGGGCCGTTTCCCCGGGCTCAGGGCACCAGGTCGGAGGGGTCGGTGTTGGCGCCGCAGAGGATGACGGCGACACGGTCGCCCAGGGGTTGCGGCGCGGTGCGCAGGGCCGCGAGGGCGGTGGCCGCGCCCGCTTCGACCACCAGGCGGTGTTCCTCCCAGAGGGCGCGGCGGGCCCCGGTGATGGCGGCGTCCGGGACGAGGACGGCGTCCACCGCGCCCAGCCGGGCGGCGTCCAGGGCGTCCTGGGAGACCCGGGGGGCACCGAGGGAGTCGGAGGCGACCGAGCGGACCGGTACGTCGACCACGCGGCCGGCCTCCAGGGCGGCGTGCAGGGCGCGGCAGCCCTCCGGTTCCGCGGCGACCACCCGTACGCCGTACTCGCGGGCGGCGGTGGCCACGCCGGCGAACAGGCCGCCGCCGCCCACCGCGACGACCACGGCGTCCAGGCCGGGCAGGGCGGACCGGATCTCGTCGAGGAGGGTTCCGGCGCCGGCCGCCATCAGCGGGTGGTCGTAGGCGTGACCGAGCAGGGCCCCGGTGTCCGAGGCGAACTCCCGGCAGGCGGTCAGGGCCTGCTCGTAGCGGTCGCCGGTGAGCCGGACGTCCGCGCCGTACCGGCGGAGCCCCTCGACCTTGACGGGCGGGGCGGTGGCCGGCACGAAGACCGTCGCCGGCACGCCGAGCTCGCGGGCGGCCCAGGCGCAGGCGAGCCCGGCGTTGCCGCCGGAGGCCATGGCCACCCCGGTTTCGGGCAGCGTTCCGGCATCGGCGTGCGCGGCGAGGAAGTTGCGGGCGCCGCGGGCCTTGAAGGAGCCGGTGTGCTGGAGGTGTTCGAGGGCGTACCAGACCCCGTCGGCGGCGGGGACGACGGAGACCGGGCGGACGTGCCCGGCAATACGGGCGGCGGCGGCGCGGATCGCGGCTCGGTCGAGGTGCTGTTCCATGGTGCTCCCGTCGGGTGGGCGTGTCGGGGCAGGTGGCAGTTGGCAGGCAGCAGGTGGCGCGGGGCCGGGGCAGGGTGGTCCCGGGCGGACCTCAGGCCGGGTCGGGCCGGGCGGCTTCGATCAGCTGGCGTAGCGCGCCGTAGTAGACCTGGTGGTCGGTCAGCGCGGGCAGCAGGGCGGCGATGTCGGTGGTGAGTGCCGGGAATCCGGCCGGGTCGAGGGCGGCCAGGGCGGTGCGGGAGAGGGCCGTCGCGCCCGCCGGGTCGCGGTGGTCGACGAAGGCGGCGCTGCCGAGGGTGAGCAGGTACAGCCGCCGGTAGACGGTCATCGCCTCGGCCGGGGAGAAACCGGCGGCGAGGCTGTCGGCGATCTGCGGCTCCACCAGGCGGGCGAGCAGCTGACGGCCCGTCCAGGGGCGGCCGCCGCGCAGGACCAGCAGTCCGGGGTGGGCGGTGAGCAGCCGGTAGAGCGCGGCGAAGCGGAGCTCGCTGGCCTGCGCCCAGCCGGTGCCGGGCGGCACCTCGGGGATCTGCCCGGCCAGGTGCTCGGTGCACAGGTCGAGCAGTCCGGCGAGGTCGGTGCAGCGGCGCTGGACGGTCGCGTGTGAGATCTGCAGCCGGTCGGCGAGGGTCCGGAAGCTGAGTGCGCCGGGCCCTTCCTCGTCGATGAGTCGGAGTGCGGCCACCGCGATGGCCTCCGGTGTCGCCCGGTCCAGGGCGGGTGATGTCCGCGGCATGAGATACACCGTAACAGACGCTGTAACGGACGGCGTATCGGACGGCGCATCGGACGCGGTATCACGTGCGCGGTGATCTCTTTCGTGTGACGCGGGCCCCCGGAATGGGGTCTTCCGTTGACACTCGGTAGTCACCTCGCTGCACTGGGCGCACGACAGCCCGTCGGTACGTCCCGCCCCACGCCATGCGAAGGAGTCTCCGTGCCGTCTCGCCTGCGCGCGCTCCCCGGCTGCCTCACCGCCGCCGCCCTGCTCGCCGTGTCCCTGGCCGCCGCGCCCGCGGTGGCCGAACCCACCGCGACCTCGGACACCCCGCTCGCCCTGACCCCGCCCATGGGCTGGAACAACTGGGCGCACTACATGTGCGACATCGACGAGCAGAAGGTGATCGCCAACGCCGACGCGCTGGTCTCCACCGGACTCGCCGCCAAGGGCTACGACACGGTGACCGTGGACGACTGCTGGATGACCAGGAGCCGGGACGCCGACGGCAACCTGGTGACCGACCCGGTGAAGTTCCCGCACGGCATGGCCTGGCTCGGCGAGTACCTGCACGCCAAAGGGCTGAAGTTCGGGATCTACCAGGACGCCGGACACCTCACCTGCGAGCGCTACCCCGGCAGCGGCACACCGGACGGGGGCGGCGCCCACCACTTCGACCGGGACGCGAGGCTGTTCGCCTCCTGGAAGGTGGACTACGTCAAGATGGACGGCTGCAACGTGTACGTGCCGCCCGGTCAGACCAAGCAGGAGGCGTACCGGGAGGCCTACCACGAGATCGCCCGGGCCCTGCGCGACAGCGGCCGCGACATGGTGCTGTCGGCCTCCGCGCCCGCCTATTTCCAGCAGGGCGAATGGGGCGGCCCGGACTGGCACCGGGTGATCGGCTGGGTCGGCGGCACCGGCCAGCTGTGGCGCGAGGGCAAGGACATCAAGGTGTACAGCCCGGCCGCGCCCGCCACCTCCCGGTGGAGCTCGGTGCTCGGCAACTACGGCTACAACCGCTGGCTCGCCCGCTACGCCGGACCCGGCAACTGGAACGACCCCGACTTCCTGATCGCCGGCGCCCCCGGCCTCACCGACGAGGAGGGCCGCAGCCAGGTCGCCCTGTGGGCGATGATGGCGGCGCCGTTCATCCTGTCCTCCGACGTCACGCAGATCAGCCCGGCCGGGCTGGCCGCGCTCACGAACGACGCGCTGATCGGGCTGGACCAGGACCCCCTGGGCCGGCAGGGCGCGGTGGTGTCCACCGACGGCACCCTCGACGTGCTGGTCCGGCCGCTGGCCGACGGCGACCGGGCCGTCGCCGTGCTCAACCGCTCCGCCGGCGCCCGGGACGCGGAGGTGCGGCTCGCCGACATCGGTCTGCGGTCCTGCCCGGTGCGGGCCACCGACCTGTGGACCGGTGCCGCATCGGAGGTCACGGGCTCGCTGACCGCCCGGGTGCCGGCCCACGGCACCGCGATCTGGCGGCTGACCCCGAACGGCTGTGCCGAACCCGTGCCCACCGGCCAGATCACCGGTGACGGGGTCCGGTGCGCCGACGGGCAGAACACCACGGCCGTGGGCGCGGTCGTGATGTCGCCCTGCACGGGCGGCGAGGACCAGCGCTGGACGCTCGGCCAGGACCGCACGGTACGGCTGCTCGGCCGCTGCCTGACCGCGGGCGAGGACGGGGAAGCGTCCCTCGCCGACTGTGCCGGCGGCGACGCCCCCGCCCAGCGGTGGAACCGGGACCGGACGGGGACCCTGATGCCCGACAGCACTTCCGGCCTCTGCCTGGAAGCACCCCTGGCCACGGCGGTACCGGACGCCCCGGCCCCCCGCCTGGCCCTCGCCCCCTGCGGCGACCACCAGGTCAACCAGCTCTGGTCCCTGCCCGTCTGATGGCCCGACGCACTCTCACCCCGGCCGGGCGGGCAGGCGTGCCGCAGGGCGATGGGGGCACCCCCTGCCGGAGCGAAGTCGAGAGCTCGGGGGAGGGTGGGCGACCGGCCCACCGGCGCGCGCCGCTCGCGCAGCGTGCCCTGCCCGCAGCGCTGGCCCTGCTGGCAGCGCTGTGCCTCGGCGCAGCCCCCGTACGCACCCCCGCCCCACACGCCGTCCCCGTCCCCGCGCCCCGCGCGCAGGGTTTCGATCCCGCCCCCGCCCGAGCCGCCCTCGACCGTCTGCTCCCCCGCCACTCCGGCCAGATCACCCTGGAGCCGGCCGCCCCCGCGCCCGGCGGTGCGGACGCCTTCACCGTGTCCGGCACCGCGGGGGCGATCACCGTCCGCGGCAACACCCCGGCCACCCAGCTGACCGGAGTCGGCTGGTACCTCCAGCACGTCGCCGGCGTCGACATCGGCTGGCCGGGCGACAGCCTCGGCGAGCTCCCCGCCGTGCTGCCCGGGGTACCGCAGCCGGTCAGCCGCAGCGCGCGGGTGCCGCACCGGTACGCGCTCAACGACACCGACGACGGGTACTCCGGCCCGTACCGGTCCTTCGAGGACCACCGGCGGCAGATCGACCTGCTCGCCCTGCACGGGGTCAACGAGGTCTTCGTGCAGGTGGGCGCCGAGTACCCGTACTACAAGGCGCTCCAGGGATTCGGCTACACCGCCCGCGAGCTGCGGGAGTGGATCCCCGGCCCGGCCCACCAGAGCTGGTGGCTGCTGCAGAACCTCAGCGGCTTCGGCGGACCGGTGAGCGAGCAGCTCCTCGGCGCGCGGGCGGAGCTCGGCCGGAAGGTGGCGGGGCAGCTGCGCGGGCTGGGCATGACCCCGGTGCTGCCCGGCTACTTCGGGACCGTCCCGCCCGGTTTCGCCGCCCGCAACGGCGGGGCCGAGGTGGTGCCGCAGGGCGGCTGGGCCGGCTTTGAGCGGCCCGACTGGCTGGACCCGACGGACCCGGTCTTCACCCGGCTGGCGGCCTCGTACTACGCCGAACAGCGCACGGTGTTCGGGGACTCGGCCATGTACCGGATGAGCCCGCTGCACGAGGGCGGGCAGACCGGCACGGTGGACGTGAAGGCGGCGGCCGGAGCCGTGCAGGCGGCCCTGTGGGCGGCGCATCCGGGGGCCCTGTGGGCGGTGCTGGGCTGGCAGGACGATCCCACGGCGGAGCTGCTGGCCGGGGTGGACACCTCCAAGCTGCTGATCCTGGACGGGCTGTCGGACCGGTACAACCGTCTGGACCGGGAGACCCGCTGGGGCGGGGCGCCGTACGCCCTCGGCACCATCCACAACTTCGGCGGGCACACCACCCCCGGCGGCAACACCTCCGTGTGGTCCGAACGGTTCGAGGCGTGGCGCGGCAAGCCGGACAGCGCGCTGCGCGGGACCGCCTACCTGCCGGAGGGGACCGGGACCGATCCGGCGGCCTTCGACCTGTTCACCGACCTGGCGTGGGAGCCGGGCCCGGTCGACCAGCGGCAGTGGTTCGCCGACTTCGCGGCCCGCCGGTACGGGCGCCCGGACACGAGTGCGGCGGCCGCCTGGGAGGAGCTGCGGCTCGGCCCGTACAGCACCTCCTCGGGCCTGTGGTCGGAGTCGCAGGACAGCCTGTTCGCCGCCCGGCCGAGCCTGACGGCGGCCAGCGCGGCCCACTGGAGCCCGCAGTCCATGCGCTACGACGCGGCACGCGTCCGGCGGGCCCTGGACCACCTGCTGGCGGTGGATCCGGCGCTGCGCGGCTCCAGCGCGTACCGGTTCGACCTCGTGGACACCGCGCGCCAGGCACTGGCGAACCGGTCGCGGGTACTGCTGCCGGGGATCCGGTCCGCCTACGAGCAGAAGGACCTGGCCCGGTACCGCACACTGGTTGCCGAATGGCAGGAACGGGAACGGCAGTTGGAGGCGCTGACCGCGTCCGACCCCAACTTCCTGCTGGGGTCCCGGCTGGCCGCCGCCCGCTCCTGGGGGGCCGACGAGGCCGAGAAGGACCGGCTCGAACACGACGTCCGGTCCCTGCTGAGCGTGTGGGGCGGACGCGACACCAGCGAGGGCGGGTTCCTGCACGACTACGCCAACCGCGAATGGGCGGGGCTGATCGGGGAGTTGTACGCGCGCAGGTGGGCCGCCCAGTTCGAGGCGTGGGAGGAGGCGCTGCGCACCGGATCCGCGCCGCGGGTGATCGACTGGTACGCCTTCGAGGACTCCTGGGCACGGCTGACCACCCGGCTTCCCACGGAGCCCGCCGGGGACCCGTACGCGCTGGCCCGCGACATCGCCCGAACACTCGGCTGAGATCCACCCGGACGAGGGAACCGGGGGAATCGGGCGGGCGCGGGTCCTGCGTCCCGCCCACCCTCTTCTGGACACCGGGTCACCGGGTCACCGGGTCACCGGGCCACCGGACCGGTCGCCGGATGCCGGCCTCCGGCCGTCGGCTGTCGGCCGTCGGCCGGTCCGCTGTCGGCCGGCTGGTTGGCCGGCCGGCTGCCGGTCGCTGTTGAAGGGAGTCCCCCGCATGTCCGCAACCGAGTCGGGCCGGCCGCGCGCCACCCCGCTGCCCGCCGCCCCGTCGGCCGCCGCCGCTCTGCCCGCCCCTTCGCCTCCCGTCCCCCCACCACTGCTGGAGGGGGTGGCCGAGCTGCGCAAGCGGGTCGGCCACGGCCCGGGTACGGAGGAGTACCTGGAGTCGCTCGCCCGCCGCGCCGCGGAGAAGGCGGGACGGCCCCGCTTGATCGACTTACCCTGCCGTTCCTGAAGGGATAGGAAGGAGACATGGACGCGGCCCGCTCGGCGGTGGAACGGCGGCGGCGGAGGCTCGGTGCCTTCGCCGGAGCGGCCGCCTGCTGCGCCGGGCTGGCCGTGGGCCAGCTGGTCACCGTGTTCGTGCGGCCCGAGGCCGGTCCGGTCACGGCGGTCGGCAGCGCCGTGGTCGACCTGACGCCGACCGTGGTCAAGGAGTGGGCGGTCCGGTCGTTCGGCACCGCCGACAAGGCCGTGCTGATCGCCGGGATCGTCCTGCTGCTGGCCGGTGTGGCGGTGGCGGCCGGGCTGCTGGCGCTGCGCAGCCGCGCAGCCGGCACGGCCCTGGCCTTCGGCTTCGGACTGGTCGGCGCGCTGGCCGCGCTCAGCCGCCCGGGGGCCTCGGCCCTCGACGCGGTGCCCTCGCTGGCCGGCGGTGCTGCCGCCGCCGGGACGCTGTTCCTGCTGGTCACGGCACTGGTCCGGCCCCCGCCGGAGGGATGGCCGGAGGGTCCGCGGGGCGCGTGGGCACTGGACCGGCGCGGGTTCGGCCGGCTGCTGGTCTCGGTCCTCGCCGGGTCCGCCGCGGCGGGGCTGGCCGGGCGCCGGCTGGGCGCGTACGGATCGGCGGGCGCGACGGCCTCCCGGGCCGGCGTGCGGCTGCCGCCTCCCGCCGTGCCGGCCCCGCCGGTCCCGGCCGGGGCGGCGCCGAAGGTGCCCGGGCTGTCGCCCTTCCTCACCCCGAACCCGGTCTTCTACCGGGTGGACACCGCCCTCGTGGTGCCCCGCGTGGACGTCGACGGCTGGAGCCTGCGCATCCACGGCGAGGGCGTCACCCGCCCCCTGACGCTCGGCTTCCGGGAGCTGCTCGCCCGGCCCCTGGTGGAACACGACATCACCCTGGCCTGCGTCTCCAACGAGGTGGGCGGGCCCTACGTCGGCAACGCGCGCTGGCTCGGCGTACCGCTGGCCGGACTGCTGCGCGAGGCCGGCGTGCGGCCGCCGTCCGCGGGCGGGCCCGCCGACCAGCTGATGGCCCGCTCGGTCGACGGGATGACCCTGGGCACCCCGGTGGAGACCGTGATGGACGGCCGGGACGCGCTGCTGGCCGTGGGGATGAACGGCGAGCCGCTGCCGTTTGACCACGGTTTCCCGGTGCGGATGGTGGTGCCGGGGCTGTACGGGTACGTCTCCGCCTGCAAGTGGCTGCGCGAGCTGCGGCTGACCACGTTCGCGGCGTACGACGCCTACTGGGTGCGGCGGGGATGGGCGGAGCAGGCACCTGTGAAGACCCAGTCGCGGATCGACACCCCCCGCCCCTTCGCGAGCACGGCGGCGGGACCGGTCAACGTCGCGGGGGTGGCCTGGGCGCAGCACCGGGGCATCGGACGGGTGGAGGTCCGGGTGGACGGCGGCCCCTGGCAGGAGGCCCGGCTGGCCGCGGCGGACGGGGTCGACACCTGGCGCCAGTGGGTGTGGCGCTGGGACGCCCGGCCCGGCAGCCACACCCTGGAGGTCCGCGCGACGGACGGCACGGGCGCCGTCCAGACGGGCACCCGTCAGGGAGTCCTCCCGGACGGGGCGACCGGCTGGCACACGGTGACGGTCCGCGTGGCGTGACCCGGGCCGCCGGCCGGCCGCCCGGTCCGGCCGCCCGCCTTGCAGTGGGGTGCGGCGGTACGGCCGTCGGATGGCGGTACGGCCGTCGGATGGCGTACCGCCCGGGCGCCTGCGCGGTCAGGCAGTGGGCGGGGTGAGGCGGACGGGGAGGGTCTGGACGCTGTTGCCGATGAAGCTGGGCTGGTGGCGGAGGGCGGGCTCCGGGGTGGCGAGGTCGAGGTCCGGGAAGCGGGCGAAGAGGGCCTCCAGGGCGATGGTGGCCTCCAGCCGGGCGAGCGGGGCACCCACGCAGTAGTGCGCGCCGTGGCCGAAGGAGAGGTTCCGGGCCGTGGTGGGGCGGGTGAGGTCGAAGCGGTCCGCGTCCGGGCCGTACGCCTGCGGGTCCCGTCCGGCGGCGGTGTAGCCGGCGAGGACGGGAGTGCCCCGGGGGATGACCGTACCGGCCAGGGAGAGGTCGCGGGTGGGGTAGCGGAACGGGAACCAGCTGACGGGCCCGTCCCAGCGGAGGGTCTCGTCGACCACGTCGTCCCAGCCCGCCTTGCCGGAGCGGACCAGGGCGAGCTGGTCGCGGTGGGTGCACAGGGCGCGGACCGCGTTGGTGATCAGGTTGAGGGTGGTCTCGTGGCCGGCCACCAGCATCAGGCGCATCGTGCCGATCAGTTCGGCCTCGCTGAGCCGGTCGCCGTCGGCCGCGCGGGCGGCGAGCAGCGCGCTCGTGAGGTCCTCGCCGGGTGCCGCGGCGCGGGCGGCGGCGATGGTGCCCATCAGCTCCACCAGTTCCCGGACGGCGGCCATGGCCTCGGCGGGGGTGGTGTCGGTGGCGATGATGACCTTGTTGGACAGCTCGTGGAGCCGGCCCCGGTGCTCCGGGTCCACTCCGAGGAGTTCGCAGATCACGCTCATGGGGAGCGGCAGGGCGAAGTGGCGGCGGAGGTCGGCGGTGCCGTCGGGGTCGTCGGCGGCGGCCGCGGCGAGGTCGTCGAGGAATCCGGCGGTGAGGGTCTCGATGCGGGGGCGGAGGCGTTCCACCTGGCGGGCGTTGAAGGCGTTGCCGACGATGGAGCGCAGCCGCCGGTGGTCCTCGTTGTCCGCGGTGTGCATGCCCTGGGCGTTGGCGAAGACGCGCAGCGGCCAGTCGGGCGCGATCCGGCCCTCCCGGAGGTCGGTGAAGTGCCGGGCGTCCTTGGCCACATCGGGGTGCGCGAGGAACTCCAGGAGCGCCTCGTGCCCGAGGACCACGGCGCCCGGTACTCCGCCGGGGAGGACCACTTCGGCCACGTCACCGCGGGCGCGGAGCCGCGCGTTCAGGGCGTGCGGGCAGCCGCCGGCCGGGGCGATCCGGTGGGGCCGGGCGGCGTCGTCGTCAGTCTGTTCGGTCACCCGACGAACAGTGCAGGGAGGAAGGGGCGTTGTTCAAGTCCGCACCGGCCCGGATTCGCGCCCGTCTCAGAACCAGTCGAGGGTGAGGGGGAAGGTGGTGGAGGCGGTGGCTCCGGTGGAGTCGGTGGCGGTCGCGGTGATCTGGACGGTTCCGTTCGCCCAGGGTTTTCCGCTGATGCGGCCGGTGTTCTGGTCGATGGTCAGGCCCCAGGGGAGTCCGGTGGCGCCGTACTTGAGGGGTGTCTTGCCGCCGGTGGCGGTGATCTGGATGGTGCAGGACTGGTTGAACTTGCAGGTCTGCGGGCCGGGGTTGGTCACCTTGAGGTCACCCGGAGTGGGTGTCGGGGTCGGCGTCGGCGTCGGCGTGGGTGTCGGGGTGGGTGTGGGTGTCGGGGTGGGTGTGGGGCCGTCGCAGCCGGGGGTGGCTTCCGGCGGGAGCGGGACCCGCCAGATCTGGGCGTCGTTCTCGGAGCCCACCAGGAGGCTGGTGCAGTCCCAGTAGGTGACGGTCTCGCCCTGCGGTTGCGCGGGCAGGGCCACGTCCGCGAGTTTCGCGCCGGAAGCGGCGTACACCGAGGCGGTGTTGGCGCCGATCGGGCCGCCGCTGCGGAGGACGTAGGAGGCGCCCGAGGGCGAGAAGGCGCCGTCGGTGGCGAAGACCGGGGCCGCGCCGGCCGCGGTCAGCGTGTTCACCTGACCGGCCTGCGGGGGCAGTGGCGCCTGGTACAACCGGCCTGCCGCGCCGATGAGTTTGCTCGCCACGTGGATCCGGCCGGTCACCGGGTCGGCGAGCAGGGACTCCGCGTCGTGGCGGCCGTCCGGGTAGGCGAGGCGGTAGGTGACCGGGGTGACGGCGGCGTCGGCGAGCCGGTCGGGCTCGGGGAAGCTGTGCACCTGGATGTCGGCCCTGCTGCCGAAGTTGTCCCCGATGTCTCCGACCAGGAGCACCGCCCGGCCCGCGGCGTCCTTCCCGAGGGCGAGGCCCTCCCAGTCGGTGTTGCCGACACCGGACACGGTGAGGGTGGCCACCAGGCGGCCGGTGGCGGCCGAACAGTCGACGGCGAAGACCTGGTTGGTGTTCCCGCTGTCGTTGACCGCGTAGAAGACGCCCGGATGCTTCCGGCTCATCGCGAGGCCGCTGATCTCGGTCATGCCGGAGGGCAGCGTGCACTTCTTCTCGGGGGCGAGGGGGGCCGGGCCGGCCGCGCGTACGGCGGTGTCGGCGCCGGCCGTGCGGGCGGCGGTGGCGGTGACCGGGGCGGCGGTGAGCAGGGTGTCGGCGTCCCCGTTCATCCACGCCGCCGCCGGCAGTGGCCAGAGGGTCATCGCGAAGGCGGTCGCGGCCAGTACGGCCGACCGCCGTGAGCTGAGGCGTAGAGGCATGCCGACAATGTGACGAGCGGTCAGTGCGGCGGCCAGAGGCGGACGCCCGCTGTTTGAGCATCGTTCAATGCCGCGTCGGCATGACTCGCCGCCGATGACCGCGACGATGCCGGTGGGGCCCTTTCATCGCGCCGGTTCCCGGATCGGCGCGTTGTGGCGGGCGTCCGCGATGAAGGCGCGCGCACCCCGGCTGAGCGGGCGGCGGGCGTGCGCGATGCCCACCGGGCGCAGCAGCGAGGGCGTGAAGGAACGGATCTCCGCGCGGTGGCCGAAGGCCCGCAGCGCCACGTCCCGGTACCAGATCAGTGATCCCTTGCCGTCCGTCACACCGGTCACCCAGGCCAGCCGCTCGTCGACCTCCAGGCTGGGCACGGGCCGCACCCCGAGGCAGCTGAACATGGCCTCCATCTCGGTGCGGCGGCCGGTCCCCGGGTTCGGCAGCACCATCGGCAGCCCGTCGAGCGAGCGGAAGGTCACGGGGTCGGGCAGCCGGGTCCCGACCGGCGAGACCAGCACGACCTCGCGCTCCTGGATGTGGTGGGTGGACAGCTCCTTGTCCACCGGCAGGTCGACCAGCGCCAGCTCGGCCCGGCCGTCCAGGAGCTCCTGGACCAGGGCTTCCCGCCCGTCGTACTGGGTGAGCCTGACGTCCACTCCGGAGTGGCGGGCGGTGAAGGCGGACACCAGGTCGGCGGCCAGGTCCAGGGCCAGGGTCGGGGTGGTGACCAGGGTGAGGGTGGTCCGGGCGTTCCGGCCCTGCGCGATGCCTATGTCGTCGATGGCGTCGACCGCGTCCAGTACCGTCCTGGCCAGCCGCACCACGCGGGCCCCCTCCGGGGTGAGGTCCACCCCCCTGCCCCGGCGGGCCAGGAGTTCCACGCCCAGGTCGCGCTCCATGGCCTGGACGGCCCGGGAGAGGGCGGACTGGGCGACGAAGACCGAAGCGGCCGCGCCGGTGATGGAGCGGCAGTCCGCGACGGCGACGAGGTAGCGAAGCTGCGCGAGCGTGGGGGTCATGACGGGACGGTAACGGCGTGGCCCCGCAGGTGTAAGGGGTGGCAAGGTGAACAACTGACGGTCCGTCGGATCGAGTGCATGCCCGGTCGGTCTCGATGCATGCCGCCACGGCATGACCCCTGTTACCCACGGTACGCCGTCCGGTGCACGGGCGTACGCCGTACGGCCGGCCAATGCGCAGGTCGGCGGGGGTGCGCGGGGGTCGGGACCACCGGCGGCGGGAGCGCGCGAGCGGACCGACGGGGCGAAAGCAGCGGCTCCGCATGGCCGTTGACAGTGCTGGACCGTCCCCGCACCATGCATCGCGGCGCCGGGGATTTGATCGCCGCTCAACGCCCGGCGCCGCGCGCATCGGCCTCCGAGGGTTGCCCACAGCTGGGGGCTGCCCACGGCTGGGGGCTGCCTCCGGTCGGGGGCTGTCCACGGCCGGGGCTGTCCACGGCCGGGCACCGATCCGGCCGGGCCCGATCCGGCCCGGACCCGATCCGGCCGGGCCTGCACGACCCGCGCCACGTCTCAGCACCCGCTCCGCCCCACCACCGGCTCCGCCGTGCCGCCGAGATCCCGCGCGGTGTCCGTCCGGTGGCACGTGACCCGGCAATGCCCCGTGTGACACAGCCCCAGGGAGCGTCAGTGACCCTTCAGTCCGCATCCCCTGCACCGGCCGAACCGCCCGGCCCGGCCGAATCGTCCGCACCGTCCGCACCTTTGGCACCTCTGGCACCTCCGGCACCACCGGCGGCCGATACACCCGCCGCGGCTCCCGTGCCGCTCGTGCTGCCCGGCCCGCGGGACCGCGTGGTCGCGCTGAGCCCGTTCGGGGAACCGAATCCGCGGATCGTCGTCGCCGCCGAGCGCGCCGGGTGTCTGGGGATGCTCGACCTCGGCCGGGACGCCGCCGCGGCGCGGCGCGCCCTGGCCGATGCCGCGCGCCGCCTGTCGGCGGGCCGCTTCGGCGTCCGGGTCCCGCCCGGCTGTCCCCTGGGGCCCGAGGACCTGCCGCCGGCCGTCGACACGGTGCTCCTGGCGGATCCCGGGCTGCTCACCGCTGCCTTCACCGGCTCCTGGGCAGGCACCGCGAGCCGGGCCGGTGCAGCGGACCGCGGGAATGGCCACGGGACCGACCGCGGGAATGGCCACGGGCCTGAGCGCGGAACGGACTGCGGAGCGGAGCCGCGGCGCGTGTGGGCGGAGGTGACCGGGGTCGCCGAGGCCGGGGCTGCGGTGTCCGCCGGCGTGGCCGCGCTCGTGGCCAAGGGGCACGAGGCCGGAGGGCGGGTCGGTGGTGAGACGACCTTCGTCCTGCTGCAGCGGCTGCTGGCGGATCCGGCGGTGGACGTACCGGTGCTCGCCCAGGGCGGGATCGGGCCGCACACCGCGGCCGCGGCCCTCGCCGGCGGAGCCGCGGGCGTGCTGCTCGACGTACAACTGGCCCTGACCGCCGAGGGCGAGGACGCCCTGCCCGGTGAAGTGGCTGCCGCCCTGCGGGCGATGGACGGCAGTGAGACCCGGCTGCTGGACGGCCACCGGGTCTACGTCCGCCCGGGGATCCCCGCTCCGGGGGGCGCCGAGGGAGCCGTGGCGGGGCTGCTGGGGGCCCGCGGACTGCGCGAACAGCTGCTGCCGGTGGGCCAGGACGGGGCCTTCGCCGCCCGGCTGGCCCGGCGGTACCGCAGCACGGGGGCGCTGCTGCGCGCGGTCCGGACGGCCATGACCGGCCATCTGGAGGCGGCCGTACGTGCGGCCCCGCTGCGGCCGCGGCCCGGGGAGGGCCCGCTCCCGGTCGCCCAGGGGCCGATGACCCGGGTCAGCGACCGGGCCGCGTTCGCGGAAGCCGTGGCCGACGGGGGTGGCGTGCCCTATCTTGCGCTGGCCGTGATGGAGGGCCCGGCCGTCCGGGAGCTGCTCGCCGAGACCGCCGGCCGGCTGGCCGGACGGCCCTGGGGGGTGGGCCTGCTCGGATTCGCCCCGCCCGAGCTGCGCCGGGAGCAGCTCGCGGCGGTGGCCGAGGTCCGGCCGGCGTACGCGATCATCGCCGGCGGCACTCCGGCGCAGGCCGCGCCGCTGGAGGCGGCCGGCACGCGAACCCATCTGCACGTGCCCTCGCCGGGGCTGCTGGAGCGCCATCTGGCCGACGGAGCACGGCGGTTCGTCTTCGAAGGGCTGGAATGCGGCGGGCACGTCGGGCCGCGCGCCTCCTTCCCCCTGTGGGAGGAGCAGATCGAGCTGCTGCTCGGCTGCCCGGAACCGGCGGAGCTGGACGTGCTGTTCGCGGGCGGGATCCACGACGCACGGTCGGCGGCGATGGCCGCGGCGGCCGCCGCACCGCTGGCGGCGGCGGGCGCACGGATCGGCGTACTGATGGGCACCGCCTACCTGTTCACCGAGGAGGCGGTGGCCGCCGGGGCGGTGCTGCCCGGCTTCCAGCGGGCGGCGCTGGAGTGCACGGACACGGTGCTGCTGCACACCGCGCCGGGTCATGCGACGCGTTGTGCGGACAGCCCGTACGCGGAGGCCTTCGAAGCCACCCGCCGGCGGCTGGAGGAGGCCGGTACCGAACCCCGACGGGTGTGGGAGGAACTGGAAGGGCTGAACCTCGGACGGCTGCGGATCGCCAGCAAGGGGCTGCGGCACGGCGAGGACGGCCGGCCGGCGCCGGTGCCGGAGGAGGTCCAGCGGACGGAGGGGCTGTTCATGCTCGGGCAGGCGGCCGCCCTCCGGTCCGGCGTGACCACGGTGTCCGCCCTGCACACGGAGGTCACGGAGGGCGCCACCACGCTGCTGGAGCGCCGGGCGCGCGACCTGGGGCCGGCCCGGGAGGCGGCGGCCGGGACCGGGGTCGTGGCGGGGGCCGGGGTCGTGGCGGGGGCCGGGGGCTGGGTCCGGACCGTGGGCGGGGCCGGTGCCGGGGCCCTGGGCGTGGCGGGGGCTGAGGCCGGAGCCGGGGCTCTGGGCGTGGCCGGGGCCTTGGACGCGGGCGTGGCGGGGGCCGTAACCCTGGACAGGTGCGGGGCGGGGGCTGGGGCCCGGGTCGGAGCCGGGGACATGGACGTGGCCGGGACCGGAGCCGGGGCACGGGGGGACGGCGACGACATCGCGATCGTCGGCATGGCCTGCGCCTTCCCCGGCGCACCCGACCTCGCCTCCTACTGGGCGGCCGTACTGGCCGGGACGGATGCGGTGACCGAGGTACCGCCGGAACGGTGGGACCCCGCCGTCTACCACGACCCCGACCCGGCACGGGCCGGGGAGAAGACCCCGTCCCGGTGGGGCGGGTTCCTGCCGCCGATCCCGTTCGACGCGCTCGCGCACGGCATCCCGCCCGCCTCGCTGGCCGGGATCGAGCCCGTACAGCTGCTCGCCCTGGAGATCTCGGCGCGTGCCCTGGCGGACGCCGGATACGGGTACGGACCCGGGGCCGGTGGCGGGAAGGGCGATGGCAAGGGTGCCGGCCCGGGCACGGGCCCGGCCGACGGTCGGGGCCGGGAGTTCGACCGGTCGCGCACCTCGGTGGTGTTCGGCGCGGAGGCCGGCACCGAACTGGCCGGCGCGTACGGGCTGCGGGCGCTGCACCCCGCCTACCTCGGGGAGCTGCCGCCCGCGCTGGACGCACAGCTGCCCCGGCTGACCGAGGACTCCTTCCCGGGCATCCTCGCCAACGTGATCGCCGGCCGGGTCGCCAACCGGCTCGACCTGGGCGGCGCGAACTGCACGGTGGACGCCGCCTGCGCCTCCTCGCTCGCCGCACTGGACCTGGCGTGCCGTCAACTGCGCGACGGGGACAGCGACATGGTGCTGTGCGGTGGCGCGGACGTGCACAACGGCATCAACGACTACCTCATGTTCGCCTCGGTGCGGGCCCTGTCGCCGACCGGGCGCTGCCGGCCCTTCGACGCGAGCGCGGACGGGATCGCGCTGGGCGAGGGCGTCGGCGTACTGGTCCTGAAGCGGCTGGCGGACGCGGAGCGGGACGGCGACCGGGTGTACGCACTGATCAAGTCGGTGGGTGCGTCCAGCGACGGCAGGTCGCTGGGGCTGACCGCGCCCCGCCCGGAGGGTCAGCGCCGGGCACTGGAGCAGGCGTACCGGCGGGCCGGGGTCGCACCCGGCCAGGTGGGCCTGGTCGAGGCGCACGGTACCGGCACGGTGGTCGGCGACAGCACCGAACTGGCGGTGCTGACCGACCTGTTCCAGGAGTCGGGGGCCGCGGCCGGATCCTGCACGCTGGGATCGGTGAAGTCCCAGCTCGGGCACACCAAGTGCGCGGCGGGACTGGCCGGGCTGATCAAGGCGGCGCGTGCGCTGCACGCCGGGGTGCGGCCGCCGACGCTGCACCTGGAGCGCCCGAACGCGGCGTGGGACCGGGCGACGAGCCCGTTCTGCTTCGATACGGCGGCCCGGCCGTGGGCGGTGCCGGCGGAGCGGCGGTACGCCGGGGTCAGCGCGTTCGGCTTCGGCGGCACCAACTACCACGCCGTACTGGCCGGGTACGAGGACAGCGGGCCGCTCCGGCACGGGCTGGAGGAATGGCCGGCCGAGGTGTTCTGCTTCCGCGGCGAGGACCGGCGCGCCGCAGGGCGGGTGATGGCCCGGCTGGCGGCCCGGCTGGAGGAGAACGACGCGGCGGGCAGGCCGTGGGCCCTGCGTGACATGGCGGCCGAGGCGGCCGGGGCCGGGAGCGCGGCGAGGGGTGGGGCGGCTCGCGTCCGGGTCGCCGTGGTGGCGTGCGGCCTGGACGAACTGGCCTCCCGGCTGGAACGGGCCCGCGCCTTCGAGGCCGGCGACGGGGTGTACGTGGCGCCGGAAGACGCGGCACGGGAGAGCGTGGCTGTGAAGGGGGCCGCGGGGGCGGATCCCGGCCGGGTGGCGTTCCTCTTCCCCGGACAGGGCAGCCAACGCCCGGGAATGCTGCGGGAGTTGTTCGTCGCCTTCCCGTGGCTGCGGGAGGGGCTGCTGGACTCCGCACCGGAGCCGGTGGCCGCCGTGGCCGCCGTGGCCGCGGCGGTGTACCCGCCGGCCGCGTTCTCCGCGGAGGAGCGGGCGGCACAGCGGGCCGCGGTGACCGACACCCGGGTGGCCCAGCCCGCACTGGGGCTGGCCGGTGCGGCCGCGCACCTGCTCCTGGGCGCCCTGGGCGTACGGCCGGACTGCGTGGCCGGGCATTCGTACGGCGAGCTGACCGCGCTGTGGGCCGCCGGGGCGTACGACACGGACACCCTGCTGCGGCTGAGCGCGCGGCGGGCCGAGGCGATCCTGGCTGCGGCCGGGGCGGACCCGGGGGCGATGGCCGCGGTGGCGGCGGCCCCGGAGCAGGCCGGACCGGTCGCGGAGCGGCACGGGTGCGTGGTGGCGAACCACAACGCGCCCCGGCAGTGCGTGATCTCGGGTCCCACGGAGGCGGTCGCGGCGGCGGTGTCGGAACTGCGGGCGGCGGGTCTGTCCGCGGAGCCCCTGCCGGTCGCCTGCGCCTTCCACAGCGGGGTCGTGGCGGGCGCGAGCACCGCGCTCGCGGAGGAGCTGGCCGGGACGGCGGTTGCCGACGCCGCCGTCCCGGTCTGGTCGAACACCACGGCCGGCCCGTACCCGGAAGGGGCGGCGGCCATCAGGGAACTGCTGGCCCGTCAGGTGGCCGAACCGGTGCGCTTCGTGGAGCAGGTCGAAGCGATGTACGCGGCCGGGGTGCGGACCTTCGTGGAGGCCGGCCCGGGGCGGGTGCTGAGCGGACTCGTCCGGAAGGTCCTCGGGGACCGGCCGCACACGGCGGTCCCGCTGGACGTACCGGGAGAGCACGGCCTGGTGAGGCTGGTGACGGCGGTCGCGGAACTGGTGGCCGCGGGCGTTCCGGTGGACCCGGAGCCGCTGTTCCGGGGGCGAACGGCACCCCTGCCGGAGCGCGCGCCGCGCCGTCCGGGATGGCTGGTCGACGGCCACCTGGTCCGCACCGCCGACGGCACCCCGGTCCCCGGCGGCCTCCGCCCGGCCGCGCGCGTGACCCCGGGTCCGGCAGCGGCAGCGGCTCCGGTGCCGGTTGCGGTGCCGACTCCGGTGCCGGTTGCGGTGCCCGGGGTGGCGCCGGACCCGGGCCGCTCACCGGCCGGGAACGGCGGGAACGGCGGGAACGGCGGGGTCGGCAGGGTCGGCAGGAACAGCGGGGTCGGCAGGAACGGCGGCATCCGCGCGAACGACGGGACCGGCGCGCACGGGATCGGGCGACCGGTCGCGCCCCTCCCGGCCCTGGGCACTGCCCCGGACACCGGCACGGGCACAGGCACAGGCACGGGCACACGGAACGGGGCGAGCGCCCACGGACACGGACAGGCAGGAGGACCGGTGTATCCAGACCCGCGGGACGAGGTCGTACAGGAGTACCTGCTCGGCATGAGGGAACTGGTGGCCGCACAGCGGGACGTCCTGCTGAGCTATCTGGGCGCCGCGACCGGACGGACGGACCCCGGCGGCAGCCGGGGAACCGCAGCCGTGGCCGACGGCCACGCCGCCCTGGCCGCCGGTGAGCCGCGGCTCGTGCTCAACGGGCACGCCCCGCACGGCCGGGCGGCATTCAACGGAACGGCCGCACAGGGGGACCCGGGCCGGGCCGCGGTGACGGCCCTCCGGGTTCCCGAGCCGGAACCGTGGCCCGCAGAGCCGTGGCCCGCAGAGCCGTGGCCCGGAGAGCCCTTGCCCGGAGGGCCGTTGCCCACGGAGTCGTGGCCCCCGGAACAGTGGCGCACCGACGCCGACGCCGGCGCCGACGACCGGACGGCCGGGGTGCCCGACCACGGCCACGCCGACGCGGGAGAGGGCGGCTCCGGCACGGGCATGGGTCCGGAGGAGGTCATGTCCGTCGTCCAGGACATCGTCCACACCCGCACCGGCTACCCGCTCGACATGCTGGATCCCGAACTCGACCTGGAGGCCGACCTCTCCATCGACTCCATCAAGCGCGTCGAGATCATCGGCGCGCTGGCCGACCGCATCGGGCTGCCGCGGGGCGAGGACTCCTCCGGCGAGACCGCCGTCGAGGAACTGGCCCGGATCAAGACCCTGCGCGGCATCGTGGACTGGATCACCCTCCGTACTCCGGAAGCCGGTGGGGGCACGGTCGCGGGGCTGACCCGGCTGCGCGTGGAAACGGTGGAGCTCGCCGGGCCGGGCGGGACCGACGGGGACCGGGCGGACGGGGGCCGGGCAGCCGGGACGGGGGCGGGCCTGAGGGGAAAAGTGATCGCCGTCCGCGGTGACGGCCACGGCGTGGCCGCCGCGCTCACCGCCGCGCTGCGGGCGTCCGGGGCCGACGTACGGCCCCTGCCCGAGTACCCCCGGCACCCCGGGGACGCCGGGCACCCGGTGGACGACGAACACTCCGACCGGGCCGACGGGGCATACGGGGCAGACGAGGCCGCAGGCACGGACAGGGCTGACGGGGCTGACGCGGCTCACGGTGCCGATGCGCTGGTCGAGCTGTCCGGTCTGCGGGCGGGTCCCGAGCCCGTGCTGCCCGTCCTGTTCCCCGCCCTCAAGCAGGCCCTGACCTCGGGCGTCGGCAGGCTGCTGCTCGTCACCGGCTCCGGCGGCGGCTTCGGGTACGGCACGGGCGCCGACCCGTTGCCCGGAGCGGGGTTCCACGGGTTCGCCCGTAGCGCCGCCCTCGAATACCCGGGGGCGGTCGTCCGGGCGGTCGACGTGGACCCGAAGGACCAGCCCGAGCGGATCGCCGCGCACCTGATCGCCGAACTGTGCGCACACGGGGAAGCGGTCGGGGCCACGGGCACGGCGGACGGCACGGACGGCCCGGACGCCCCGGTGTCCGTCGGCTATCCGGCCGACGGCCGTCGGCTGACCCTGCGCGCGGTGCCCGCGCCGGCGGCCCGGCCGGACGCCGCCGGGCTGCCGCTGGACGCCGGCTCCGTGGTGCTGCTGACCGGCGGGGCGCGCGGCATCACCGCCCGGACCGCGCTCGCCCTCGCCCGCGCCACCGGCTGCCACATCGAGCTGATCGGCCGTACGCCGCTCCCCGGCGCAGGGCCGGAGCAGGAGGCCGGCGCGCGGAACACCGCCGCGGATCCGTACCCGCACGCCACCGACCGGGTCGCGCTGCGCGCCGCGCTCATCGCCGACGGGCTGCGCGCGCCCGCCGGGATCGAGGCGGCCGCCTCCCGGATCCTGGCCGAACGGGAGGTACGGGCCACGCTCGCCGGACTCGCCGGTACCGCCGCCTCGGTCCGCTACCACTGCGCGGACGTCACCGACGGGGCCGCCGTACGGGCGGTGGTGGCCGACGTACGCGCCCGGCACGGGCGGCTCGACGGGATCGTGCACGGGGCCGGGGTGCTGCGCGACGCGCTGCTCCGCGACAAGGAACCGGCCGCGTTCGCCGAGGTGTTCACCACCAAGGTGGCCGGGGCCCGCCACCTCGCGACCGCGGCCGCGGAGCACGGAGCCGGCCCGGCGCCCGCCTTCCTCGCCCTCTTCGGCAGCGTCGCCGGGGTCTACGGGAACCGCGGGCAGACCGACTACGCCGCCGCCAACGACGCGCTGGACACGCTGGCCCGCGCCTGGACGGGCTCGTTCCCGGGACGTGTGCTGGCCGTCGACTGGGGGCCGTGGGCGGCGGAGGCGGGCGGGATGGTCACGCCCGAGCTGGAGCGCGCGTACGCCCGGCGCGGGATCCCGCTGATCGGACCGGAGGAGGGCGTGGCGGCCTTCCTCGACGAACTCGCCCGGCCGGCCGGGGAGTCGGACGTGCAGGTGGTGCTGATGGCGCCGGCCGCCACAACCGGGGGCGAGGGGGACGGCCGTGACTGAGTCGCGCCGCGGGCCGCGGTCCTCGGACGCCGCCATCGTCGGCATGGGCGCGGTCTTCCCGGGCGCCCCGGACCTGGCCGCGTACCGCCGGAACCTGTTCGCCGGCACCGACGTGATCGGCGAGGTGCCGCCCGGCCGTTGGGATCCCGCCGTGTACTACCACCCGGCCGGGGTGGGCCCGGAGGGTACGGCGGGCCCGGACACGGAGACCCGCGGCGACCGCTTCTACTGCCGGCGCGGCGGTTTCGTGGACGGACTGGCCGTCTTCGAGCCGACCCGGTTCGGGATCATGCCGGCGGCCGTCGACGGCGCCGAACCCGACCAGCTGCTCGCGCTGCACGCGACCGCCGAGGCGGTGGCGGACGCGGGCGGGGAGGACCGGCTGCCGGCCGACCGTTCCCGGATCGGGGTGGTGCTGGGGCGCGGCGGCTTCATGGGGACGGCGACCGCGCGTCTGGACCAACGGGTGCGTACGGCACACCAGTTGGCGCAGACGCTGCGGGAGGTGGCGCCGGAGCTGGGCGGGCGGCGGATCCGGGAAGTCCGGGAGGCGTTCCAGCGGGCGCTGGGGCCGGAGCGGCCGGACGCGTCGATCGGGCTGGTGCCGAGCTTCACGGCCGCGCGGACGGCGAACCGGCTGGACTTCCGCGGACCCGCCTACACCCTGGACGCGGCGTGCGCGTCCTCGCTGCTGGCCGTGGACCAGGCGGTGGGGCTGCTGGCCACCGGCCGGTGCGACGCGGTGGTCGCGGGCGCGGTCCACCACTGCCACATCGCCACGCTGTGGAGCGTGTTCACGCAGCTGCGGGCGCTCAGCCCGAGCGAGCGGATCCGGCCGTTCGACCGACGGGCGGACGGCACCCTGCTGTCCGAGGGCACCGGGGTGGTGCTGCTGAAGCGGCTGGCGGACGCCGAACGGGACGGCGACCGGATCTACGCCGTGATCCGCGGCACCGGCGTGTCCGGTGACGGGCGGGCCGCGAGCCTGATGAGCCCGCTCGTGGACGGCCAGGTGCGGGCGCTGGAACGGGCCTGGCGGGAAGCGGGACTCGACCCGCGGGCCGCGGACGCGCTGGGGCTGCTGGAGGCGCACGGGACGGGGACACCGGTCGGGGACGCGGCCGAACTGGAGACGCTGGCCCGGGTGTTCGGCGGCCCTTCGGCTGGGGACCGGGACCGGTACGACCGGGACCGGGACGGGGACCGGGACCGCGACAAGGGAGCGGTCGGACCGGGCCGGGTCGGGCTGGGATCGGTGAAGTCCATGCTGGGGCACGCCATGCAGGCGTCCGGCATGGCCGGACTGATCAAGGCCGCGCTGGCGGTGCACGAGGGGGTGCTGCCGCCCACCCTGCACGTGGACGAGCCGCACGAACTGCTGGCCCGCACCCGGATGCGGCTGCTGCGCGAGTCCGAGCCGTGGGAGCGGGGCGCGGCGCCCAGGCGGGCCGGGGTGAACGCGTTCGGGTTCGGCGGGATCAACGCCCACGCGGTGCTGGAGGAGGCTCCGGGCGCGGTGGCGGTCGCGCCTCCCCCGCCGGTACGCCGGTTCCTGCCGCTGGGCGGGGGAACGGATGCGACGCCGGAGCCGGTGCCCGTGTCGGGGCCGGGCGCCCTGGACGACGTACTGCTGCTGGCGGCGGACACGGTGGAGGAGCTGGCGGACCTGCTGGCGGCGGCCTCGGCCGCAGCCGGGTCCGGGTCGGGGTCCGGGTCCGGGTCCGGGTCCGGGTCCGGGTCGGGGTCCGTACGACCGCCCGTCCGTCCCGGGGACGGCCCGTGCCGGCTGGCGATCGCCGGGCCGACCCGGCAGCGGATGGCGCTGGCCGCGAAGGTGGTGGCGCGGGGACGGCCGTGGCGCGGCCGGGGCGACGTCTGGTTCACCGCCGACCCGTTGCTGGGGCCGGGGCGGGGCCGCGTCGCGCTCCTCTTCCCGGGCCTGGAACCGGAGTTCGCGCCGGTGGTCGACGACGTCGCGGAGCGGCTGGGGCTGCCCCGGCCCGCGCTGACGGGCGGCGGAGCCCTGATGGAACGGGCGCTGGACGCGATCGCGGTGGGCCGGTTCTCGGCGTCCGCGCTCGCCTCGCTGGGCGTGGAGCCGGACGTCCTGGCCGGGCACAGCCTGGGCGAGTGGGCGGCGATGGTGGTCGCCGGCCTGTATCCGCGGGAGGCCGTCGACACCTTCCTCGGCTCGCTGCGGCCGGACTCGCTGGAGGTACCCGACCTGGTCTACGCGGCCCTCGGGTGCGGGGCGAAGCAGGCGGAGGCAGCGCTGCACGGGCTCGGCGACCGGGTGGTCCTCAGTCACGACAACTGCCCCCACCAGTCGGTGGTGTGCGGTGAACCGGAGCCGGTGGCGGAGGTGCTGCGGAGGCTCCGGGCGGAGGGGGTGCTGGGGCAGGAACTGCCGTTCCGGTCGGGCTTCCACACGCCGATGTGGGAGCCGTACCTGGGGCAGGTGCGGCGGGCCTTCGAACGGCTGCCGCTGCGGCTGCCGCCGGCGGTGCCGGTGTGGTCGGCGACCACGTGCGCGCCGTACCCGACCTCGGCGGACGGCGTACGGGAGCTGGTGGTCCGGCACCTGCTGGAACCGGTGGACTTCCGGGGGCTGACGCTGCGGCTGTACGAGGAGGCGGGCGTGCGGGGCTTCGTGGTGGCGGGGCCGGGGGGACTGCCGGGGTTCGTGGAGGACACGTTGCGCGGCCGCGGGCACGTGGCGGTGGGGGTGGGGGCGGGACTGGCCGGCCTGCGCCGGGCCGCGGCGGCGCTCTGGGCCGAGGGGCTGGCGCCGGCCCTCGCCCGACTGAGCGCGCCGACGGCGCCGCCCGCAGGCGTGGCCGTTGGCCTGAACGCAGGCCCGGACGCGGGCCCGACCGCTGGCCCGGACGCGGGCGCAAGCCCGGACGCGGGCGCGAGCGCGAGCCCGACTTCTGGCCCGGCGGCAGGCCCGGACTCAAGCCCGGCCGCGAGCCCGGACGGAGCGGCGCCCGCTGCCCCCGTGGCCTCCGTGGGGGCGGCGCGCGCCACTCCGTCCGGCCCGGGGCCGACACCGGCTCGGGCGGCTGCGCCGAGCCCGTCCGGGCGGCAGGGCAAACCGCCGCTCAAGGTGGTGCTGGACCTGGGGTCGCCGCTGGTCCGGCTGGGGACGGAGCTGGATCTCCCCCACCCCGCCCCTTCCCGAAACCCGGCGGGCTCCGCCCCCGGGACCCCCGCGACCCGGCCGCCGGCCGGCACCGGGGCAACGGCCGGGGCCGGGGCAGAGGGATGGGCGGCAGCTGCCCAGGCCTGGGCCGACGGGCCAAACCCGTCAGCCGCGCCGCTGGAACGGGCTCTGCCCGCACCCCCGCCACTGGATGGGGCCGGGGCACAGGCAGGAGCCCGGACAGGGACCGGGGCACGGGCGGGGGCCCAGGCCGGTACCGGCGGGCCGCGCCCGTCGGCCCTGGCGGGGGAAGGGGCCCGTCCCGCACCCCCGCCACCGGCCGGGGCTGGGGCAGGCGCCGGGGCGGGGGTGGGACGGGGGCTTCCCGCGCCCGTGCTGCTCTCCGCGCTGGACATCGGTCCCGGTGGGGACCGGGCGGCCGGGGTGTCGGAGGCCGGATCGGAGACGGAGGCCGGCCGGGTGGCGGGCACCGGCGGTCGCCGGAACGGGCCCGCGCGGCGGCCCGGAACGGAATCGCCGGGCGGGGCCGGGAGGGAGTCGGTGGGCGGGACCCGGACGGAGTCCGTGGGCGGGACCCGGACGGAATCCGTGGGCGGGACCCGGACGGAATCCGTGGGCGGGACCCGGACGGAATCCGTGGGCGGGACCCGGACGGAGCCGGTGGGCGGGACCCGGACGGAGCCGGTGGGCGGGACCCGGACGGAGCCGGTGGGCGGGACCCGGACGGAGTCCGTGGGCGGGACCCGGACGGAGTCGGTGGGCGGGGTCCGGACGGAGTCGGTGGGCGGGGTCCGGAAGCGGGTTCGGTTGTCCTTGCAGGAGTTGCCCTACGTGCGCGATCACTGCGTGTACGAGCAGCCCGACGGGTGGGCGGAGGATTCGGACCGCTTCCCGGTGGTGCCCATGACCACCATGCTGGAGCTCGCCGCCGATGCGGCGCGGAGTGCGTACCCCGGCGGTACCGGCGGTAGTGGGAGCGGCGGCAGCGGCAGCGCCGTCATCGGGTATGAGGACGTGCGGGCGCTGCGCTGGCTCGCCGTCGAGCCCGCCGCCGAGGTCGAGCTCCTCGTCCGGCCGGAGCGGTCCGAGCGGTCCGAGCGGTCCGAGCGGTCCGCCGGCGAGCGCGTGCGGCGGGTGCGCGTGGAGTTCGGCGGGTTCGCGCACGTCGTCGTGGTGTTGGGCGATCCCGCGGGGGGCGTACCGGCGGGGCCGCCCCCGGCGGACCCCGCGCCGCTGCGGGGCGAGCAGCCCGCGCCCGTCAGTGCCGAGGCGCTGTACCGGGACCGGTGGATGTTCCACGGTCCCGGCTTCGCCGGGGTGCACCGGGTGGATGCCGTCGCCGCCGACGGCATCCGCGGGGTGCTCCGCGCGCTGCCCGCACCCGGAGCGCTCCTCGATGCCGCCGGCCAGCTGTTCGGCCACTGGATGCAGCTGCGGCTGCCCGTGGACCGGCTGGTCTTCCCCGCCACCGTGGACCGGATCCGGTGGTACGGCCCGCCCCCGGCACCCGGCCGGCTGGTCCGGGCGACCGCCCGGGTCCGTGAGGTGCGCGATCTCACCGTGCGCGGCGACGTCGAGCTGACCGGGATCGGCGAGGGCGGCGGGCCCGGTCCGGTGCTGGCCCGGATCGAGGGGTGGACGTACCGCCGGTTCGCCGCCGACGAGCGGGTCTGGCCGATGAAGTTCACCCCGGAGGTCTGCGGGATCGGCGAGCCCCGCCCCGGCGGCTGGTGCGCGGCCCGCCGCCGGTGGACCGACCCCGCCTCGCAGGAGCTGGTGATGCGCCGCTACCTGGGTGCCGCCGAACGCGCCGTGTACGAGCGGCTGTCGCCGCGCGCCCGCCCCTCCTGGCTGCTGGGCCGGATCGCGGCCAAGGACGCGTTGCGGCAGCTGCTGTGGGACGGCGGCGCCGGCCCGGTGTTCCCCGCCGAGGTGCCCGTGGTGAACGCGCCGGACGGCCGACCCGTCCCGCAGGGGCCGCTGGCCGACGGGTTCCGGCTGTCCATCGCGCACAAGGACCGGGTGGCCGTGGCCCTCGCGCACCGCCACCGGCCGGTCGGGATCGACGTCGAGACCCCGGCCGCCGATCCCGCCGCCCTGGCCCGGGTCGCGCTCGGCCCGGGCGAACTGCGGCTGGCCGAGGAGCTGGCCGCCCGGGACGGTCTCGGTCCGGCGGCCGCGCTGACCGCGCTGTGGTGCGCCAAGGAGGCCGCTGCGAAGGCGGAGGGGGCCGGGATCGGCGGCCGGCCGCGGGAATGGGCCGTCGTGGCGGGCCCGGACGCGGACTCGCTGCTGGTGCTCTCCCCCGCCGGCGGCCGGCACCTCGTACGGACAGGGGTCCTGCACGCGCTCCACGGGTCCCCGGCCGAGCACGTCGTCGCCTGGACCGCGGTCCCGGCGCCGGCGGCGCCCGTCCCGCCCCCGACCGACTTCTTCCCCATGACAGTGCACCGACCGTGACGGAGACCAGCCATGGCATCTGCCCCTGACCCGTACGCCGACTCCAACACCGACACCGACACCAGCGCCGACATCGGCGCCGCGATCCTCGGCGAGATCACCCGCATGCTCGTGGAAATCGTCGGCGACGAGTTCCTTCTGGCCGAGGAGGTCGGCATGAGCACCACCTTCAACGACGATCTGGCCCTGGAGAGCATCGAGTTCGTCGCCCTGGCCGAGCAACTGCACCGACGCTACGGCGCGGACGTCGACCTGATGGGATTCCTCGCCGAGAAGGACATGGAGGCGATCCTGGCCATGTCGGTCGGCGAACTCGTCGCCCACATCGGCCGGGTGACGAATGCGGCCCTGACCCGCGCGGCCGGCTGAGCCCGTCATGGCCGAGACCGCCGCCAACTCCCTCCGCTTCCACGTCCAGCGGCTCCCCGCGCCGCCCGGAGCGGACCCCCGCCGGCCCCTCGTGGTGTTCCTGCACGGACTGGTCGTGGACAACCTGTCCTCCTTCTACTGCCCGCTCGCCGTACCGGTGGCCCGCTCCGGACACGAGGTGCTCCTCTACGACCTGCGCGGGCACGGCCGCACCGAGCGCCCGGCCACCGGCTACGACGCCGGCACCGCCGTACGGGACCTGCTGGCCCTCCTCACCGCCCTCGACGGGGAGGACCGGGGCGAGGACCGGGGCCGGGGAGGGCCTCGGCCCGTGCACCTGGTCGGCAACAGCTACGGCAGCACCCTCGCCGTGCACACCGCGCTGGCCCGGCCCGACCTGGTGGCCGGGCTGACCCTGCTGGAACCTCCGCTGAGCGGACCGTGGGTGGAGAACATGGTCGACACCCTGTCGGCCGCCGCGCTCAGCCTGGAGGACAGCCCCGTCCCGGCGGAGCTGCGCTCGCTGCGGCTGCGCAAGGCCGCCAACCTGACCGCCATCGCCGACGAGCTGCTCAACCGGACCACGCTCATCGACGACATCGCCGCCGGCCGCACCTTCACCCCGGCCGACTACGCCCGGCTGCACTGCCCGGTCCTCATCGTGTGCGGCGAACACTCCGAACTCGTGGCGGGGGCCGAGGAGATGGCCCGCTGCGCGCCCCGCTGCACGGTGGAGATCCTGCCCGGCCTCGGACACGACGTCCTGAAGGAGACCAGCGGCGCCCTGCGCAAGTCCGTCCTCGCCCATCTCGATGCCGTCGCCGACATGATGGAGGAGCTGGTGCCGTGAAGGTGCTCTTCGTCGTCCCGCCCCTGGCCGGACACGTGAATCCGACCGTTGCCGTGGGGTCCGAACTCGCCTCCCGCGGCCACCGGGTGGCCTGGGCGGGCCCGTACGGCGTACTGGCCGGGCTGCTGCCCTCGCACGCCCGGGTGCTGCCCGCCGGTGAACCGACCGGCGGCGGCTACGCGGCCCTGCACGAGCGGTGGCGCGACCTGCGCGGGGTGGCGGCGCTGCGGTTCCTGTGGGACGAGGCCCTGGTGCCGCTGGCCCGGGCCATGGTTCCGGGGGTGACGGAGGCCGTCCGGGCGTTCCGCCCGGACGTGGTGGTCGCCGACCAGCAGGCACTCGCCGGACCGGTGGTGGCGCGGCGGCTCGGTGTCCCCTGGGCGACCTCGGCGAGCACCTCGGCCGAGCTGACGGGGCCCTTCGAGGGGTTCCCCAAGGTCGGCGAGTGGGTGTCGGGCCGGATCTCCGCGCTGCTCGCCGGGTTCGAGGCGGACGGTTCCGGCTCCGGTCCCCGCTCCGTCCCCGGGAGCCTCTCCGGCTCCGTCCCCACGACCGTCCCCGGTACCGGCCCGGGGTCCGGCTGGGACCCTCGGTTCTCGGAGCGGCTGGTCCTGGTGTTCTCCACCCCCGAACTCGTGGGCGCGGAGCGGGAGTTCCCCGACCACTACGCCTTCGTGGGCCCGGCCTTCGGCTCCCGCCCTCCGTCCCCCGGCTTCCCCTGGCAGCTCCTGGACCCGGGCCGCCGCCGGGTGCTGGTGTCGCTGGGCACCCTCAACCGCGAGGCGGGCGGCCGGTTCTACGCCGCGGTGGCCGGCGCGGCGGAGCGGCTGGCGGCGGACGGCGTACAGCTGGTGCTCGCCGCCCCGCCCGCGCTGGTGCCCGGACCGCTGCCGGAGGGCACGCTGCTCCAGGACACCGTGCCGCAGCTCGACCTGCTGCCGCACCTGGACGCGGTGGTCACCCACGGCGGCCACAACACGGTCTGCGAGGCGCTCGCGCACGGCCTGCCGCTGGTGGTGGCGCCGATCCGGGACGACCAGCCGTTCGTGGCCCAGCAGGTCGTCGCGGCGGGTGCGGGCCTGCGGGTCCGGTTCGGCCGGACCCGGGCCGAGGAGCTCCGCGACGCGATCACGGCCGTCCTGGACGACCCGGTCCACCGCCGGGGCGCACGGCGCGTCCAGGCGTCCTTCGCCGCCGCGGGCGGTGCCGCCGCCGCGGCCGACCGGTTGGAGAAGCTCGCATGACCCCGTCGTTCCGCTCCCCCGGCCTGGCCGGCCGGGGCCGCCTCCCGTTCCGCCCGCACGGCCCGGCCCGCCCGCCGCTCCCATCGGTCCCGTCCGTCCCGTCGGTCCCCTGGCTGCCGCTGGCCGTGATCGCCGCCCTCGCCGCAGGCACCGTACGGTCCCGGCTGCGGCTGCGCGCCCTCCCGGTGCTGCCCGGCCCGGGAACGGGCGGCGAACCCGGCCTGCCCGCGGGCACCGCGCGGGGCGCGGCTCCGGCGGCTCCGCGCCCCGCGGGCTGGCGCCTGATCACCGCGGACGGGGTGGAGCCGGACCCGGGGACGTTCCTCGCCGCCTGCGCCCACGCCGAGCGCGAGGGGCTGCAGGTCCTGGACCTCGTCCCGGGGGACCTGGATGCGGAGGGCGCGCTCGGGCTGCTCCGGCTGGTGGACCCGGCGGCCTACCGCCGGGACCGGCTGGCCGAGGGGCGCAGCGCGGGCTGCGCCGTCCTCGTCGCCGAGGACCTGCTGCTGCGCGCCGGCGCCGACGGCAGCGGAGGCGGGCCCGATGACAGCGGGCCCGGCGGTGGCGGCGGTCCGTCCGGCCGCCCGGACGGCGCGGGACTGCACGCCCTGGTCCGCCGGCTCAAGGAGTTCGCGCCGGACGCCACCGGCATCGCCGTCGCTCCCCGGCTCGGCCGGGGAGACCTCCGGTCGGTGGACCGGGCCGCCGAGTTGCGCGCGCAGAACCTCCCCGTCGGGCTGCTCACCACCGCCCGGCTGGCCGGCCTCGGGCTGCTCGCCGTCCTCTGCGTCCGGCGGCGGCACCGCCGCTGGGGTGCGGCGGCGGCCGCCCTGTACTGGCTCCAGCCGTACGCCGTCCTGGGCCGGCCGGGCTCGCTCGGCGCACCCGGCGTACCGGGATCGCCGGGCGCAAAGGGCGCCCAGGGCGCCCAGGGCGGAGCCCTGCGGCCCGCCGGTCTGCTCGGTGCCACCGCCGCCCGGCCGCTGCTGTCCCTGCGCGGGGCCCTCCGTACGGCGTACGACGCGGCCACCACGCCCGACCGGCACCACCCGATCGCGAGTGCGGCCGAGGAGGCCGCCTACCGTGCCGACATCGCCGCCGGCACCGAACGCTTCCTGGAGTCCCGCCGTTGCGACTGCCCGTGGTGCGGCTCCGGGCAGCTCACCGTCCGGGTGCACGAGGTGCCCGACCAACTCCAGGGCAAGCCGGGCCGGTTCCGCCTCGACCGGTGTGCCGACTGCGGTCATGTCTTCCAGAACCCGCGGCTGACCCCCGAGGGGCTGGACTTCTACTACCGGGACTTCTACGCCGGCCGGGGCGGGGCCGACGCCGACACGGTGTTCGGCGGGATGGGCACGACCTACCGCGAGCGCGCCGAGATGATCCGCCCGTACGTGCCGGCCGCGGGTCCCGCCGGCTGGCTGGACGTCGGCACCGGCCACGGGCACTTCTGCAACGCCGCGCGCTCGGTGTGGCCGGAGACCCGCTTCGACGGGCTGGACATGGGCGACGGGGTGCGCGGGGCCGAGCTGCGTGGCTGGGTGGGCACCGGATTCCAGGGCCAGTTCCCGGAGTTCGCGGTGAAGCTGGCCGGCCAGTACGAGGTCGTGAGCATGTACCACTACCTGGAGCACACCCGCGATCCGCTGGCCGAACTGGACGCGGCGGCCGCGGTGCTCGTGCCCGGCGGGCACCTGATGGTCGAGGTGCCCGATCCCGAGTCCCGGATGGCCGACCTGCTGCGGCAGCTCTGGCTGCCGTGGTTCCAGCCGCAGCACCAGCACCTCGTCCCGGCCGGCAATCTGCGCGAGGCCCTCGCGGACCGCGGGTTCACGGTGCTCGCCGAGGAGCACGGCGCGGCCCACCAGGCCAATGAGTTCGTCGGCGCGGTGGCGCTGGCCGTGACCCGGCTGGTGCCCGAGACCGGCACGCCGTGGGCCGCCCCGGCGGGCCTGCGCCGGCGTGCCGCGGGCCGTCTGGTGCGGGTCGCCGCGGCGCCCTGCTTCGCCGTCGCCGCCGTACTGGACCGGCTGCGCGGGGCGGCCGCCCGGCGCACCGACGGCGGGAACGCGTACCGCGTACTGGCCCGCAAGGACGAGGGGTGAGGCCCGTGCCCGCCGACGCCAGGCGCAGCCCGGGGCCCGCACCCGCGTACGCGCACGGACCCGCGTCCGGGACCGCGTACGGGCTCGCGTCCGGGCCTGCCCCCGACCCGGCGCCCGACCTCGCCCGCCGGGCCACCGCCGACCCGCTGTTCCGGCTGGCGGCATACGCCCTGGAGGCAGCGCACGGCCGCCGGCCGGCCGCCGTGTGGAGCGCCCCGCACGCCTTCCGGCTCGGTCCGGCCCCGGGGCCGGAGCGGGTCGCGGCGGCCGGGTGGCCGGTCGCCGCGGCCGCCGCCCCGCGCGAGGACGGCCTGGTCCGGCTCAGCTCGCTCAGCCACCCCGCGCACAGCTGCGACCTGCCGCTGGCCCTGGACGGCCCGCCGCCCGACGGGATCCCGGACTGGGCCGCCCGGACGTACGCCCTGCTGCGGGCCCTGGCCCGGGCCGGCCACGGTCGCGGCGGTACGGACCTGCACGTGCAGGGCGCCCTGACCCCCGCGGCCGGCCTGGCCACGGCCGAGCCGGCCGACTGCGCGGTCGCGCTCGCCGTGGCCGGCGTACACGGGCCGGCCGGCACCGAACCGGACCGGGCGGAACTGGCCGCCCTGCTGGCGGAGGCGCTGCCCCCCGGCCCCGCCGGGGGAGACGACGGGCTGCGCCGCGCGGTGCTGTTCGCCCGGCCCGGCCGGGCCCTGCTGCTGGAGCCGGGCGGGCGCCGGCGGTACGTGCCGTTCGACCCGCCGGGGTCCGGGGCGCGGCTGGTGCTGATGGCCGTACGCGGTGCTCCGGCGGACCGGGCCGCGGACCTCGGGCGGGCGGTGGAGCTCGTCCGCCGGGCCGGGGCACCGGCCGCATGGGCGCCCGGCAGACGCAGCGGCCGGAGCGTCCTGGTGCTGCTGCCGGAGGAACGCGTGGCGGCGGTACGGGCCGGGGTGGCCGCGGACTTCCGCGGCCGGGGCCGACCCGTGCCCCGCTTCCTGAACGTCCCGGTGGCCGGAGCCGCCCGACGGGAGGAATGAGCGCCGGGAGACCCCCACAGATCGCACATCACCGAATCGGAATCCAAGGAACAAGGAACCCGGAGGAACCCCTCATGCCAGACGCACCGTCACATCCCGCACCCCACGAGCCGCCCCCGCCGCCGAGACGGCGCGGCCGCACCCACTGGCGGACGGCGGCCGTCGCCGCGCTCGGGACCTTCGGTCTGCTCGGCGCCTTCACGGTGGCCAACTCCGAGGCGGCGGAGACCGGTTCGGGCGCCCGTACGGCCGTGTCCGCCTCGGCGGCCGCCGCACTGCCCGCGTACGACCACGTGGTGGTCGTCGTCTACGAGAACAAGCAGTACGGCGAGATCATCGGCAGCGGCAACGCGCCGTACATCAACCAGCTCGCGAACGGAGGGGCCAGCCTGACCGGCATGAAGGCCCTCACCCACCCCAGCCAGCCGAACTACTTCAACCTGTTCTCCGGGTCCACCCAGGGCATCACGGGCGACGGCTGCTACACCCCGCAGTCGATGACCGCGGCCAACCTGGGGCAGGAGCTGATCGCTGCGGGCAAGACCTTCGCCACGTACAACGAGGACCTGCCGAGCGAGGGTTCGACGGCGTGCACCAACGGCCAGTACGCGCAGAAGCACAACCCGTGGTTCGCCTTCAAGAACGTGCCGCTGAACACCGGGAAGACGTGGGCGCAGTTCCCCCAGGGGAATTTCGCGGCCCTGCCCGACCTGTCGTTCGTCGTGCCGAACCAGTGCAACGACATGCACTCCTGCTCGGTGTCCACCGGTGACACCTGGACGAAGAACAACATCGACGCGTACGCGCAGTGGGCGAAGAACAACAACAGCCTGCTGGTGCTTACCTGGGATGAGGACAACTACCTCGGTTCCAACCAGATCGCCACCGTGTTCCACGGCGCGCGCGTCAAGACCGGCACGTACTCCACCGCCTTCAACCACCACCATCTGCTGCGCACCTTCGAGGACCTGTTCGGCACGGCGCACGCGGGCAACGCGGCCAACGTCCAGCCGATCACCGAGGTGTTCACCGCGGGCACCGAGCCGACCCCGACACCCACCCCGACACCCACGCCAACTCCGACGCCGACGCCGACCCCGACACCCGCTCCGGGTGACCTCAAGGTGACCAACCCCGGCCCGCAGACCTGCAAGTTCAACCAGTCCTGCACCGTCCAGATCACCGCCACCGGCGGCAAGACACCCCTCAAGTACGGCGCCACCGGACTCCCCTGGGGCCTGACCATCGACCAGAACACCGGCCGCATCAGCGGAAAACCCTGGGCGAACGGAACCGTCCAGATCACCGCGACCGCCACCGACTCCACCGGAGCCACGGCGTCCGCCGCGTTCCAGCTGACCGTCAACTGGTTCTAGCCGCACCCCGCCCGAAGGAGATCTCCGTGTACCTGTCCGCAGGCCGGGCGGCGGATTCCGCCCGGGGCATCCCCGTACGGACCGCCCGCCGCGGCACGGTGCCCGGCACCGTGCTCGCACTCGGCCTGGTCAGCCTGCTCACGGACGTCTCCGCGGAGATGGTCACCGCCGTCCTGCCGCTGTACCTGATGGCCGGACTCGGCATGTCCCCGCTCGCGTTCGGCGCCCTGGACGGGCTCCACCAGGGCGCCACCGCACTGTTCCGGCTGGCCGGCGGGCACCTCGCGGACCGGACCCGGCGGCACAAGCTGGTCGCCGGGACCGGCTACGCCCTGTCCGCCGTCTGCAAGGCGGGTCTGCTCGCCGTCACCACCCCCTGGGCGGTGGCGGCGGTGCTGGCCGCCGACCGCACCGGCAAGGGCCTGCGCACCGCCCCGCGCGATGCGCTGATCTCGCTGGCCGCGCCGCCCGGCGAGCAGGGCCGGGCCTTCGGCGTGCACCGGGCGATGGACACCGCGGGCGCCCTGCTGGGCCCGCTCGCCGCGTTCGGCGTGCTGTGGGTGGCGGTGGACGCCTACGAGGCGGTGTTCACGGTCAGCTTCTGCTTCGCGGTGCTGGGCGTGGTGGTGCTGGCCCTGTTCGTACGGGAGGCGCCCGCGCCGGCGGCCGCCCGGGCCCCGCTCCCCGCGCTGCGGACCCTGGCCGGGATCCCGGGCCTGTGGCGGCTCTGTCTGGCCGCCGCAGTGCTCGGACTGGTCACCGTCAGCGATTCCTTCCTCTACCTGCTGCTGCAGCGGCGGTTGGACCTGCCGGCCGCCTGGTTCCCGCTGCTCCCGGTGGCCACCGCGGCCGGGTTCCTGCTGTGCGCGCTGCCCGCCGGGCGGCTCGCGGACCGGTTCGGGCGGGGGCGGGTCTTCCTCGGCGGGCACGTGCTGCTGCTCGGGGCGTGCCTGCTGGTGCTGGCCCCGGTCCCGTCCGGACTTCCGCCGGCCCTGGGCGTGCCGGCGCTGCTGGGCATGTTCTACGCGGCCACCGACGGCGTGCTGATGGCGGCGGCCGGGCCGCTGCTGCCCGAGCGGCTGCGGACCACCGGTCTCGCCGTGCTGCAGACGGTCCAGGCGCTGGCCCGGTTCGGCGGCTCCCTGCTGTTCGGGGCCGCGTGGACGCTGTGGGGACCGTACGCGGCCCTGTCCGCGGCGGCCGCGGGCCTGACGGCCGTACTGGCGGTGCTGGCTGTCCTGGCGCCCGTACGAGGGCGGGGGCGCGGGCGGGGTCCGGAGCCGGGGCGGGGGCGGGCGGGCCGGGAGTAGGCTCGCGGTCATGCACGACGCGTGGAAGACGATCGCCGCACTGGCCGACACCTTCGCAACCCGGGACGCCGGCCGCGGGGTCTCCCCCGAGGAGCAGTGGACGCTCCAAGTCCTCAAGATCGGGGAGGAGTTCGGGGAGGCGGCCCAGGCCGTGATGGGAGCGCGCGGCACGAACCCGCGCAAGGGCACCTCGCACAGCTGGGAGGACGTCCACGACGAGGTCGCGGACACCATCATCACGGCGATGGTGACGCTCGCCCGGATGCGGCCCGACGACGCCCCCGCCTACTTCGCGCGTCAACTCGCCCTCAAGTCCGAGCGGTTCCTCCCGCCGACCGGGTGAGACCCGGCCACGGCCCCGTCCGCGGCTCCCGGCGCCCGCCGGGCCCCGGCCGTAGGCTCGCGGCATGTCTGGAACTCTGAAGGGCAAGGTCGCCCTGGTCGCCGGGGGAACCCGGGGCGCGGGCCGGGGCATCGCCGTGCAGCTGGGCGCGGCCGGCGCGACGGTGTACGTGACGGGGCGCAGCACCACCGGCCGGCGGTCGGAGTACGACCGCCCGGAGACGGTGGAGGAGACCGCCGCACTGGTCACCGCGGCGGGCGGGCGGGGCGTCCCGGTGGTGTGCGACCACCTGGAGCACGCCCGGGTGGAGGCGCTGGTCGCCCGGATCGACTCCGAGCAGGGGCGGCTGGACGTGCTGGTGAACGACATCTGGGGCGGGGACCCGCTGTTCGAATGGGATGCCCCGGTCTGGGAGCACGACCTGGACAACGGGCTGCGGCTGCTCCGCCTGGCCGTGGAGACCCATGCGGTCACCAGCCATTTCGCGCTGCCGCTGCTGCTGCGCACGCCGGGCGGCGGCGGCCTGGTGGTGGAGGTGACGGACGGGACCGAGGAGTACAACCGGTCGAACTACCGGGTGTCGTTCTTCTACGACCTCGCCAAGTCGGCGGTGCTGCGGATGGGCTACGCGCTCGGGCACGAGCTGGGGCCGCGGGGTGCGACGGCGGTGGCGCTGACCCCGGGCTGGCTGCGCTCGGAGCGCATGCTGGAGGCGTACGGCGTGACGGAGGAGAACTGGCGGGACGCCTGCCGGCGGAACCCGCACTTCGCGATCTCGGAGACGCCGTCCTACGTCGGCCGTGCGGTGGCGGCCCTGGCCGCCGACCCGGAGGTCGCCCGCTGGAACGGGCGGTCCCTGTCGAGCGGGCAGCTGGCCCGTGAGTACGGCTTCACGGACCTGGACGGCAGCCGACCGGACGCCTGGCGGTACCTGGTGGAGGTCCAGGACCCGGGCCTCCCTGCCGACACCACCGGCTACCGCTAGGGGGTGTCTTCCGGAGGGGCCCGGATCCGGCCCGGGTCGGGGGAGAACCGGGCCGGATCGGGGCGGAACGGGGCCAGGTCGCGGCGGAACGGGGGACGGATCCCGGCGCACCGGGCGCCGGACCGGTCCGGGTCAGTCCTCTTCCTCCAGCCGGCGCAGGCGCTCCGTGTCGCAGGTGCGGGGGCACGCCTGGCAGGCACGGGCTTCGGGGAGGGTGTAGTACATGCAGCAGCCGAGCCGGGTGCGGGTGCGGTGCTGCGTCCCCTCACGGCCCGCCAGGAGGCGGAAGCCGGCGCCGCCGGGGAACGGCGGGATCGCCTCCGGAAGAAGTTCGGTGGCGGCCTGCACGGCCCGCTCCTCCTGGCCCAGCGTCCGGCCCAGGTACCAGATGCCGGAGATCAGACAGTCGGCCGCCATGCCCCACGAGGCCCGTGGGCCGCGCCGGGTGTGCGGGCCGATGGCCGCCAGCAGGGGGCGCGCGTGGTCGGCGACGGCGGCCCGCAGTTCGGCACGCAGGGCTTCCTCGTCGGCCACCACGCGGGCGCCGCGCAGGCCGGCGGCGGGGTCGTCCGGCAGACAGGCGAAGGCCGAACCGGGCAGTACCCGGAGGCTGTTGGTGGTCCGGTCGCAGCGGATCTCGCGGGGCTTGATGCGCGGCACGCGGCGTTCCAGGTACCAGATGCCGCTCATCAGCAGGCTGACGCCCCAGAGGTGGCGGTTCAGCGCCCGCGAGGCGGCGGCGTCGCCGCGCGGCTCGTGGCCGGTGGCCTCGCGGATGCGGGCGGCCTCGGCCCCGATGAACGCGTCCAGTTCGGCCGGGCCGTCCGCGGGGGCGAGGGCGTCGGCCCATTCGGCGGAGCCGGGCCGCGCGATCCGCGCGTCGAGGTCTTCACAGGTGGCGACCAGGCGCCGGTACCCGAGGGCGAGGAGCCCGGTCGCGGACGCGGAGGGGGTGGACGCGGTGGACGCGGAGGCCGTGGACCCGAAGGCGGTGGACGCGGAGGGGGTGGACGCGGCCGGATCGGCGACCGCCGCCGCGACCCCGGTGGTGGCCGTGGTCATCGGCTCTCCTCGTGCTGCACCACAACGACTCCCGTCCCGTGCCGCATGGTCGCGAACACGCCAACCCGTTAAAGGTAAGCCTTACCTTACTGGTTGTGGATCGAAGAGTCGATACGCGATCACCCCCACGGCCCAACGCCCGCCCCACCCGGTCGGGAGTCACCCGGTTCCGGCCCGGAGCCGCCGCCTCAGGTGCGGGGGAACACCCGCTCGTGGCCGGGGCCGTCGGCCGTGGAGCCCGAGCCCGGAGTGAGGAGGGCCGCCACGGTCGCCCCGTCCACCTCCTGGAGGGTGGCCGGGGACCAGCGCGGGTTGCGGTCCTTGTCGATCACCTGGGCACGGATGCCCTCGACCATGTCGGGCAGACCCCGCAGGGCCGCGCAGGACACCGCGAACTCCCGTTCCAGCGCCTCCTCCAGGGTGCCGAGCGTGCGGGCGCGGCGCAGCGCGGCCAGGGTGACCTTCAGGGCGGTGGGCGACTTCGCCAGGATCGACTCGGCCGCCTCCTTGGCGGCGGGCGCCCCGTGGGCGAGCAGTCGCTCCACGATCTCCTCGACGGTGCCGGCGGAATAGCAGGGGTCGATCCACTCGCGGGCGGCGGCGAGTTCCCCCGCCGGGGCGGTCCCGGCGTACCGCCGCCCCAGCCCGTCGGCCGTGCCCCGGCCCAGCCCGGCGACCAGCTCCGGCAGCCGGGCCGACGGCACGAAGTGGTCGGCGAGCCCGCACAGCAGCGCGTCGGCGGCGCCCACCGCGGTCCCGGTGAGGGCCATGTGGGTGCCGAGCTCGCCGGGGGCCCGGCCGAGCAGCCACGTGCCGCCGACGTCCGGGACGAAGCCGATGCCGGTCTCGGGCATGGCCACGCGGGAGCGCTCGGTGACGATCCGGACGTTCCCGTGGGCCGACACGCCCACGCCGCCGCCCATCACGATGCCGTCCATCAGGACGACGTACGGCTTGGGGTAGTGCGCGATCCGGGCGTTGAGCCGGTACTCGTCCCGCCAGAAGTCCACCGACCCGGTGCCACCGGTGAGGGCGTCCCGGTGGAAGGCGCGTACGTCGCCGCCCGCGCACAGCCCCCGCCCGCCCGCCCCGCTGACGAGCACCTGGACGACCTCCGGATCGTGCTCCCAGGCGTCCAGCGCCTCCGTCATCCGCAGCACCATGGTGTGGGTGAGGGCGTTGAGCGCGGCGGGACGGTCCAGGACGATCCGCCCGGTCCGGCCCTCCCGCACGGTCCGTACGCCGCTGTCCCCGGTCACGGTCATCGCGCCCACTCCTGTCGTTCCGTTCCCGTCGTTCGCCGCCCGCCTCCCGCGCGGAGGCACGGCCCGGTCCTATCCTCATCTTCCATGGGACGGATCATCCTGCCGGTGTCGGTCTCCCTCGACGGGTACTTCGAAGGGCCCGACCGCGAGCTCGACTGGCACCTGGTCGACGACGAGTTGCACACCCACTTCAACGAGCTGAGCGCCCGGATGGCCGCCTTCCTCACCGGTCGGGTCACCCACGAGCTGATGGAGGAGTACTGGCCCGAAGCCGACCGGGATCCGGACCTGAGCGCCCCCGAGGCCGAGTTCGCGGAGATCTGGCGGTCCGTGCCGAAGTACGTGTTCTCCCGGACCTGGGACCCGGAGGAACACCGGCGGTGGAACACCACGGTGGTCCGGCACGTGGACCCGGCCGAGATCGAGGCCCTCAAGTCGGCACCCGGCGGGGACCTCCTGCTCGGCGGCGCGGACCTGGCGGCCACCTTCATGCGGCACGGCCTGATCGACGAGTACCGGCTCTACGTCCACCCCGTGGTCCTGGGCGACGGCCGGCCCTTCTTCCCGAGGACGGCCACCAGCACCGTCCTCGGCCTGGCGGACACCCACACCTTCGGCAACGGCGTCGTCCTGCTCCGCTACCTCACCGCGTCGCCGTAGGGGCGGGGTAGGTCCGGGACTGCTTCACGCTGCCGAAGGCGAAGCTCGACTCGATCGAGGCGATGCCGGGAATGGCGTGGATGCGGGTCCGCACCAGGGCCTCGTACGCCTCCAGGCTCTCGATCACCACGCGCAGCAGGTAGTCGCTGCTCCCCGCCATCAGATAGCAGTCCTGGATGTGCTCGATCACGGCCACGTGCGCCTCGAAGGCCGCGACGGCCTCGGCCGTGTGCCGCTCCAGCCGGATCCGCACGAACACGGTGATCGGCAGTCCGTAGGCGACCTGGTCGATCATCGCGGTGTAGCCGCGGATCAGACCGGACTCCTCCAGCCGGCGGACCCGGCGCAGACAGGGCGACGGGGAGAGGCGGACCTTGTCGGCGAGGTCCTGGTTCGACAGCCGGCCGTCCGTCTGCAGCTCGCGGACGATCTGGAGGTCTACGGCGTCCATGGGTGCTCCCGGGCCGGTTCGGGCCGCTTCCCGGCCACTCTTTGGCAGATCCTGCCCCAAACGTATGTTCTGACGGCAGAACTGGCAATCGGCTGCCCCGGCCCAGGGCCTAGCGTTGCCCACGGGCGCGGAACAGCGCCCGTACGGCCTCCGGCACTGGCCGGAAACGTACGACTTCCGGTGATCGGGGAGGGGCGCGGTGCCCGCGACGACGAGCAGGCGGCGGAGAGCCGCGACAGCAGCGGCAGACGCGACGGTGGCGGACACCAAGGGCGCGACGGTGGCGGACGCATCAGCGGCCGGAGCGCCGGCTGCGGCGCCGGCTCCGGTGTCAGGAGTCCCGGCGGCAGGAGTCCCGGCGGCAGCGCCGGCCCGCCGCGGGCCGTCCCCGCAGGCGGCCGGCCTGCTGGCCCTGCTGGCGACCGTGACGATCTGGGCCGCGTTCGCACTGAGCGCCCGGGCCCTGTCCTCCTCCACCCTGCAGCCCGCCGACGCGGCCCTGATCCGCTTCGGCCTGCCCCCGCTGCTGCTCGCCCCCGCCCTGTGGCGGCGGCGCCGGCAGATCGCCGCCGTACGTCCGGGCCCGGCCCTGCAGATCGCCTGCGGTGCCGGGGTGCCCTTCTTCCTGGCGGCCATGTACGGCGGCTCCCTGACCTCCGCGGCGTTCGTCGGGTCGATCGTCCCCGGCGTGGTCCCCCTGTTCGTCTCCGCCATGATGGCGGCCCGCGGGCACGGACTCCCCCGCGGCACCCGGGCCGCCGGCCTGACGCTGATCGCGGCGGGCGTGCTCGCCCTGGTCTGGCGCTACGTGGTCCCCGTCGACAGCGACGTCCTGGCGGGCTCCGGGATGCTGCTGCTGGCCGGCGGCCTGTGGGCGCTGTACACCGTCGGGCTGCAGGAGGTGAACCTCGACCCGGCCGGGTCGATCGGCCTGCTCTGCGTCCCCTCCTTCCTGGTGATCGCGCTGCTGGTGGCCACCGGGGTGCTGCCCACCTCGCTCGGCAGTGCCACGGCCTCGGACATCGCCCTCTTCACCGTGGTCCAGGGCCTGGGCGTCGGCCTGTGCGCCGGACTGCTGTACGCCTTCGCGATCCGGCGGCTCGGGGCGCAGCGCAGCGCCGTGATCGGCACCCTCAGCCCGGTGCTCGTCGTCCTGCTGGCCGTCCCGCTGCTGGACGAGGCCCCGACCCTCGCCGTCGCCCTCGGCGTCCCCGTCATCACCGCGGGCGTCCTGCTCGCCAACCGTTCCGCCGGTCGTTCCGCCGATCCTTCCGCCACCCGCGCCGCCGACCGTCCCGCCGACGGCCCCGCCACCCGAACCGAGGTCTCCACCGATGCTTGAGCTGCTCCCCGCCCCGCCCGTGGACCCGCTGTGGGAGCTGACCGCGGCGTACGGTGCCGACGACCGCCCCGAGCGGCTGAACCTGGTCCTCGGCGTGTACCGCGACGAGGCGGGCACCACGCCCGTCATGCGTGCGGTCCGCGAGGCCGAGATCGTGCTGGCGGACCGGTCCGCGTCCAAGGAGTACCGGGGCCTGTCCGGCAACACCGCCTTCAACCGCGCCATGCTGCGGACCGTGCTCGGCTCCGGCGGCGGCGCGGCCGGCGGTCCGGCCGCCGTCCCCGGTGACGGTCCGGCCGCCCGGGCGACCGCGATCCAGACGGTCGCCGGCACCGGAGCCCTGCGGCTGCTCGCCGACCTGGTGCGGCACACCCGCCCCGGCACCACCGTGTGGATCAGCGACCCGGCCTACGTGAACCACCGCCCGATCATGGAGGCGGCCGGCCTGCGGGTGCGCACGTACCGCTGGGTGGGGGCCGACGGACACCACGACGCCGCGGGCATGCTGGAGGACCTGCGGCAGGCGGGCCGCGACGAGGTCGTGCTGCTCCAGGGCTGCTGCCACAACCCGACCGGGGTGGACCCGTCCGCCCGGACCTGGGCGGACCTCGCCGACCTGGCCGGGCGGAACGGCTGGGTCCCGCTGGTCGACCTGGCGTACCACGGGCTGGGCGACGGCCTGGAGGCCGACCTCGCCCCCACCCGGATGCTGGCCGAACGGCTCCCGGAACTGCTGATCGCGGTCAGCTGCTCCAAGAACTTCGGCCTCTACGCCGACCGCACCGGCTGCGCCATCGTGCTGAGCCCGTCCGCGCGGGCGCTCCGCCACGTGGACACGGCCCTGCAGAACGCGGCCCGCACCCTCTACTCGATGCCGCCCGAGCACGGCGCGGCCATCGTCGCGACCATCCTGGAGGACGAGGCCCTGCGCGCCTCCTGGCAGGCCGAGCTGGACACCATGCGGGGCCGGATCCGCGCCAACCGGGCGGCCCTGACCCTGCAGCTGGCCGATCTGGGCCGGCCGGCCCTGGCGGCGGTCCTGGCCGGCCAGAAGGGCATGTTCTCCACCCTGCCGCTGAACGAGGAGCAGATGCTGCGGCTGCGCGGCGAGTTCGCGATCTACGGCACCACCACCGGCCGCATCAACATCGCCGGGATACAGGCGGAGCGCATCCCCTGCCTGGCCCGCGGCATCGCCGCGGTCAGCGGCGCCTGACGGGGACCGCGCGCGTACACCGCCGCCCGCAGGCGCCCATCCGGGTGCCCTCGGCCGGCTTCCGGCCCTCCGGTGCCCGGTGCACGTCCTGCGCCGTGGCCCGGCCGGCGGCGGCCGCACCGGGCGGCCGGGCGAAACGCCCGATCGCCCCGGCGGCCCGCCCCGGCCGGACCGCTTCCGCCGCCCCTTCTCCTTCTTCCGCCTACTTCTTCCGCTTCCAGAGGGTGACCTCGGTGCGGTACGTCGGGACGTTGTACTGCGTTTCGTTCGAGGGCTCGACGTCGACGATCTTGACCAGGGCGAGGTTGCCCTTGGAGGTGACCGTGCACAGCAGGTCGCCCTTGGCGATCTGGCTGTCCGCTCCGTTGACGTCGGCCCTGGTGAGGTCGTTCGGGATCGGGTCGGTGGCCGCGCCCGTCTCGCACTCCTCCGGGGTCATGCCCTTGCTCTTGCCGAAGGGCGTGTCCGTCTGGACGCCGTCGAAACGCATCTGGATCTCGCGGTCGCCGCTGCTGATGCCCTCCATGAAGGGCGCCACCTTGGGGAAGTCGAGGTCGACGTCGTTGTACTTGCCGAACGCCCTGGGGCCCAGCATCTTCAGCGGCGTGTCCTTGAACACCACCGTGTAGGCGGGGGCGGCCGGGGAGGCGGGCGGCGTCGAGGCGGAGGGCTTCGCACCGCCGTTCGCCGCAACGGGCCCGGAGGGGCTGCTCTTGGCCCCGTCCGCGGCCTTGCCGTCGCTGCTGCCGGTGGCCCGGGTGTCCTTGTCCCCCTTGTCGTCCCCGCCGCTGGTGACGTACCAGGCGCCGCCCGCCACCAGGGCGAGCACCACGATGCCCGCCCCCGCGATCAGCGGCACCTTGCTCCGGCCGCGGCCGCCGGCCGGGGCCGCCGGGGCACCGGACGCCGTGGGCGGGGCGTAGGGCGCGGCCGCCGGGTACGGGCCACTGCCCGGGCCCTGCGTGGGCGCGTACGCCGGGTGGGCCGTCCCGGCGGGGCCCTGGGTGGGGGCGTACGCCGCCGGGGTCGGCGCGGGCGCCGCCTGGGTGGGGACGTACGGAGCAGCCGGCTGACCCGGCGGAGCGGTCTGCGGGGCCTGTGTGGGCGCGTATCCGGGCGGGGCCTGGGGCGGCGGCGTGTGGGTGGGCGCGTACGCCGGCGGGGCCGGGGCCGCGGGCGCCGCCGGGGAGTGTGCGGGCGCGGGCGGGGTCTGGGCGAGGTGCTCGCGCCGGGCGATGGCCTCGGCGAGCGGGGCGGGCAGCCAGCCGTCGAAGTCGCGCAGGGGGCGGCCGGCGGACTTCTCGCACCACTCGGCGAGTTCGGTCGGTCCGGGGCGGGCGGCGGGGTCGGCCGCCAGGCAGCGCTCCAGCAGCGGCCGCAGCTCGTCCGGGTAGCCGCTCAAGTCGGGTGCCTGCTGGGGGGTGTTGGCTATGGAGGCGGCGATGGAGATGCCGGCGCCGTCGCCGTAGGGGTGCCGTCCGGTGGCGGTGACGGCGGCGATCAGGCCGAGGGCGAAGATGTCGGTGGCGGGGGTGACCTGCCGGCCGAGGGCGTGCTCGGGCGACATGTACTGCGGGGTGCCGACGAAGCCGCCGCTGCGGGTGAGCTGGGTGGTGTCGGTGGCCCGCGCGATGCCGAAGTCGATGACGAAGGGGCCGTTCTGCCCGAGCAGGATGTTGCTGGGCTTGAGGTCCCGGTGGATGACCTGGGCGGCGTGCACCGAGTGCAGCGCCCGCGCGGTGCAGCCGATCAGCTGGAACACCGCGGGCAGCGGCAGCGGTCCGTACGCCCCGAGGGCGTCGGCGAGCGCGATGCCCGGGATGAACGCGCTGGCCAGCCACGGCTGTTCGCCGCTGGTGTCGTGGTCGAGCACCGGCACGATGTGGTAGCCCTGCACACGGCGGGCCGACTGCACCTCGTGCTCGAAGCGGTCCCGGAAGTCCTTCTCCTGCGCGAACTCGCGGCGGATGACCTTGAGGGCGACCGGCTGGTTGCCCCGGGTCCGGGAGAGGTAGACGGACCCCATCCCGCCCTCACCGATCCTGGCGAGCAACCGGTAACCGGCGATCTCCCGAGGATCGTTCGGCCCGAGTGGGCTCAGTACGGCGTCGTCGGCGTTGGGCATCCGTCCCCCTAGTTGATCTCGAAGTGGAGATCGTATAGGGCCGTTCCGGACTGCTCCGGAACGGCCCCCTGCACCCGGGGAGTTCAGCTCGGGGCGGGCACGTGCCGCTCGACCCCTTCCGCCGGCCGGGGCGCCGACTCCCGTTTCAGGAGCGCTCGGAGGCCGGTACGACGGAGGGCTCGGCGGTGTCGGTGGCAGCCGCGCCGGCCTCCGCGGCGGCAGCGGCGGTGCGGTCGGCCTCGCGGAGTCTTTCGTGGGGGCGGCGGACGGTGAGGTAGAGCAGGCCGGTGCCCAGCACCACGCCGGTGCCCAGCAGGGCGGCCCACACCTGGTACCAGGGGGCGTCGGGCGGCGCGAGGATCGCGCGCGGCCAGCAGACGTTGACCACCTCGAAGGCGGTCCAGGCCACGGCGAGCAGGTTGAGGACGGTGCCCTTGCGGCCCTGCCGGATGTGCCCGGAGGGAACCCAGGTCCCGCGGAGCCGGGCGACGAGCGCGGCGAAGGAGACGAGGAAGAACGGGAGGTAGGTGGCCGCGGTGCCGAAGGCGATCAGGCTGCCGATGGCGGTGGCGTTCAGGCCGAGGGCCAGTGCGCTCCCGCTGATGAGGGTGGAGGCGACCAGCCCGCCGATCGGCGCCCGGCGCCGGTTGACCTTGCGGACCTGGCGGGAGAAGGGGAAGACCCCGTCCCGGGCCAGCGAGAAAAGGCCGCGGGCGGCACCGCCCTGGGAGGCCATCGCGCAGGCCAGGAACCCGACCAGCACCACGACCACGAACGGCTTGTCGGACCAGCCGCCGAAGGCGTGCACGACCGCCGTGGTCACCGGGTCGACGTCCTTGCCCGCCACCACGTCCGCGGGCGCCGGGTGGGCGAGGGCCACGGCCATCGCGTTGAGGATGACGACCAGTCCGACGCTGAGCAGGGCCCACCACATGGCGCGCGGCACCTGGCGGCCGGCGTCCTTGGTCTCCTCCGCGGTGGAGACGCAGGCGTCGAAGCCGATGAAGGCCCATCCGGCGACGGCGACCGCCGCGAGGAAGCCGAGGACGGTGGAACCGCCGGACAGGGCTTCCGCGCCGAGGGTCTCGGTGAACAGCGGGAAGCCGTGCTCCCGGAAGAACAGCAGCAGGATCAGCCCCACCAGCACGGACGCGACGGCCTCCGCCGCAATCCCGAGCGAGACGAACCACCGCAGGAGGGTGATGCCGTACGCATTGACCAGCATGCAGCAGAGCAGGATGCCGACGGCGACGGCGACCAGTCCGCGCGGTGTGGGGGTGGCCCCCACCAGGGCGAACACCCACGGTGCCGCGAGGTAGGCCACCGTGGTGTTGCCGAACATCACGGCGAACTGCCACACCCAGCCGCTGAGCCAGCCGAACGCCGGCCCCAGCAGCCGCCTGCCCCACTGGTACGGGCCGCCGGCCAGGGGCCATTGCGAGGTGAGCTCGGCGTAGACGTTGACCACCAGGCACTGTCCGGCGAGCACCAGCGGCAGGGCCCACACCCAGAGCGGGCCGGCGACCGTGGTCCCCACCATGGAGACGGCGTAGAGGGCGACGACCGGGGAGACCACCGCGAAGCCCATGGAGATGTTGCCGAGGATGCCCAGGCTGCGGCGCAGCTCCTGGCGGTAGCCGAGGTCGCGGAGCCGGGCGGCGTCCGCGTCGGCCGCGACTTGGGCCGGGGCCTGCGCCTGCGCCTGGGGCTGTGGCTGGGCCTGGGGCTGTGGCTGGGCCTGGGGCTGTGGCTGGGCCTGGGGCTGTGGCTGGGCCTGCGGAGCGGCCGGGATCCGGCCGTTCGGCGTGTTGTTCATGATCACCTCACCGGGGCGCCGCCGGGCCGCCATCGGCCCCGCGAGCGCTAAATCTAACCGCGTTAGGTAAACGGGGTGGCTGGAATGTAGCGGTGCACCCACGGACTTGTGAAGCGTTCCCGGCGGGTAATCTGCGGAGCCGAGGACACGGGGCCGCAGAGGAGTCGCACATGGCACGGCCGAGCCAGACCCTGCTCAGCCGCGCGATCATCGCCCGCGCGGCTCTGGAGCTGCTGGACGAGCAGGGCCCGGAGGCCCTGAAGATGCGGACGATCGCCGACCGGCTGGGCGTGCGCGGAGCCTCGCTGTACCACCACGTCGCGTCCAAGGAGGACCTGCTCGACGCGGTCGCGGAGCTGATCAACGACGAGATCGACCTGGGTCCGCTGACCGACCCGGGCGGCCCGGAGGGCATCGCCGCGTACGCGCACGGCTACCGCCGCGTCTACCTCCGGTACCCGCAGATGATCCCGCTCGTCGCCCGTCACCGGGTCTCCTCGGACAAGGCGCTGCGCGGCTACGACGCCCTGCTCGGGGCCCTGGTCCGGACCGGCTGCACCCCCGCGGGCGCCGCCGAGGCGGCGGCCGCCCTGGACAACCTGGTCCTGGGCTCGGCCCTGGAGACCTTCACGGCCGGCTTCACCCGCTCCCCCGCCGACTACCTCCCGCGCTACCCGGACCTCGCGGCGTCCCTGGGGGCCGCGGAAGCGGACCCGGGCGGCCTGCAGGGGCCGGACGGCCTGGACGCCCGGGGCTTCGACCTCGGCCTGCGCCTGCTGCTGCGGGGCCTGGCCTCCTCCTGAGCTCCCCGGCGGCCGCCAGGCCCCGGCCGGCCCCGCCCAGCCGCCCGGCCGGCGCCCGGGCCGGCGCCCGCTCAGCCCCCGGTCAGCGACAGGCCGCACCACAGCGCGGCGACGGCGGCCGCGAGGGCGGCGGGCGTGGTCAGCAGGCCGAGGCGGGTGAACTCGCCGAGGGACACCCGGTCCTCGTGCTCATGGACGATGCGCCGCCACAGCAGGGTGGCGAGGGAGCCGGCGTAGGTGAGGTTCGGGCCGATGTTCACCCCGATCAGGACCGCCAGCACCGGGCCGGGACCGGCGGGGGCGACGAGCGGCAGCAGCGCGAGGACCGCCGGCAGGTTGTTGATCAGGTTGGCCAGCAGGGCGGCCACGGCGGCCACCGCCAGCAGCGCGGGGAGCGTACCGCCGTCCGGCAGGACGCCCGCCAGGGCGGTGCCGAGGCCGTGGTCGACGACCGCCCGGACGACGATGCCCAGCGCCAGGACGAACAGGCAGAAGCCGGGGGCGGCCGAGGCCGCCAGCCGCCCGGCCGTCGTACGGCGCCGCGGCAGGGCGCGTACGGCCAGCACCAGCGTCCCGGCCAGCGCGGCCCAGGCCGGGCTCGCCCCGGCGAAGGAGGCGGCGGCGAAGCCGGCCAGGGTCAGGGCGAGCACCGCCACGGTGAAGCGGGACACCCGGACGGGGCTCCCGGCTCCCGGGCCCTCACCCCCGGCCCCGCCCTCGGTCTCGTCCTCGGTCTCGTCCTCGGCCCCACCCTCGCCTTCCCGGCCGGCCCGGACCCCGGCCGGGGCCGCCCCCTCCCGTACGCCCGCCGACTCGGCGAGGTCGGCCCGGAAGAAGCGGCGGAAGACGAGGTACTCGACGCCGATCGCGGCCAGCCAGGGCAGTGCCATGAGCGCCGCGAACCGGGTGAAGGAGAGCCCGCTCGCGGTGAAGGCCAGCAGGTTGGTGAGGTTGGACACCGGCAGCAGGAGCGAAGCGGAGTTCGCCAGGTGGGCGGTGGCGTAGACGTGCGGCCGGGGTGCGGCGCCCAGCCGGGCGACGGTCGCGTAGACCACCGGGGTCAGCAGGACCACCGTGGCGTCCAGGCTGAGTGCGGCGGTGGTGACGGCGGCCACCGTGAACACCCCGCCCAGCAGGGTGCGCGGGCTGCGCCCGCACCGGCGGGCCACGGCCTCGCCGGCGGCCCGGAACAGGCCGTCGTCGGCGCACAGCCGCGCGAGCACCAGGATCACGGCGAGGAAGCCCACCACCGGCAGCAGGTCGGCGGCCTGCTCCCACGCGTCGCGCGGGGAGACCACCCCGAGTCCGACCAGCAGCCCTGCGGCCGGCACCGCGGCCACCGCCTCCGGCAGCCCGCGCGGGCGCACGACGGCGAACGCGAGCACGCAGAGCAGCAGGACGAGCGACAGCGACTCGGCTGTGACGGTGTTCAGCACGCACTCCCGGCAACGGAACCCAAGCGGGCCGGACGGACTGCGTCACGACCCCGGGGACGGCCCCGGGACCACCCCGGGGGCGACCCCGGGGAAGGATCTCACCCCACCGGGCCCCACCGGCACACAGGTGAATTTACTTGCCCTTTACCATCGACTTCGGATACTGTGCGTAACCGAACAGCCTTCCGGGCCCCCCGTGGCCCGCCGAGAAACGAATGGAGCAGCGCCCCGCAATGGGTGAACCTCCCAGTCCCTGCCGTGCCACGTCCTGCCCGCAGACCCCCGGGGTCCTTGAGCCGGGAGCGGGGGTGGCACGGTGACCGAGATCCTGCTGCTCCTCCTCGCGCTCGCGCTGACGCTGGCGTGTGCGGTGTTCGTCGCCGCCGAGTTCTCCCTGACCACGGTCGAGCGCAGCGAGCTGGTGCGGGCTGCCGCCGCCGGTGAGCGCGGCGCCGAGAGCGCCCTGAAGGCCGCGAAGAGGCTGACCTTCCAGCTGTCCGGTGCCCAGCTGGGCATCACGGTGACCTCGCTGGTCATCGGCATGCTCGCGGAGCCTTCGGTGTCGGCGCTGCTGCGCGGTCCGCTGGAGGCCGCCGGTCTGCCGTCCGGTGCGGTCTCCACCACGGCGACCCTGCTGGGCGTGGCCCTCTCCACCATCGTGCTGATGGTGGTGGGCGAGCTGGTCCCGAAGAACTGGGCGATCTCCCACCCGCTGGCCGTCGCCAAGGTCGTGGCCGGTCCGCAGCGTGCCTTCACCGCGGTGTTCGCGCCGCTGATCCGGCACCTGAACAACACCGCCAACCGGCTGGTGCGGCGGTTCGGGCTGGAGCCGGCCGAGGAGCTGGCCTCCGCCCGCACCCCCGAGGAGCTGGTGGCCCTGGCGCGGCACTCGGCCCGCGAGGGCGCCATGGCCGCGGACTCGGCCGAGCTGTTCGTGAAGACCCTCAAGCTGGGCGAGCTGACCGCGGAGAACGTGATGACGCCCCGTGTGGACGTGCAGGCCCTGGAGGTGCACGCCACCGCGCTGGACGCCGCGAACCTGGCCCTGGCCACCGGCATCTCCCGGTTCCCGGTCTACCGGCACACCCTCGACGAGGTGGTCGGCACCGTCCACATCCGTGACGTGCTGGCCCTGGAGGAGGAGAAGCGGGCCCTGACGGCGGTCACCGGTCTGATGACGAAGCCGCTGCTCGTGCCCCACTCCCTCCCCGTCGACACCCTGCTCGGACGTCTCCGCAAGGCCCGCACCATGGCCGTGGTGATCGACGAGTACGGCGGCACGGCCGGTGTCGCCACCGTGGAGGACATCGTCGAGGAGGTCGTCGGCGAGGTCCGCGACGAGCACGACCCGATGGAGGTCCCCGACCTCGTCGAAGCCCCCGACCGCGAGGGCCGCCGGGTGTGGGACGCCGACGGTTCGGTCCGGCTGGACCAGCTGGCCGCGATCGGCCTGGACGCGCCGGAGGGCCCGTACGAGACCCTGGCCGGCCTGATCGCGACCGACCTGGCGCGCATCCCCGTGGAAGGGGACACCGTGACGGTCGGCGGCTGGGAACTGACCGTGCTCGCCATAGACCACCACCGGGCCGACCGGGTGTGCGTCACCGCGCCCGCGGCCGACGACGAGAACGAGAACACCGCGGAGACGTCCGGGGAGGAGGACCGATGACCACCGTGCAGCTGCTGATCGGCGCGCTGACCCTGATCAGCAACGCCTTCTTCGTCGGTGCCGAGTTCGCGCTGATCTCCGTGCGGCGCAGCCAGATCGAACCCGAGGCCGCCAAGGGCAACCGGCGGGCCAGGACCACCCTGTGGGGTCTTCGGCACCTGTCCGCGATGATGGCCACCGCCCAGCTCGGCATCACCGTCTCCTCGCTGGTGCTGGGCGCGGTCGCCGAACCGGCCATCGCGCACCTGCTGGAACCGCCGTTCGCCTCCATCGGCGTGCCGGAGGCGCTGATCCACCCGATCGCGTTCGTGATCGCGCTGACCCTGGCGACGTACCTGCACATGCTGATCGGCGAGATGGTCCCGAAGAACATCGCGCTCGCCGCGCCCGCGCGGACGGCGCTGCTGCTGGGCCCGCCGCTGGTCGCCCTCACCCGGGGGCTGCGCCCGCTGGTCTTCGGCATCAACGCCTTCGCCAACGCCCTGCTGCGGCTGCTGAAGGTGGAGCCGAAGGACGAGGTGGGCGCCGTCTTCACCGACGACGAACTGGCCCGGCTGGTCAAGGACTCGCGGGACGCCGGCCTGATCGGACCCGAGGGCAGCGAGCGGCTCCAGGACGCCCTGGAGCTGGGCACCCGTACGGTCGGCGAGATCATGATCCCGCGCGCCGGGTTCGTCACGGTCGGCCGGGACGTGACCCCGCGCGGGCTGGAACGGGTCGCCGCCGAACACGGCTTCTCCCGCCTGGTCGTCACCGGCTCCGGCGGGGAGATCCTGGGCTTCCTGCACATCAAGGACGCCCTCGGCGCCGCGGACCGCTCGGCCCCGTTCCCGCCGGGCGCCCTGCACACGGTCACCGAGGTGCCGGTCACGACCCCGCTGGACGACACCATGACCGCGATGCGCACCGCGGGCACGCACCTCGCCGCCGTCACGGACGGCCGGGGCACGGTGATCGGCTTCGTGACCATGGAGGACGTACTGGAGGAACTGGTCGGCGAAGCCGCCGCCCCCGGCAGCGGCCGCTGATCCGGAAGCACCGGCGCCGGGCCGGGCCTGCCCCGCCGGCCGGGACCGGCCGGCCGGGTTCGGACAGGCCGGGCTCGCACCGGCTCGGCCGCCGCCGGGATGTCGTCGAGGAAGCCGCCTGACCGGTGCTGCCACAGCTTGGCGTAGGCACCGTCGGCGGCCGGCAGCTCCTGGCGCGTGCCCTGTTCGACGATCCGGCCGTGGTCCGGCACCACCGGCCGGTCAGCCACGCCGTCTCGCACACCCACGGATCGGCGTACATGGACCGAGAGGGGGACCCCCCCTCCCCCTGGCTGCGCCGGCCGCCCCGCCCCGCGCCCCCAGCCCGCCCGTCGTCGCGGCCCGGACTCCGGCCTGCTTCGTGACGTTCGACGTCCTCCGACTCGGGCGGGTCCGGACGGCACAGTGGGAAGATCATTGTGTGCGACGGCCGACACCCGCGGCAACGACGGGCGCGTGGGGGCCTGCCGATGTGAGGAACGTTGCCGTGCATCGTGATCAGTGGGGAGTCTGAGGATCGTGGACGTTGAAATTCCGGCGCCTGTACGCGAGGCGGCGGCCGGGCTCGGCGACGGTGTTCCCTATGCGCTGAAGGCGCTGGCCGGCCGGTTGTCGGAGGACCCCGACCCGGGTCGGCCCTCGACGCTGCCCGGGATCCTCGAGGTGGGTATCGACGGGGACACGTTCCAGGACTGTCCTGCTCTGGTCGTGGGCTACGTCCGTGAGCCCGACCGGATCGAGATCCGGTACGTCTCCCGGGCTCAGGACGAGCCGCCGGCCGACGACGCCGACGACACCGACGACGACCCCGACCAGGGCCACATCCACGATGCGGCTGACGAGGAGACTGTCGGGCGACAGATCGCGGACGCCTGGGCGCGGATCACCGGCTGGCTGGCCGCCCACGCCCCGGCTTCGTACGCGGCGCTGCGTTCCGGGGCCGGCGAGGAAGACATCAACGCCCTTGAAGGCCGTCTCGGTACGCGTGTCCCCGCCGAACTGCGGGCCCTGTGGCGGCTGAGCGCCGGGGACGACGGAGTGTGCCGGGCGGGCTGCCTGCCCGGCAACATGGCGCTCATGCCGCTGGAGAAGGTGGAGGTCGTCCACCGGATGAAGATGCAGCACCATGCCCATCTCGACGCTCCGGAAGTACGGCGCCTTGAAGAGGAGGGGTACACCGTGTGGAAGGCCTGGTGGATTCCCGTGATCATGCTGGGGCCGGAGGACTCCACCTCGGGTTGGTATCTGGACGCGGAGTCCGGGTTCCTGGGGCCCTGGTCCCGCTACAACGACAACTACATCGAGGAACGGGACACGCTGGTCACCTACTTGGAAGAGGCCGCCGACATGCTGGAGTACCCGGCACTGGCCACACGGGACCGCCCCGGCCTGCTCGACGGCCGGCTGGTGTGGATCGACGGCCTGCCGCCCGCCGAGGAGGACGCCTGGCAGCCTCTGGGCCGCTGACCCCACTCCACCACGTGCCAGCCCCGGGCCTGGGCATGCCCAAGCCCGGGGCTGGGCGTCCTTCGCGGCGGCGGCGTGGGCGACGCCGCGCGGGACGCCGCCCGCCCGGCCGTGACGCCGAGATGCCGGCCGACCGGTCCGTGGCAGGCGGTGGACTGACCACCGCCGCACCCTTGAGGGCATCGCCTTGAAGTACCGGAGCGCCTCCTCGACGCGGGCTCGACCGCGGCCTGGGTCGACGTCCATCGCAGGGACCCGGCCCGCTGCCGGATGGCCGCCGCCACACCGCGACCGGCGCCTTCAGTCGGCACGCCGTCGCGAACGCGTCGAACGCCTCACACTGCCGCCCCCGCCCCTGCAATGCCGATCGCGCTCACGAGGGTGCAAGCCGCGCATGTCAGTGGCGTCCGGCAGCATGCCATGACCTCACACGTGAGTGAATCCTGGACTCGTATCGAGAACTGGCTGGCCCAGCACGCCCCGGCAGCCTACGCCGCCCTGGCGCCGCCCGCGACTCCGGTGGAGATCGCCGAGACCGAACGCATCATCGGTGCGCCGCTCCTGAGACCGTTGGTGGCATCGCTGCTGCGGCACAACGGTTTGGTCGGCGGACGGTTCACGCTGCTGCCGGGGTACTTCGAGCCGCTGAGCGCGCGCGAGATCGCCGACGCCTGGAAAAGCCTCACCCCTTACCACGACCAGAGTTTGACGGAGGAGGAAGAGGCAGACGCGGACGACGATTTCCTGACGTCCGGATTTGGTTCCTACGTCCTCTACGGACACCCGGACATGATCCCCTTCGCCCGGGACAACTCCGGGCAGCGGCTTGTGCTGGACCATCGTCGATGGAGCGATCGTGGCCGTGTCCACGAAACCGATCCAGCGGATGGTCTCAGGCGTGTGGCGCATGATGCGTGGAAGTCGCTCCCGGCACTTCTGGAGGGGATGGCCGACGCTCTCGAAACGGGGCGTCCTCTCAACGGTTACATGCCCGCAGTGGACGAAGAGGGGGGATTGTGCTGGGACTTCGAGCGACGCTGGCTCTAGGACATCCTGTAGCCCCGGTTGCTCTCGACGCTGTCTTTGACGACCCTCGTGGCGGGCAGCGCGCGTTGGACCCACTCCCCGAGGCCGTCGGTATGGCTCCGGATTTGGCATCACGCCCCACGGCGTGGGCCACGGGCATTGGGTCTCGTGCCGCTAAACGAAGCGGGCCGCCAGCGCGTGTCTTCTTGATGGGGTGATCAGTTGATCGGATACGCCCGTCCGATCAGTGATCAGCGATGGCATGTGGGACCGGATCGCGCCGCTGATGCCCAGCCCATCGTATGTGCGATGGTCCGGGGCGCTCCGGTACGGCCCGGCGGGGGCGGGGTGGCCGGCTCGTGGAGGTCAAGGGCCTCCGGGCAGGGCGGCGGTCAGACCCCAATCCCGGCACCGACCACCACCGCATGACGTCTCGTCACAGCACACCGCTCCCCCTCGCGGCGTAGATCGGCTACGGATCCGCTCCGGGCCCGCACCGGGGCCGCAGGCAGGTGGCGCAGGGCGAAGGGCCGACCCGTCGCGGAGTCGACCCTCGTGGTGTCCGGCACCGGCATCGGAAGTGTCGGTGCCTGTGCGGGTGGGATCCTGGCTCGGAGGTGGCCGTGGTGAGCCGACCCCCTTGTCGCGCAGATGCCGGAGACCGTGGTCTCCGGCATCTGCCGCTACATCCGCCCTCTTCGCGGGTGGACGCTCCGCCAGCTCACCGTCCCGTCACTCTGCGGGTCTTCCACCCACACGAGAGGGCCACGGACCGCAGCCTCTGCCGCCTTCCACAGCCGGAGCGGATTGAGCAAGCGCACGATGCCCTTCTGCCGGGAGGTACGCAGCCAGTCCTCCTGCTGCTGCTCGACGGTGACGACGGCCTCCGGTGGGGCGGGAGCGAGCAGCGGCACCAGATCGCTGCGCACCGGCGGTCTGCGCCTCGGGACGAGGTAGACGAAGAGAGCGCCGTCGCTCGCTGCCCGAGGTGAGGGCCGCGCGTTGAGTCGGGACCCGTTGCAGCACAGCAGTACATGCTGCTGTTCCAGACTTCGCCGTACTTCCTGAAGGGACCGGAAGAGGTCCGAGGAGCTCGCCGAGTGCACTCGTCCGTCCGTGGCGACCACGTCGATCGTCCACGGCGGGGAGTCCGTGTAGCGAACCACCCACTCCTGTTCCTGTCCGCCGGGCAGAATCGCCCGGACTCGGGTCTGGTTCACTGTGGCAGGTACCCCGGGTTTTCCATGACCTGGCCGGTCGGCATTCCCCAGCTATAGCGTATGGCGCGGATGATGCGCGAGCCGTCGATTCCCGCCGCGAACAGGATCTCCTTCTCCGCCCGGAACACGTAGCCCAGGCCGAGGGCCTTGTTGACGTCGATCCCGGTGCCGGGCGAGTCGATTTCGTAGACCCACGTCGTCCCCTTCGCCTTCTGCGGGAACATGGCGGCCAGGGACGGGTGTTTGGTGGTGCCCACGACGCCGGCCGAGCCCTCGTTGTACCACCCGTAACGCAACAGGTCGAACGGTTCGTCAGAAGCCTGCACCTGGAATCCCTGGGCGAAGACCACCGAGGGATCCCGGCTGTCGCCCCGGTACACCTTGCGAGGTGTGACCCACGCCTTGGGAGTGACGTTCCCGGCTTTCGGCATGGGGTTCGTTACAGGAGGCTTTCCCCTCAACTTGCGCAGTGCGCTGAAGGCGGGGCCGACCAGGCTGGATGCGGCACCCCCTGCGCCTCCGAGCAACAGATCCGACACTTCGGTGGGCTGGCACTGGGCCGCGTTGGTGGCATACGAGTAGCCCGCGCCGACTGCTGTGTTGACTGCTGCGGAGGTGGCCAGGGCGCGGCCTCCGGCGAGGCCGAGGGACCGGGCGGCGAGGTTGCCCGCTCCGGGCATGAAGGCGCCGGCGATTCCGCCGACCACGGCACCCTTGCCCGCTGCCTTGGCCAGTCCGCCGAGGGTGAAGCCTCCGTTGCGGTGCTGCCAGGCGTAGATGCCGCCTTCGACGACGCCGCCGATGACGGCCCCGACGCCGATGCTGACGCAGATCGGGCAGGCACCCGTCGGGTCGGCCTGGTTGACGGGGTCGTTGTTGGCGTAGGCGTAGGTGGAGGAGTTGGCGGGGATTGCGGTGTCCGGGCGGGGGTCCTGTGTGGTGAAGCGTCCGGATGCCGTGTCGTAGCTGCGTGCGGGGAGCTGGACGCGTCCGCTCAGGACGGAGTCCTTGGGGGCGCCGTTGAAGCCGAACGGGCTGGTCTGTTCGGTCCCTCCGCCCGCGGTTCCTTCGGTGGTTCCCCAGGTTCCGTAGGTGTAGCGGTGGGTCTGGGTGCCGGCCTGGTCGAGGACGGAGGTCACCGAGTTCTGGCGGTCGCGGAGGAACCAGTAGGTGGCGTTGCGCGTGTCCAGGGCCTGGGGTTCGCCCTGCGGTCCGTAGTGGTAGTCCGCGAGGAATACCCCGGTGCCGTTCCTCTCGGTGGCCAGGCGCGGGATGTTGCCGTTGACGTCCCACTGGGAGGTGCGCTGGAGTTCGGCGTTCTTCTCGACCGAGGTGCGGTTGCCGTCGGCGTCGTAGGTGAAGGTGAAGGCGTCGTCGCCGATGGCGGCGGACTTCACCCGTCCCAGCGCGTCGTAGGCGTAGGTGCCCGAACCGTCTGTGGTCTGGTTGCCGTCGGCGTCGTAGGTCAGGTCGGTGACCGTGGTGCCGGTGGTGCTCTTGGTCAGCTGGTCGGCCGCGTCGTAGGTGTGGGTCGTGGTCGACGTGCCGGAAGTCGAGGTCAGGCGGTTGCCGGCCTTGTCGTAGGTGTAGCGCTCCCCTTCCGTGCCCGGCAGGCAGGACTCACTGTCGGTGATGTCCGTGCAGGCGCGGGTCAGCCGGCCGGCGTCGTCGTACGCGAAACGTTTCGGCAGGCCGGTGGTGTCACCGGTCTTGAGGGTTTCGGCGGTGA
>NZ_JBFBGR010000038.1:0-71992 GCF_040684755.1 Streptomyces sp. NPDC089799 | reverse complement strand
CCAGCTCGTCCTCAAGTCGGGCTTCCCGGCCTACGGCGTCACCGGCGACCCCAACGCCGCCACCGACACCTGCGAGCCCCTCGTCCTCGGCCCGCTCTTCGGCGCCCACGGCGCGGCCCCGGCCGACCTGTCGGTGGCCTTCGTCAGCCGCGCCGCCGCCGAGTCGGGCTCCCGCGGGGCCCCGTACGACGTGATGACCACCAGGCGCCGCCGGGTCGCCGTCCGCGGCACCCGCGGCATCGGACCGAAGGACATGGTCGGCAACGCCCGACTGGGGGACGTGCAGGTGAACGCCCGGACCGGGCTGGTGACGCTGGACGGCGACCCGCTGCACTCCGAACCGGCGCAGCAGGTCTCCCTCAACCGCCTCTACTTCCTCTGACACCTCCGGCCTCCGGATCCTCCGATTTCCGGACTCTCCGACCCTTCGCCCTTGACTGAATTTTCAGTCGAGTGCAAGACTCCGCCCACGCAAGAAATGAGACACCTGATGGCTGAATACCGTATGCCCGCCGAGTGGTCCGAGCACGAGGGCTGTCTGATGGCCTGGCCCACCCGCCCGGACCTGTGGGGCAGCGTGCTGAACGACGTGAAGGAGGAGTACGCCAACGTCGCCCGCGCCATCGCCGCGTTCGAACCCGTCACGATGGTCGCCCCGCCCGGCCACGGCGCGGACGCCCGCGCCCACATCGGGGAGGACGCCACCGGCGTCACCGTCATCGAGCTGCCCCTCGACGACTCCTGGTTCCGGGACTCCGCCCCGCTCTTCGTCCTCGACGGGGAGGGCAACCGGGCGGGCGTGGACTTCCGCTTCAACGCCTGGGGCGGCAAGCACCACCCGTGGGACTCCGACGACCGCATCAGCGGACTCCTGCTGGACCACCTCGGGGTCGACCGGATCGCCTCCGGCATGATCCTCGAAGGCGGCGCGATCACGGTCGACGGCGAGGGCACGCTGATCACCACCGAGCAGTGCCTGCTCCACCCCAACCGCAACCCGGGGATGAGCCGCGAGGAGATCGAGGCCGAGCTCAAGGCCCGGCTCGGCGTCACCAAGGTCATCTGGCTGCCCTACGGCGGACTGCTCGACACCGAGACCGACGGCCACGTCGACGGCGTCTGCGCGTTCGCCGCGCCCGGCACGGTCGTCGTCTCCCTGCCCTCCGACCCGGCGCACCCCGACCACGCCCGGATGCGTGCCAACCGCGCCGTGCTGGAGGCCGTGACCGACGCCCGGGGCCGCCGCCTGGAGATCATCGACGTCCCGCAGACGGCCTTCACCGAGCTCGCCGAGGGCCAGATCGAGGTCTCCTACCTGAACTACTACGTCGCCAACGGCGGAGTCGTCGTCCCGGTGGCCGGGCTGCCCCAGGACGAGGCCGCCCTCGCCGTCATCGCCTCGGCGTACCCCGGTCGCAAGGTCGTCGGAGTGCGGGCCCTCGCCATCGCGTTCGGCGGCGGCGGAGTCCACTGCATCACCCAGCAGGTCCCCGCCGCCGGATGACCGGACCACAGCCGCTCACGGCGGACCGCCCCGGCGGTCCGCCCGCTCCTCCCCCCGCATCCCTCACGGAAAAGAGAGCGCGACGATGACCACCTCCCCACCCCGCACGGACAGACGCCCCCGCCGGCGCGGCCACCGTGCAGCAGCGGCCGCCGCCGCCCTGACCTCCTTCGCCCTGCTGGCCGCCTGCTCCGGCCCGCCCGCGGGCGGCGGCGGCAACGTCACCGACGTCCGCCTCTCCGCCTCCACACCCGAGGCGCGCGGTGAGATCGACTCCTTCACCTGGGCCCTCTACGCCGAACCGCCCAGCCTGGACTACACGGTGGCGTTCGACTACCCGCAGAACACCATCCTGTCCAACGTGTGCGAGAGCCTGATGCGCTGGACCCCGGCCCTCACCACGGAGCCCGGCCTCGCCCGGCAGGCGACCAACCCCGACCCCACCACCTGGGTCTACGACCTCCGCCAGGGCGTGCGCTTCCACGACGGCCGGGAGATGACCGCCGACGACGTGGTCTTCAGCCTCGGCCGGCAGACGGACCCGGACAACGCCGCCGCCTGGGCACAGGTCTTCCAGAACGTCGAATCCGTCACCAAGACCGGCCCGCTCCAGGTCACCGTCAAACTCAAGAAGCCCGACTCCCAGTTCCCCCAGTACATGGCCACGGCCGCAGGAGCCGTCGCCTCCAAGGCCGGCGTCGAGGAGGCAGGCAAGGACTACGGCACCAGCGGCGGCCTCGCCTGCACCGGCCCCTTCAAGCTCGGCACCTGGAACAAGGGCCAGTCCGTCGAACTGGAACGCTTCGACGGCTACTGGGGCACCAAGGCCAAGTCCAAGAAGGCGGTCTTCCGCTTCCTCACCGACCCCTCCGCCCGCACCAACGCCATGCTCAGCGGGGAGATCGACGGCGGCTACCTGATCCCCACCGAGAGCTACGCCCGGCTGCGCGGCAGCGGCGTCGGCACCCTCTACTTCGGCGAGGGCCTCAGCACCGTCAACGTCAACGTCACCAACATGAAGGGCCCGCTCGGCGACGTCCGCGTCCGCCGCGCCCTCTCCCTGGCCCTGGACCGCTCCGGCTTCGTCAAGGCCGGGCTCGGCGGGGCCGGCACCGTCACCAACTCCCTCACCACCCGGGCCGCCTGGGCCGCCGCACCCGAGCGGACCCTCAAGACCGCCTTCGACGGCCTGCCGCCCACCGCCCAGGACATCGAGAAGGCCAGGGCCCTGGTCAAGGAGGCCGGCGCCACCGGCAAGACCCTGACCGTCGCCACCAGCTCCATCGGCCAGGACGTGTCCCTGCTCGCGACCGCCGTCCAGGCGGCCGGCACGCAGATCGGCCTGGACATCCGGCTGAAGACCATCGCCCCCAACGCCTTCACCGCGCTGTTCACCGACCCGCAGGCACGGGAGGGGATCGACATGTTCCCGCTCACGTACTACGACTCGATCACCGACCCGCTCGACCTGCTGCAGAACTTCAAGACCGGCGCGTACATGAACTTCGCCGGCTACAGCGACCCCTCCTACGACCGGATGGTCGACGAGGCCACCGCCGCCTACCAGCCCGGGCCGCGGATGGACATCGAGGCCAGGCTCCAGCGGCACGCCGCCGAGCAGTTGCTGTGGATACCCGTCGCCGAATGGCCCACCGCACTGTTCCTGAACAAGCGGATCACCGGCGCCCCCACCACGATCTCCTACATGTACCACCCGTGGGCCGCCGCCGTGGGGGCCGCGCAGTGAGCTTCGCCGTATTCGCCGTACGACGGGTGGCGGAGATGGCCGCCACCCTGTTCGTCGCCTCGTTCGTGGTCTTCGGGGCCATGTACCTGGCACCGGGCAGCCCGGCGAGCTTCCTGCTCGCGGGAAGGTCGGCCTCGCCGGAGGCCATCGCCGCGATCAACGACCGGTACCACCTCGACGACCCGTTCCTCGTCCGGTACCTCCAATGGCTCCAGGACGTGCTGCACGGTGACTTCGGCCGCTCCATCACCTACCGGACCGACGTCTCCCGGCTCCTCGCCGACCGGCTCCCCACCACCCTGCTGCTGATCGCCATGGCACTGGTCGTGGTGGTCGTCGCGGGCCTGTTCCTCGGCCGCCTCTCCGCGGTCCGCGGCGGCGCCACCGACTCGGCCGTGCTGGTCGGCACCACCTTCGCCGTCGGGACGCCGTCCTTCGTCGCGGCGGTCATGCTGCAGGGCCTGTTCGCCGTCAACCTCGGCTGGTTCCCCAGCAGCGGCGCCGGCGACGGGTTCGCGGACAAGGTCTGGCACCTCACGCTGCCCGCGATCGCCCTGGCCCTCTACCTGATCGGCATGCTGGCCCGGGTCACCCGCTCCGCCATGCTGGACGCCCTGGACAGCGAGCACGTCACCGTCGCCCGCAGCCGCGGCGTCCCCGAACGCCAGGTCATCCGCCGCCACGTGTTCCGCAACTCCCTCGGCACCGTCCTGACCACCGGCGGCCTGATCGTCTCCACCCTGCTGGTGTGCACCATCCTGGTGGAGACCGCCTTCAGCATCGGCGGCATCGGCCAGCTCCTCGAACTGTCCACCACCACCAAGGACTTCCCGACCGTCCAGGCGATCTCCCTGATCATCGTCGCCCTCTTCATGGTGGTGAACCTGCTCGTGGACCTGGCCCTGCCCCTGGTCGACCCCCGGGTCACCCTCGGCACCAGGGGAGCCGCCGTATGACCGCCGTCCTGACCCGCCGCCCCGGCCTCGCCCGGATCCGTGCCGCGGGCTCCCCGCTCCACCTCGTCTGCCTCGGGCTCGCCGGCCTCGTGGTCCTCGCCGCACTGCTCGCGCCCTGGCTCGCACCGCACGACCCCAACACCGTCGACCTGGGTGCCGCCCTCGCAGCCCCCTCCGCCGAGCACCCCCTCGGCGTGGACGCCGCCGGCCGGGACACCCTCTCCCGGCTGCTGCTCGGCGCGCGCACCTCCCTGCTGGGACCGCTGGGCGTCGTCGTCTTCTCCACCCTCGCCGGCGTGGCCGTCGGCACCGCCGCGGCCTGGCGCGGCGGCTGGCTCGACTCCGTGCTCTCCCGCAGCACGGAACTGGTCTTCGCCTTCCCCGGCATGCTGCTGGCGATCCTGATCATCTCGGTGTACGGCGAAGGGCTCCTCGCGCCGGTCCTGGCGCTCGCCGTGGCCTACCTGCCCTACGTCAGCCGACTCACCCGCTCACTGGTCCTGGCCGAACGGGCCCGCCCGTACGTCAGCGCCTACCGGGTCCAGGGCCACTCGGCGCTGCAGATCTGCCTGCGCCACATCCTGCCCAACATCGCGCCCGTGGTCCTCGCCCAGTCCACCATCAACTTCGGGTACGCCCTGATGGACCTCGCCGGCCTGTCGTTCCTCGGGCTGGGCGTCCCCGCGCTCACCCCCGACTGGGGCCGCATGGTCTTCGACGGACAGACCGCGATCCAGCACGGGTACCCGCTGTCCGCGATCCTGCCCTGCGCCTTCATCGTGCTGACCGTGGTCGCCTTCAACGTGGTCGGGGAACGCTGGGCCGACCGGGTGGCAAGGAGATCCCGATGAGAGAACCGCGAATCCCGCACACCCCTCCGGCGCTGCAACCGCAGCACACCCTGGAGATCCGGGGGCTGCGGATCACCCTGCCCGGCACCGCCCGGCCCGTCCTGGACGGCATCGACCTGACCGTCGGTGCCGGCGAGACCGTCGCCCTGGTCGGGGAGTCCGGCTCCGGCAAGAGCCTCACCTCCCGCAGCGCCCTCCGGCTGCTGCCGCCCGGTGCCACCGTCGAGGGGGAGGTCCGGGTCGCCGGCCGGGACGTCCTCACCATGGACGCCGCCGGTCTGCGGGCCGTACGCGCCACGACCGCGGCCATGGTCTTCCAGGACCCGCGCGCCGCCGTCAACCCGCTGCGCCGCATCGGTGACTTCCTCACCGAGAGCGTCACCCTGACGAAGACCATGAGCCGGGCGGACGCCGCCGCCCGGGCCGCCGCCCTCCTGGCCGCGGTGGGCCTGGACGAAGCCGTGCTGGGGAAGTACCCCGGCCAGGTCTCCGGCGGCATGCTCCAGCGCGTGGTGATCGCGGCCGCCCTCATGGGCGATCCCGCGCTGCTGCTGGCCGACGAACCCACCACGGCCCTGGACGTCACCAGCCAGGCCGAGGTCATCGCCCTGCTGGCGGGGCTCCGCGAGCGGTTCGGGACCGGCCTGCTGTTCGTCACCCACGACCTGGACCTGGCCGCGGCCATCAGCGACCGGGTGTACGTCATGTACGCCGGCCGGATCGCCGAGAGCGGGCCCGCCGAGGCCCTGTTCGCGCGCCCCCGGCACCCGTACACGGCAGCGCTCCTGGCCTCCACCCCGCGGATGGACGGACCCCGGGGCAGGCTCGCCGCCATCGACGGGCAGCCGCCGGACCTGCGGGAGCCGCTGCCCGGCTGCGCCTTCGCGGTCCGCTGCCCGCTCGCCACCGAGGTCTGCGACCAGCGGGCGCCGCTGCCGGCCGCGGCCCCGGACCGGCCGGACCACCGGGCGGCCTGCCACCACAGCGACCGGCTCGAAGGGAGCACCGCCGATGCACGGCACCACTGACCGGACCGGGGACCGCCCGCACGTCCTGGAGGTCAGGGGACTGCGCCGCACCTTCGGGAGCGTCCACGCGGTGGACGACGTGTCCTTCGTCCTCCCCGAGGGCGGATCCCTGGGCATCGTCGGGGAGTCCGGCTCGGGCAAGACCACCACCGCCCGGATCGTCGTCGGCCTGGAACGGGCCGACGGGGGAGAGGTCCTGGTCCGCGGCCGGACCCGGGCCGGCCGCACCCGCGGCCGGGGCGCCCGGCTCGCCCGGGCCCGGGAGGTCCAGATGGTCTTCCAGGACCCCTACCTCTCGCTCGATCCGCGCACCGGTGTCGAGGCGGCCCTGCGGGAGACCCTCCGGCTGCACTTCCCGGACGCGGACCACGCGGCGCGCGTACGGGAACTGCTCGACCAGGTGGGCCTGGGAACCCGGGCCGCGGACGCCCTGCCCCGGCAGCTGTCCGGAGGGCAGCGCCAGCGGGTGGCCATCGCCCGGGCCCTCGCCGTCGAGCCGGCCGTGCTGGTCCTGGACGAGGCGGTCGCCGCCCTCGACGTCTCCGTGCAGGCGCAGATCCTCAACCTGCTGGCGGACATCAGGGAGCAGACCGGGATCGGGTACCTGTTCATCACCCACGACCTCGGGGTCGTCCGGTGCGTCACCGACGAGATCGTCGTGATGCGCCACGGGGCGGTGGTGGAACAGGGTGCCACGGAGGAGGTGCTGGCCGCGCCCCGGCATCCGTACACCCGGCTGCTGCTGGAGTCCGTACCGCGGGCCGGGTGGGACCCGGAGGCGATCGCCGCGGCCCGGCGGGCCCTCTAGGCCGTGTCGCCGCCGGGCCGGGAGCGGGTGGGCCGGGAGCAGGCGGGGGCGCGGGCGGCACAGGGGGCCGCCCGGCCCCGGCCGGCCCGGTTCGGCCCGGCCCGGTTCAGGCTCCGGCGGCGAGGGTGCGGATCAGGGTGCGGAGGACCGGACCGGAGTCGACATCGGCGCCGAGCGACTCCACGGCGGCCAGACCGTCCACCGCGGCGGCCACCGCCTCGCCCAGCAGCCGTGCGTCGACGTCCCCGCCGCGCTCTTCGGCCAGGACGGCGAACAGCTCGGTGAAACAGCCTCGCCAGCGCCGGTACTCGCCCTCCAGGCACTCCCGGATGCGGGCGTCGTGCAGGGCGTGCCAGTGCAAAGCGGAATGGAGGTGGGAGAGTTCGGCACCCTCCGGCCGGGACAGCAGCGCGACCACCCGCTCGGCCCGTTCGGCGAACGGGCCGGGAGCCCCGACGGCCTCCTCCAGGGGGAGGATCCACTCGGGCCGCATGTCCGCGATGACCGCCAGGACCAGATCCGTCCGGTCCTGGAAGTGGTAGTGGCACATCCCGTGCGAAACCCCGCTCAGCGCCGCCACGTTGCGGGTGGTGAACCGTTCGCTCATGCCACCCGCCAGCAGGGTCCGCGCGGCGGCCGTCAGCCGCGCCCGGGTCTGCTCGCCCTTCGCCGAGACCCGGGGCCGCCGTGCGCGGGCCGGGGGGTCGGACAGGGGCGCGGAGTCCTTCGCGGAAGCTGGCATGGCGTCACTCTAACCAGCCCGGCCACAGCCACCTGCGACTTTGCCCGATCGTCCGGAAGAACCCTGCGCGAACTATTGACCGAGCGCTTGGCCAGTTTTAGCTTTCCGGCCAACCCCGTTGTGAATGCGGGGAGTTGGAGAGAACCGGGAGACACCGTGAACGACCACGCAATGAACCGGCCCGCGGGCGGGGGAGCCGGGATGAACCGGCGCAGGTTCCTGACCGCGGCGGGACTCACCGCCGCGGCCGCCGCGCTCGCGGCGACCGAGGGCCGCGGGCGGGCCGCAGCCGCCGCCGGTCCCGCGGCCGCGGGCGCCTTCAGCGTCCCGATCGAGGACGTCCGCCACACCCGTACGTGGATGGCCTGGCCGGACAGCAGCTCCATCTGGGGCGGCAAGCTCGGCGGCGTCCAGTCGGACATCGCGCTCATCGCCCGCACCATCGCCAAGTACGAGCCGGTCTACCTCTGCGCCAACTCCGCGAGTGCGGCCAAGGCCCGTTCCCTGTGCGGACCGACCGTCACCGTCATCACCACCATCCCCGTGGACGACTGCTGGATGCGCGACAGCGGCCCGGTGTTCCGCACCGACGGGGCCGGCGGCCTGGACGCGGTCGGCCTGAACTTCAACGGCTGGGGCAGCAAGCAGACCCACGCCAGGGACGCGCTGGTCGCCCAGCGGGTCGCCGCCCACGTCGGGGTGCCCTACACCTCGGCCGCCCTGGTCGGCGAGGGCGGCGCCGTCGAACAGGACGGCGCGGGCACCCTCATGGCCACCCGCAGCAGCCTGCTGAACAACAACCGGAACCCCGGAAAGTCACAGGCGCAGATCGAGGCCGCGCTGCGCACCGCCTACGGCGCCTCCAAGGTCATCTGGTTCGACGGGGTCTACGGCCAGGACATCACCGACGACCACGTGGACGCGACCTCCCGCTTCCTCGCCCCCGGCAAGGCCCTTGTCCAGATGCCGCTGGCCACGGACAACGACGCCTACGCCAAGGACGCCCGGCAGCAGTACCAGGTCCTCTCCGCGGCCACGTCCGCGACCGGGGCCCCGATGGTCGTCGAAAAGCTCCAGGGCCCGGACTACTACAAGATCCGCTCGACCAACCCTGACTTCCTGGCCTCCTTCGCCAACTACTACGTGTGCAACGGAGCGGTCATCTCGGGCCAGTTCGGCGACACCCGGGCCGACACCGCGGCCAAGGCCCTGCTGACCCGGCTCTTCCCGGGCCGCACCGTCGAACAGCTCAACATCGACCGGCTGGGCACCGGCGGTGGCGGGATCCACTGCGTCACCCAGCAGCAGCCCGTGCCGTAACGGGGGTACGGAACCCGCCGCTGTGGCCGGGAATCCATGGTCCGCGTCGCGCCGGTGCGGCGCGGACCGCCCGAACGTACGTCGGGTGTGCGCCAAAACGTCGCACCGGCCCCACGCGGCCCCCCGTTCCCGCCCGGACCGGCCGACACGCCCCGTATGCTGGCGGGTACGTTAAGTGATCTTCCTTCACGTGTTCGTCACAGGGTCTTCACAGGAGGATCACTTTCGGCCGATCCGCCGCCGCGCCGTTCCCCGCGGGGCAGACGGCGTGCTCGCCCGCTGCCTAGCCTCCCGGGCCATGAGATCACCTCTGACGGGCCGCCTCGGCCTCGCTGCCGCCCTCGCCTTCGTCCTCGCCCTCTTCGGCCTCGCCCCGGCTGCGAGCGCCGACCCGGCCCCGGCCGCGCTGTCGTTCAGCACCAGCAGTGCCACCACCACCCCCGGTGGCACCGTGAACCTGTCGATGACCATCACCAACAACAAGACCTACGACATCTGGTTCGTCTACCAGACCATCGACCCCACCTGGCTCACCACCCAGCGCCCCGACCTGAAGTACAGCTTCACCGGGTGCAGTCTGGCCACCGCCTCCGGCAGCACCCCGTGCTCGGGTACCGGACCGGCCAACCTCGGCGGGAACTACGGCGCCACCATCCCGCCCGGCCAGAGCCGCACCGTCACGCTGACCCTCCAGGTCGCCGCCGACTCCGGCTGCAACGGCAACATCGGCTTCTACAGCTACTACTACGCCGAGTTCAGCGACAGCAGCAGCACCAGCGGCGGCCCGGCGTACACCCCCGAGACCCGCGTACTCTGCGCCTGACGGACCGTCAAGCCGCATGCCGCGGGTGGCCTGAAACAGTCGCCGGCCCGGCGCCCCCCGTGGTCTCTCCAACGGAATCCCGCCCCGGCGGACCGCCCGGTCCGCCGGGGCGCGTCGTAGGGCCCGGACCAGCGCGCTCGACCCCCCGCGCGCTGCCGGGTCCGCACGGCCGAACCGGAACGCGTGGAACGTACGCGCCAACCTCACGCTGTGGCAGGGGAGTTGTGCGCCTGCTGTGCGCCTGCTCTTTTCCGCCGGTTTTCGCAACATCACCACAAACGCTACACAGAGACACCACCATGTGACGCGACGAATGCATCGGCGACCGGCTTCTGAGGGGGTGCCGGCGGCGAGCAAGGGGGGGCGTCCGCTCCGTGCGGAGCTGTGCTCACCCCTGTCTGGGAGGGGACTTCACCGCATGAAGCGGACCATACGCACCGCCGTGCTCACGGCAGGCGCGCTCATAGCCGCCCTCGGCCTGCCCGCCGGGACGGCGCAGGCCGACACCCCGGCGCCCCGCACCGACCTGCGGGTGCTGGTCGTGAGCGACGGCGGACCGGCCACCGCGGCCATCGCCGCCGAACTGGCCTCGGCCGGCACCCCGTACACCGAGATCGACCTGACGAGAGCCGGGCGGCCCGTCGTCGACGCCGCCTTCCTCGCCGACACCGTGGACGGCCGGCCGCGCGCCAAGTACCAGGCCGTCGTCCTGCCCAACGACAACCCGTTCCCGGCCGGTTCGTCCGAGATGGCGGCCCTGGCCTCCTACGAACGGACCTACGGCGTCCCGCAGGTCGACGCCTACACCTGGGCCCGCCCCGCCGTCGGCCTGCAGTACTTCGCCGCCGGCGGCTACGGCGGCAGCCTGGACGGCGTATCGGCCTCGGTCACCGCGGCCGGCCGCGGCGGCCCCTTCGGCTACCTCGACGGTGCCGTCCCCTTCGAGGACAACTCACCGACCGTCGGCGAGAGTTACGCCTACCTCGCGGCACCCGCTCCCGGCGCGGACTTCACCACCTACGTGGACGCCCCCATCCCGGGCACACCCCGGCGCGGCGCCCTGGTCGGCGAGTACCGGCACGACGGCCGGCGCGAACTCGTCGTCACCTTCGTCTACAACCAGTACCAGCAGCAGTTCCGGCTGCTGGCCCGAGGCATCGTGGAGTGGATGACCGGCGGCGTCCACCTCGGCGCCTCCCGCAACCACTTCGCCGTCCACGTCGACGACGTCTTCGCCGCCGACGACCGCTGGGACACCGTGCTCAACTGCACCCCCGGCGACGTGGACTGCGCGAACGGAGCCGGCACCCCCAACCCGATCCGGATGACCGCCGCCGACGCCGCACAGGCCGTCGACTGGCAGAACCGCCGCGGCTTCACCCTGGACCTGGCCTACAACGGGGCCGGCAGCCTCGACCAGCGCGAGGACAACAACGGCGCCGACCCGCTCGCCGACAAGCTGATCGCCGACCGCGGCCGCTTCCGCTGGATCAACCACACCTACACGCACGCCTACCTCGGCTGCGAACAGGACACCAGCGTGGTCCCCTGGCGGTGCGCCACCAACCCCGGCGGCTCCACCAAGTGGGTCAGCCGCACCGCCATCAGCGACGAGATCGCCCTCAACCGGGTCTGGGGCCAGACCTCCGGACTGCCGCTGGAGAACGACGAACTCGTCACCGGCGAGCACTCGGGGACGGCCCTGCTGCCCCAGCAGCCCCAGGACAACCCCAACCTGGCACCCGCCCTCGCCGACAACGGCGTCGCCTGGCTGGCCTCCGACAACTCCCGCGACCCCGAGCAGCGCAACGTGGGCCAGGCGTCCACCGTCGCCCGCTACCCGATGAACATCTTCTACAACGCGGGCCGCGCCGCCGAGCAGGTCGACGAGTACAACTGGATCTACACCCGGCGCTCCCAGGGCGGCAGCGGCATCTGCGAGGACCACGCCGACACCACCACCTGCCTGACCGCACCCCTGGACACCGCCACCGGGTACGCCGGCCACATCGTGCCGCAGGAGATCCGCACCGCCCTCGGCCACGTCCTCTCCAATGACCCCAAGCCGCACTTCATCCACCAGTCCAACCTGGCGGAGGAGCGCATCGCCTACCCGGTGCTCGACGGGGTCCTGGACGCCTACGGCGCCCTCTTCGCCGACAACACCCCCGTGGTCAACCTGCGGATGAAGGACATCGGCCGGGAACTCCAGCGCCGCGCCGCCTGGAAGGACGCCGTACGCACCGGGCAGGTCACCGCGTACCGCATCGGGGACACCGTCACCGTCGAGGCCCCCAGCGGCCTCCAGGTCACGGCGAGCCTCCCCGCCGGCACCCGGCTGGGCGGCTCCGCGTTCGGCAGCGCCTACGCGGGCCGCGTCTCCGGCTGGACCCCGTCCGCCGGCGCACCGCTCGCCTTCACCCTGCCGTCGGACGCCCCCGCCGCCACCGGTGCCCTCGCGGCACCGGAGGCCCGGGCCGGGCAGCCGGCCGGCGCCGCCGCCCCGGCACCGGTGACGGACCCCGCCCCGCGCACCCACGTCCCCGAGGCCGTGCGCGAACACCGCACCGGCACGTCCGGGGACTGACCGGAGCAGGCGTCTCCCGGTCGCGCGCGGCGCGGCCGGGACGGCCGGACCGACCGGTCCGGCCACCCCCACATCCCGGCCGTGGAGCCCACCCATGCACGTTCACCACGGCACGCGACGCCCTGCGGGCACGCGTGTCACCCTGCTCACCGAAGGCACCTACCCGCACAGTCACGGCGGGGTCAGCGTCTGGTGCGACCAGCTCGTCCAGGGCATGCCCGACCTCGACTTCGACGTCATCGCGGTCACCGGCACGGGCCGGGAAGCCGTGTCCTGGGACCTGCCCGGGCACGTCCTGAGCGTGCGTTCGGTACCGATGTGGGGAGCGCCGCCCGAGGGGCGGCCGCCCCGCGGGCGGGCCCTGCGCCGGCTGGCCGAGGCCTACGACGAGTTCCTCAGCGCCCTGCTCGACCCCACCGCCGAGGCCGGGTTCCCGCCCGCCCTCTACGCCATGGCCGCCGCCGCGGCGGACGGAGCCCTGAGCCCCTTCCTCCGCGGCGACCAGGCGATCACCGTCCTCGCCTCGGTCTGGAACCGGCCCGGACTCGCCGTCCGCGAGGCCCGGCCGACCCTCCGCGACGCCCTCACCGCCACCACCCTGCTGGAACACGCGCTGCGCCCGCTCGCCACCCCGCCCCCGCAGCACGGCGTCGCCCACGCCGTCAGCGGCGGCGTCGCCGTACTCCCCGGGCTCGCCGGACTGCAGCGGCACGACGTCCCGCTGCTGCTCACCGAACACGGCGTCTACCTGCGCGAGCGCTACATCGGCTACCGCACCGCGCCCTACCGCTGGCCGGTGAAGGCCCTCGTCCTGGGCTTCTTCCGGCTGCTGGCCGAGGAGAGCTACCGCCGGGCGGCCCTGATCACCCCCGGCAACCGCTACAACCGGCTGTGGGAGGAGGAGGGCGGCGCCGACCCGCGGTCCATCCGCACGGTCTACAACGGCGTCGACCCCGCGGCCTTTCCGCCCGCCGGGCCCGAACCGGACGTCCCCACGCTCAGCTGGGCCGGCCGGGTCGACCCCATCAAGGACCTGGAGACCCTCATACGCGCCTTCGACCTGGTCAGACGCGAGGTGCCGGAGGCGCGGCTGCGGCTCTTCGGCGGCACCCCGCGGGGCGGCGAGGCCTACCGGGAACGCTGCGAGGCACTGGCCGCGGAGCTCGGGCACGCGGACGCCGTCGTCTTCGAGGGCCGGGTCGACGACATCAAGGACGCCTATGCGGCCGGCAACGTCGTGATGCTGTCCAGCATCAGCGAGGGCTTCCCCTTCACCCTGATCGAGGCCATGTCCTGCGGGCGGGCCACCGTCTCCACCGACGTGGGCGGCGTACGCGAGGCCGTCGGCGAGGCCGGACTGGTGGTACCGCCGCGGGACCCGGCAGCGATGGCCGCCGCCGCCGTGGAACTCCTGGGCGACGCCCCCCGCCGCGCCGCGATGGGCGAGGCGGCCCGGCTGCGCGTCATCGAGCAGTTCACCCTCCGCCAGACCATCGACACCTTCCGCTCCATCTACCTGGAACTGGGCTCGCCCGACCGGGAGCGCGCCGACGGGTCCGGACCGGCGGTGGGGACGGGCACCGAGGCGGGTGCAGGTACGGGCACCGAGGCCGGTGCCGGGACGCTGCACCCGTCCGCACGGACGGCGACCGCACCGGTCTCCCCGGCGGTACCCGTCCTCATCCCGGGACCGGGCATGGCCGCGCGGCGCGCCGCCGCCGCGGCGTCGGCGCCCCCGGCGCGCACCGCTGCCGCGTACGACCCGTCCGTGCCGGTGACCGCCGTACCGGCCGCGGTGTCCGCGGCACCCCTGGCCGTGGCCGTCGCCGCGGCCGGGGGCCTGCCGGCGGGCCCGGCCGCGGCGGCGGGCCCGCGGCCCCGCCGGCACGTTCCCTCCTGGGCCCTGCCCGACGAGGACGACCCGTACGACGGGCCGGACGCCCACGGCCGGCACGGCCCGCACGGTGTGGACGGCGCGGGCGACCGGGCCGGCCGGGACACCGGCACCGCGGTCGCCGCCCGGTCCGCCGGGCAGCCCGACTCCCCGGTGCTGAGCGGGAGTTCCTCCGCCACCGGCACAGAGAGCCTGGCCGGATGAGCGGGCCCATGGACCTCGAACCGCGCGGCCGCCAGGACGACACCCTGATGCTGCGCCTGGCCGTGCCCAAGCGGCCGGCCCGTACCGGCGGCACCGGAGGCCCTTCCCGCGCCCGGGCCGGCGACGGAGAGACGCTGGCGCTGAGGCTGCCCGACCCGGTGACCCTCGGGCTGCGGCTGCCCGGAGACCTCCGCGACGGATCCCACCGCGACGAGGCGGCCGTCGACCGGCTCGCCGCGGAGATGGCCGACCGGGTCGGCCCCGCCGTCCACCCCTACGAGGTGGCCGCCCTGCTGGAGGCCGACGGCCTGTCCGCCGACACCATCCGGCAGCGCTACGGGCACCCCGACATCTTCTCCCTCGCGGCCGCCCTCTACGAACGGGTGCCCCGGGTCTTCGCCGAACCGGACCCGGTCCCCGACCCGTGGAAGCCCGACACCCTGCGCTGCCTGCTGCGCGGCGTGCTGTTCGCCCTGCCCGCGCTCGCCTACCCGCTCACCGCCCCGCTGTGGCACCCCGGCGAGCACGCCGCGGCCCTCGTCGTCGCGGGCATCCTCTCCTGGGCCTGGGGACAGGCCCTCGGCCACCGCGCCTACGCCTGGATGGCCGTGGGCCGGCGCGAAGCCGGCCGCAGCCTGCTGCGCGGTGCCCCGCTCGGCGCCCTCCTCGCCACCGCGGCCGCCGCCGTACCCGCCCAGGGCTCCCCGGTGACCTGGGGCGCGGCCGCACAGTCGCTGTACCTGGCCGCAGCCGGCGTACTCCTGGTCCTCGGCAAGGAGTTCCTGCTGCTCGCCGCGCTGTCCCCGGTCGTCGCGGGCGCCGCCGTACTGCCCTGGTGGGAACCCGGTCCGCTGCTCCGCGCCGGCCTCCCCGCGCTCGCCCTGGCCGCCACCGTGGCCGTCGCGGGCCGGTCCCTGCACGCCCACCTCGCCCTCCCGGCCGCTGCCGGGGACGCCGCCGGCCCGCCGCCGCTGCGCTCCCTGCCCTACGGGCTGTTCGGCCTGGCCGCCGGAGTGCTGGTGCTGCTGGAAGGCGTACGCGAGCCGTACGCGGTGATCGTCCTGACGGTGAGCATGGGGCCCGCCGAATGGCTGCTGTACCGCTACCGGAGCCTGTCGGGCGCCGCGCTCGCCGCCTCCGCCACCCCCCGTGCCTTCCTGCTGCGGTCGTCCGGAGTGCTCGCCCTGTGCCTGCTCGCCTACACCGTTCCCCTGGTGCCCGCCGCCCTGCTCACCGGGGCCGCCCCGGCCACACTGCCGCTGCTCGCGGCAGCGCTGTGGACCGCCCTGCTGCTGCAGGCCTTCGGGGCGGCCTGGCCGCCGGCCCTGATCTGCCTCGCGGCAGCCGGGACCGCCGGGGCGGTGACCCTCGCCGGACCCCCACAGCCCTCCGTCCTGGCGGTGTGCAGCGGCGCCGCCGCCCTCTGCCTCACCGGGTGCGTGCTGTGGCTCCTCGGCCGCCCCGCCCCGCACGCCTGACCTCCCGGCCGGACCGGCCATCCCGCCGGTCCGGCCCGCCCCGCGGCCCACCCACGGCCGCACACCGCAAGCGCGCACCACGCACCACGCACACGCACCATCCCCGGCGCACCACCCACCGCGTACCGCGCACCACCCGCTCAGCACCGCGCACCGCGGACGACACCTCGCGGAACCCGCACTCCGCACCGCACGCGCACCCACCGAAAGGAAAGGAGAGGTCGGTTGACCTCCTCACCGCTCGCCGCCGTCACCGGGGCCGAGGGCTTCATCGGCTCCCACCTCACGGAGGCCCTGGTCGCCTCCGGCCACCGGGTCAGGGCCATGGCCCAGTACAACTCCTTCTCCTCGTACGGCTGGCTGGAGACGCTCGCCCCCGACGTCCTGGACCAGGTGGAGATCGTCCTCGGCGACGTCCGCGACCCCGGCTCCGTCCGCGGGCTGCTCGAAGGCGCCGACTGCGCCTACCACCTGGCCGCCCTCATCGCGATCCCGTACTCCTACCGGGCGCCGCACAGCTACGTCGACACCAACGTCACCGGCACCCTCAACGTGCTGGAGGCGGTCCGGGCCCTCGGCACCCCCCGCCTGGTGCACACCTCCACCAGCGAGACGTACGGCACCGCGCAGACGGTCCCGATCACCGAGGACCACCCGATCAACACCCAGTCCCCGTACGCCGCTTCGAAGGCGGGCGGCGACCGGCTCGCCGACAGCTACCACGCCAGCTTCGGCACCCCGGTGGTGACGCTGCGCCCCTTCAACACCTTCGGCCCCCGCCAGTCGATGCGCGCGGTGATCCCCACCGTCATCGGCCAGGTGGCGGCCGGGGAACGCGTCATCACCCTCGGCGACCTGCGGCCCACCCGGGACTTCAGCTACGTCAAGGACACCGCCGCGGCCTTCCTCGCGGTCGGCACCGCCCCCGCGGAGCAGGTCGTCGGCCACACCTTCAACTCCGGTACCGGCACCGAGATCTCGGTCGGCGACCTGGTGGCGCTGATCGGCAAGGTGATGGACGCGCCCATCGACGTCCGCGAGGACACCGAGCGCCTCCGCCCGGCCGCCTCCGAGGTGATGCGGCTCGTCGCCGACGCGACCAGGCTCACCGCCGCAACCGGCTGGACGCCCGCCCACACCCTGGAGCAAGGGCTCGGGCACACCGCGGAGTTCTTCCGTGACCCGGCCAACCTGGCCCGCTACAAGACCGGCATCTACAACGTCTGACCCCTGCCCCGCACGAGAAGGAGGAACCACCGTGTACGCAGTGATCCTGGCGGGCGGCAAGGGAGTCCGTCTGCGCCCCTACACCACGGCCCTGCCCAAGCCCCTCGTCCCGATCGGGGACCAGCACGCGATCCTGGAGATCGTGCTGCGCCAGCTGTCGGCGGCCGGCTTCACCCGGTGCACCATCGCCATAGGCCACCTGGGCGAGATCATCCGGGCCTACGTCGGCGACGGCTCCCAGTGGGGCATGCGCATCGACTACGCCACCGAGGAGAGCCCGCTGGGCACCATGGGCCCGCTGCTCAACCTCAAGGACCGGCTCCCGGAGAACTTCCTGGTGATGAACGGAGACGTCCTCACCGACCTGGACTACGCCGACGTACTTCGCCGGCACGAGGCGTCCGCGGCACCGCTGACCATCGCGACGTACCCCCGCAAGGTCCACATCGACTTCGGGGTGCTCACCACCGACGACAGCCGGGTGGTCGGCTTCACCGAGAAGCCCAGCATGGACTACCGGGTGTCCATGGGCGTGTACGGACTCAGCCGGGCCACCCTCGACGGCTACACCCCCGGTCTGCCGCTGGGCTTCGACGAGCTCGTCCTGGACCTGCTGAAGGACGGGAACCCGCCGCACGCCTACGAGTTCGACGGCTACTGGCTGGACATCGGCCGGCCCGACGACTACGACCGGGCCAACGCCGAGTTCACCAGCCGCAAGTCCCTGCTCCTCAAGGGGGCCTGAGCACATCGTGCGCATCCTCGTCCTGGGCCGCACCGGCTACCTGGGCGCCCACGTCGCCGACCGGCTCCGGGCCCTGCCGGACGTCCGCGTCCTCGACGGCGGCCGTTCGCCGGGCGCCGACTTCGCGGTCGACCTCGCCCTCGACCGTCCCGAGCGGCTGGCCAAGACGCTGGCCGCGGCGGCCCCCGACGCCGTGGTGAACTGCGCGGGCGCGACCGGCAACGACCCGGTCGCCCTCGCCGAGGTCAACGCCCGCGGTCCCGCCGTCCTGTGCGCGGCCCTGCGGGAGGCGGCCCCGGAGGCCCGCCTGGTCCACCTGGGCTCCGCCGCCGAGTACGGGCCGGGCGCTCCCGGCTCCCGGGTGGCCGAATCGGACCCCGCCTGCCCGGTCTCCCCGTACGGCGCGTCGAAACTGGCGGGGACCGTCGCGGTGACGGCCTCCGGCCTGGACGCGGTGGTGCTGAGGGTGGGCAACCCGGTGGGGCCGGGCGCACCTCCCACCGGTCTGCCCGGCCGGATCACCGCCCTGCTGCGGGAGGCGGGCCAGGACCCGTCCGCGGTGCTGCGGCTGGGCGACCTGTCCGCGTACCGGGACTTCGTGGACGTACGGGACGTGGCCCGGGCGGTGGAGCTCGCGGTCACGGCCCGGGGACCGCTGCCGCCGGTGCTGAACGTCTCCACCGGTGAGGCCGTCCCGGCCCGGGACCTGGTGCGGGCACTGGTCCGCCGGTCCGGCTTCCGGGGGCGCGTCGAGGAGCAGCCGGCCGGCCCGGCCGGAGTCTCCGGTGCGCCCGGTGCGGCCGGAGCCGGCGGGGCGGCCGGAGCACCCGGCTCGTCCCGCTCGGCCCGGGTGTCGTGGCAGTGCTCCGACGTCACCGCCGCGGAACGGGCCCTGGGCTGGCGGCCGGAACACCCGCTGGACCACATGGCCGACGCACTGTGGGGGGCCGCGCCCGTCGACCACGGCACCGGTCCATGAGCCTCCTGGTACCGCTGTACGTCCACCCGGCGGAGGACCCGGGAGCCTGGGCCCGGCTGATCAGGGCCGCGGACCGGACCCATGCGGTGGTGCTCAACCCCGCGAGCGGTCCGGGCCCGCGCCCCGATCCCGCGTACCGGGCGGCGGCCGACGCCCTGCGCGCGGCCGGCGCCCGGCTGCTGGGCTACGTGGACAGCGCCTACGGAGCCCGCACGGCGGCGGAGACCACCGCCGAGTTCCTCCGCCACCGGGACTGGTACGGCGTCGACGGCTGCTTCCTGGACCGGTCCTCGCCGTCCGGGGAGGGGCTGCGCGCCTGCCGCCGGCTGGTGCGCTCGATGCGCCGGCTGGGGGCGGGAACGGTGGTGCTGAACCCGGGCGTCCATCCGGATCCCGGCTACCTCCGCCTCGCGGACCTGGTGGTCACCTTCGAGGGCCACTGGTCCACGTACGTCTCGTCGTTCAGCAGGCCGGGGTGGACGTTCCGGCACCCGCCCGACCGGTTCTGCCACCTGGTCTACGGGGTGCCCGAGCCGCTCACCGGGCTCGCCGTGCGCACCGCCCGCGAACGCGGGGCGGCGATCGCCGGCCCCGTCACGGGCGACCTTCCCAACCCCTGGACCGAGCCGACCCCCGCCCTCCAGCCGGACGGGGGGCGGTGACGGGGGCGGGGCGGTGGCGGTGAGGGTGGCGGGGGGTCGGTGCGCGGAAGGCCGGGCCGAAGGAGTGCCGCCGAACCCCTCCCCAGTTACCGGCCGGTAGGCAATGATGGCGGTCGACCATCCACGCGGCGGGGGCTGAGACAGCGGTGACGACTTCCAACGAACGGACCACGGTGCACGCCTTCCGGGACGACGCCCTGGGAGAACACGACGCCGTCGGCCTCGCCGCGGCGATCCGCCGGGGCGAGACAAGCGCCGCCGAGGCCGCCCGGGACGCGGCGGAGCGGGTACGCGCGGTCGAGGCGCGCCTGAACGCGGTGCAGACGCACCTCGACCCTCCGGCGCCGGCCGCCGGCACGGCCGGCGCCTTCGCCGGCGTACCGACCTTCGTCAAGGACAACACCGACTACCGGGGGCTGCCCACCGGCCACGGCAGCGGCGCCTTCACCCCGGTGGCGGCGCGCCGGCACGCCCCCTTCACCCGGCAGTTCCTGAGCACCGGTGTCACGGTGCTGGGCAAGACCCGGCTGCCCGAGTTCGGGTTCAGCCCGACCACGGAGTACGAGCACGCCGAGCCGGTGCGCAACCCGTGGCACACGGACCATTCGGCGGGCGGCTCCTCGGGCGGCAGCGCGGCGCTGGTCGCCGCCGGAGCGGTGCCGATCGCGCACGCCAACGACGGCGGCGGTTCGATCCGGATCCCCGCCGCCTGCTGCGGACTCGTCGGCCTCAAGCCGACCCGCGGCCGGACCGTGGCCAATGCCCAGAGCCGTCAGCTCCCCCTGGACCTGGTCACCGAGGGAGTGGTGAGCCGCTCCGTACGGGACGCCGCCGCCTTCCTCGCCTCCGCCGAGACGCACTGGCGGAACCCGAAGCTGCCGCCCCTGGGCCTCGTCGAGGGCCCCTCGGCGCGCCGGCTGCGCATCGGCTTCCTGCTCGACTCCCCGAACGGCGTCCGCTCCGACGACCCCACCCGCGCGGCCGTCAAGGACACCGTGACGGCGCTCGAACGCCTCGGCCACACCGTGGAACCGGTGGAGCTGGCCATCGACCCGAGCTTCACCGACGACTTCCTCGCCTACTGGGGCATGCTGTCGTTCCTGCTCGGCGTCACCGGCCGCACCCTCGGCCGCGACTTCGACCACCGCCGGATGGACAGCCTCAGCCGGGGGCTGCGCGAGTCCTACCTGGCGAACTGGCGGCGGACCCCCGGCGTACTGCGCAGGCTGAAGCGCACGAAGGAGGCGTACGCGGCGTCCTTCCGCGGGCGCGACCTGATCCTCACGCCCGTGCTCGCCCACACCACACCGCGGATCGGCCGGCTCAGCCCGGCCGTGCCCTACCCGGAGCTCATCGAACGGATGCTCTCCTACGTGGCGTTCACCCCGGTCAACAACGTGGTCGGCACCCCGTCGATCTCGCTGCCGGCCCCGGACGCGACCGAAGGGGGGCTGCCCGTCGGCGTCATGTTCTCCGGCCGCCCCGGCGCCGAACGCACTCTGCTGGAGCTCGCGTTCGAGTTGGAGGCCGACCGTCCCTTCCGCCGCATCCAGGACGTCAGCGGGTGAGCCAGCCGCGCAGCAGCCTGCTCACGGCCGGCATCGCCGCGTAGGTCATCAGCACGTTGAAGACACCGGCCGTGACCGCGCTGCTGAGCAGCAGGGGCAGCGTGCTCAGGTGGGGCACCAGGAAGAGCCCGCCGAGCACGGAGATCGGGTAGACCGCGAGCGTCGCGCTGACCGCCATCTTCCACCGGGGCGGTGCGGGCTGGGTCGAGCCCGGCTTGGCGAACCAGGTCTCCATGCCGGTCAGCGTGCGCCGGGCGATCTCGGTGTGGTGGTGGCCCCGGCAGTCGGCGAACCAGGCCGCCCGCTCGGGCGAGTCCTGCCAGGCCCGGCACGCCTCCGCGTTCCGGAAACGGTGGACGAGGAACCAGGGGGCGTCACCGCCGGACGAGCGGAAGAGCCCGTACCCCAGGTGGCCGGGGAAGGCGGCCGCACTCTCCAGGATGCCCTTCGCCCACAGCTCGAAGGCGGCTTCGTGGCCGGGCTCCACACGGCGGGCTATCAGCAGGGTCACCTCGCCGTCGTCGGCGGGGACGGTGGTGTGCTCAAGGCTGACCGCGGTCACGTGAACTCCTCATGATCACGCCGCGCCCGCCCACACTCTACGCGCCGCACCCCCCGCCCCGGCAGGCAACCGCCCGCCGGGACCGGGGGACCGGGATCACTTCACGGACGCCGTCGCCGCCTCGAAGTGGCTCTTGACCTGGGCGGCGGTGAGCACCTTCGGGTAGACGGCCGTCTCGTCCAGCTGGCCGGCGAAGAAGTCGCTGGCCGACCGGCCCGGCCATCCGGCGAGGTTGTCGCCGCCGGCGTGCCAGTAGCCCGTGTAGCTCCCGCGCGAGGCGACGTTCAGCGTGCCCTTGCTCTGACCGTCGACGTAGAGCGTCATTCCGGCCGGCCCCTGGGTCGCGACGGCATGGTGCCACCGGTTGTCGTTGTACGTGTCGAACCACTGCGTGGCCAGGGTGTACGTCGAGCCGGAGTACACGCCGAACACCAGGCGGCCGGTGTCGGTCAGGTAGAGCTGTGCGTCGTACTGGCCGCTGAGCCAGGTGGTGTTGTTGCCGAAGCCGATCAGCTTGCCGCCGCGCGTGGTACCGGTCTTGAACCAGGTCTCCAGCGTGTAGGAGCCGCCCACCGTCTCGCGGTGGTCGCTGTAGACCTGCTGGCCCGTGCCGTTGAAGCCCATGGCCGTGCTGCCGGCGACCGCGCCGGGCGTCTGCCGGAGGGCCGGTGCGCCCACCTGGACGCCGCTGGTGCCGCCGCCGGAGGAGTCCGCCACGTACGGGCTGACGGTGTCGTCGTAGCGCCAGTACAGGGTGGCGCCGTCCGCACGGACCTGGTTCGGGTACGCCTGCGCCGAGGCCGGGACCGTCACGGAGACGGTGGCCGACCGCGCGCTGGTGTTGCCCGCGCCGTCGGTGGCCGTGACCCGGTAGGTGTAGGTCTGGCCGGCCGTGACCGCGGTGTCCGTCCAGGAGGCCTGCCGCCGCTCGAACTCCACCGAGTCGGCGGTCATCGTGTGCACGGGCGTGGCCGCCCCGTTGCGGTAGATGCGGTACGTCAGCCGGCTGTCGTCGGTGTCGAAGCTGGTGCGCCAGCGGACCTGGACCTCGCCGGGCCGGATGCTGCCCGCGCTCGCGACCGGGGTGGTCGGCACGCCGGTGTCGCCGGTGGACGCGAAACGGGTCAGGCCCTGCTGGGGCTTGCCGTTGACCGTGGTGAACTCACCGCCGACCCACATGTACGCCGTGTCGCCCTTCGACGAGACCGCCATGACGCGCGGGCCGACGCCCTCGCCGATGCCGCCGTTGACGGCCGGGAACCAGCCGAGCTTGCGCGGACCGGGCACGTACCCGTCCACCGGAGCCGGAGCGGTCTTGTGCTGGGTGGGCTGCGCCATCAGGTAGCGGCGCTTCCCGTCGTCGGGGAACTCGCCCTCGGTGGCGCAGTTGTGCGCGTGGGAGGAGACGTAGAGCACGCCGTCGTAGGGCAGCACGTTCTGGGTCGCCCCCAGGCAGCGGTCCCGCCAGCGCTCGCTGAAGTCGCTCAGGCTGAAGGCGGTGCGCCCGTCGAACACCCCGCCGGCGTTGCCCTGGTTGCCCGTGTAGAAGCCGTTGCCGTCGGTGGCGATGTCCATCACGACCGAGAGGGGGTGGAAGGTGTTGTACGTCTTCTTCACCGCGCCGGACGTCGCGTCGGCCACGGCCAGGGCATGGCTGTTCGCGCCGTTGAGGGTGAAGAAGTCACCGCCGAGCAGCACGCTCTTGCCGTCCGGGGTGAGTTCGATGGCGCGGCCCGACTCGTCGGCGTTCGCGGTGAAGGGCCGCAGGGCCCCCGTGGCGGCGTCGACGGCGGCGAACTTCTGGCGGGTCTGGCCCTGGACCGTACCGAAGTCACCCGCCGCGTAGAGGGTGTTGTCGGAGACGGCGAGCGCGCGCACGGTGGCCGAGAAGCCCGGGTGGAAGCCCGCCTTCGGGGTGCAGCCCGCTATGTCGATCGCGGCGACGTTGGAGACCTTGACACCGTTGACGGCGCCGAACCGGCCACCCGCGTAGAGGGTCTTCCGGTCCTTCGAGACGACCAGGGAGCGCACGGTCGCGGTGCTGCTGGTGGCGGTGAAGGAGAGCTTGCACGAGGTGGGGTTACCCGTCGCGGCGTCCAGCGCGGCGAAGTTCACCGCCTGCTGCGGCGTGCCGGCCGCGCCCGCCGGCGGACGGAGCTCGGAGAAGGTGCCGCCGGTGAACACGGTCCCGTTCACCTGGGTCATCGCCCACACGATGCCGTTGGTCTGCCAGACGGGCAGGTTGTCGGCGGTGAAGGACACGGGCGGGGTGACGGCCGAGGCGCGCGGTGTCACGACCACGGCGATCCCGGCGCCGGCAGCCGCCAGCGACAGGACGAGGGCAGCCGCCAGCCCTCTGGATCTGCGTCTTCCGGTCACCATCAGCACCTCAATGATCAAGGGTTGGACGAGGGGATGGCGAAAGGGTGCCAGAGGGGAGCGCGGGAAAATTCGGGCAAATGGAAGGATGCGACGCGATGTCGGAACGTTACCCGGCGACTACACCTGACGCAGAATCATATCCCTTTGAAACCAGGCAAGTTGGGCAGGCCGGAGCGGGGCGGCGCGGGCGCCGCCCCTGGGTCCGTTATCGAATCGAGATGAAAACCTGCTGCGCCCGCGCTCTATTGACGAAAATTCAGCGGGTCAGGACTTCGGCAGGGTGTTGACGTAGTCGGTGCCGGCGCCGTAGAAGCCGTCCACCGTCTTCAGCACGTCCGCCTGGGAAACCGCCTCACCGGCCTTGTAGTAGAACCAGTTGACCTTCGTCTCCCAGGTGCGGGGAGCGCCGGTGAAGGGGAGGTCGATGAACCAGCTGCTGAAGTGGACGTCCATCTTTTCGCGCGGTACGTACTTGCCGGAACTGGTGAACAACTCCTTGCCGTCCAGGGAATAGACGACCTTTCCGTTCATGGCGGTGATCATCAGAATGTGCCAGCCCTCCAGCCGCCGCTTGAGCGTGTGGCTCACCCGGTCCGGCGGATCGGCCTTGTACCAGCTGACGTTGTCGAGTCGCGGACCCACCGAACCCCAGCCGCCGTTCGGCAGGTACTCGAAGTCGAGCTCGCTGTAGTCCGCCGAGGAGTCCGAGGGGGAAATCGGAAAGAAGGTCTGCACGACGTGGTCGCCGTTGCGGCCGCTCGTGGGCCTGTCGCCGAAGTGGACCCGCGCGGCGAAGGTCCCCGTGAAGAAGTTCCGGCCGGTGCTCTGCACCTCGACCTGCCCGGTGCCCTGCCTGGTGCCGTCGGTGGAGGACCGCAGTCTGAGGACCCTGCCCCCCTGGGCGGACGGGTCGGAGGGGAAGCCGGCGCCGGCGGCGGACCAGGTGTCCTTGATCCCCGGGCCGCCCCCACCGGTACGGACCTCCCAGCCGTGGGCGGCGAGCGCCGGGTCTTCGGGGCCGCTGTAGCGGAATCCGTCGAACACGGTTCCCGGCGGTCCGGACGGGGACGGCGAGACGCCCGTGGCGGGCGCGGCGGCATCGTCGCCGGGGCCGCCGGGGCCGCCGGAACACGCGGCGAGCGCGCACAGGAGGGCGGGCAGCGCGAGCGCGGCCCACGCGCGGCGACGAGAGGTGCGGCGGGGGTGGCTCACACGGACTCCTTGGAGGCGGTACGCGGACGCGCCCCTTGCATAAAGATCAATTACCGGTCACACGAGGGGGTCATCCTAAGGGCCAATGTGAACGCCGGATGGACCGAATGCTTACCGACCGGTATGCGGTGACCGTACCGGCGGGTTTACCGGCCGGTATTGCCAATTGGCATTTCGATCCGATTACGGCACCCGAGCAGATCGCTCCAAATGCATATATCGGGCCCAAGTCGAAACGGGCCGGTGCACTAGCGTTCGCCCTGCGATTCCGCGGTCCACGTACCCTGCACTGAAAGGCCCTCGCAAGGTGCGCCCAGTCATGACTCCCTTCGAACGCGGATCGGCATACCCGGCGCAGCCTGAAATGTCCGGATCGGACGTCGAGGAGCCCGCTCCCGCACCGGTGTTCGTCGACCAGTCGGGTCTGCGCGGCCGTCTGCTCCGGGGCTTCGCCTGGCCGGTCTCCGTGGTCGGCGCGATCCTGGCGATCGCCATGGGCAGCAGCCTGATCGGCGTACAGGCCGACGCCCCCGTGATGGGCGTACCGGCGCAGCCCTCGTGGTCGCCCGCCCCGCCGCCCCCACCCGTACCGTCGCCGTCGCCCACCCGGTCGTCCGCGTCCGCCGCGCCGTCCCCACTCCGGACGGCCCGGCAGTCCGCGACCCCCCGGGCGAAGACCGCGGCCTCCACGGCGAAGACCGCGGTGGTCCCCCCGAAGAACGGGGCCTCCGCCACGAAGACCCCGGCCGGCCCGGCGAAGCGCACGGCCACCCCCTCGAAGCCCACGGGCGCCGCGCCGCGCGGGGCGAAACCCTCGGGTCAAACGGCCAAGCAGCCCTGATCGTCCGCACCCACCGTCTCCAGGAGCGTCATTGTCCCGCCACCAGCGCCGCCGGCAGTCCCTGCTCAGGCCGCGCCGACTGGCCGCGCCGCCGCTGCGCTTCTTCATGCCGTTGTCCCTGCTGGCCTGCCTGCTCGCGCTCCTCGTCCTGCGCGGCCTCGCCACCAACGAGGTGTTCCACGACTCCCGGATCGCCATCTCGGTCGACAAGACGACCGTGCCGGTCGGCCTCCTCAAGGGCGGTCCGGTCATCGACGCGCGCGGCGCCAGGAACGCGGAGCCGGTGAGCTATCACATCCCCGACCGCACCGCCGTGCTGAGCTTCGACGACGGTCCCTCGCCGAAGTGGACCCCGAAGATCCTCGAGGTGCTCGCGGCCCGCGACGTCCGTGCGGACTTCTTCGTGACCGGCGCCATGACCACGCGCAACCCGGAGCTGATCCGGCAGATCGTCGCGGGCGGCCACGAACTCGGCGTGCACACCTTCACCCACCCCGACCTGGTGTACCAGTCCCACTCCCGGATCAGCTGGGAGCTGGCGCAGACCCAGCTGGCGCTGGCCGGCGTGGCGGGCGTCCACAGCGCGCTGTTCCGGCCGCCGTACTCCTCCGACGCCACGGCGATGGACGACTGGAACTACCCGGTGATCAAGTACGTGGGTGCGCGCGGCTACCTCACCGCGTTCATCGACCGCGACACCGACGACTGGAAGCGCCCCGGCGTCGACGCGATCGTCAAGGCCGCGATGCCGGCCAGGCCGGGGGCGGGCGCGCTGATCCTGCTGCACGACGCGGGCGGCGACCGCACCCAGACCATCACCGCGCTCGGGCAGATCATCGACAGACTGAAGGCCCAGGGCTACCGCTTCACCACCATCTCCGAGGCGCTCGGCGCCTCCAGCGCCACCGTGCCGGTGGACGGGTACCAGCTGTGGGCGGGCAAGGGATTCATCTGGGCCACCCAGTTCGCCGTACTCACCCTGCCGGTGCTGGTGGGGCTGCTCGCCGTCGTGGGCTTCCTCAACTTCGGCCGGTTCGCGCTGATGATCGTCCTCGCTCCGGTCCACGCCCGCCGCTCCAAGCGCCGCGACGCCTGGGGCCCGCCCGTCACCGGGCCGGTCACCGTACTGGTCCCGGCGTACAACGAGCGCGAGTGCATAGCCAACACCCTCAACTCGCTGGCCGCCAGCGACCATCCGATCGAGGTCATCGTCATCGACGACGGCTCCACGGACGGCACCGCGGACATCGTCGAGGAGATGGACCTGCCGTTCGTCCGCCTGATCCGCCAGGTCAACGGCGGCAAGTCCAGCGCGCTCAACACCGGCATCGCGGCCGCCTCGCACGACATCATCGTGATGATGGACGGCGACACCGTCTTTGAACCGTCCACCGTGCGCGAGCTGGTCCAGCCCTTCGGCGACCCGGCGATCGGCGCGGTCGCGGGCAACGCCAAGGTCGGCAACCGAGAGAGCCTGATCGGCGCCTGGCAGCACATCGAGTACGTCCTCGGCCACAACCTGGACCGCCGGATGTACGACATCCTCAACGTCATCCCCACCATCCCCGGCGCGGTCGGAGCCTTCCGCAAGGAGGCCCTGCAGGAGGTCGGCGGGATGAGCGACGACACCCTCGCCGAGGACACCGACATCACCATCGCCGTGCTCTGCGAGGGCTGGCGGATCGTCTACGCCGAGCACGCCCGCGCCTGGACCGAGGCCCCCGCCAGCCTGCAGCAGCTCTGGTCCCAGCGGTACCGCTGGAGCTACGGCAGCATGCAGGCGATGTGGAAGCACCGCGGCGCGGTGACCTCCCGCGGCCCGGCCGGGCGGTTCGGCCGGCTCGGACTTCCGCTCGTCGTGCTGTTCGGCGTGGTCGCCCCGCTGCTCGCGCCGCTGGTCGACCTGTTCCTGCTCTACGGCGTGTTCTTCGGGGACGCCCGGCTCACCCTCACCGGCTGGGGCGGCTTCATCCTGCTCCAGGGCGCACTGTCCTGGTACGCCTTCCGGCTCGACCGAGAGAAGCCCTGGCACCTGATCAGCCTGCCGATCCAGCAGCTGGTCTACCGGCAGCTGATGTACATCGTCCTGTTGCAGTCCGCGATCACGGCCATGACCGGTGGCCGGCTGCGCTGGCAGAAGCTCCGGCGCACCGGCGAGGTCGCCGCCGCACCGGTGGAGGCCTGACCGTGAGCGCACCCATCGACCTCGGGCGTACCCGGGACACCGTCCGGCTGAGGATCCCCGCCGCCCTGCGGCAGGGGCAGTGGCAGGAGCAAGGGCAGGGGCACGGGCCGGAGCCGGAGCCGGAGGCGCCGCAGGGGCGCAAGGGCGGCCGGGACCGCTACCTCGACCTGCTGCGCGCGCTGGCCCTGTTCCGCGTGGTGCTCTACCACAACTTCGTCTGGTTCTGGCTGCCCCTCGTCTTCCCCTCCATGGGCGTGATGTTCGCGCTGGCCGGCTCGCTGATGGCCCGCTCGCTCAGCCGTCCCGCCCTCGGCGTGATCCGGGGCCGGCTCCGCCGGCTGCTGCCGCCGATGTGGCTGTTCGGCGCCGTCATGATCGCCCTCCAGATCCGCGACGGCTGGGGCCCCGACTCCGAGGGCCACCCCACCTGGTGGTGGGCCAAGCTGGGCTTCTGGATCCTGCCGCTGAGCACCCCGCCGTACGCGGACGAACTGTCCGGCTTCCACCACCTCGTGGAACAGAGCTGGGCCGCGCAGATCATCGTCCCGCTCTGGTACCTCCGGGCGTACCTCTGGTACGTCCTGCTCTCACCGCTGATGCTCCGGGCCCTGCGGCGCTTCCCGCTGGTGACGCTGTTCACCCCGCTCGCGCTGGTGATCGTCATGAACACCTTCTTCGCCGAGCAGGAGTTCATCTGGTACCGGGTCTGGGAGACCGCCAACGACTTCGCCATGTTCGGCTCCTGCTGGATCCTGGGCATGGCCCACCAGGAGGGCCTGCTCAAGAAGATCCCGCAGTACGTGGTGCCGTCCGTCGCGCCACTGATCATGGTGGCCGGCTTCTGGTACCTGCAGACCCGGCCGGTCATCGACCCGACCGTGGCGACCGACATCGAGGCGTGGCCCATCGCCCAGGCCCTCTGGTCCCTCGGCTTCGTCGCCCTCCTGCTCCACGTCAGCCCGTCCTGGGAGCAGTGGCCCAGACTGCTGGAACGCTGGAACGGCCTGGTCAGCCTGCTCAACGCGCGCGCCGTCAGCGTCTACCTCTGGCACCAGGTCGCGCTGGTGGTCGCCATCCCGCTGATCGACCCGCTGTGGAGCGTCCCCTTCTTCTACGACAACCTCCAGTGGCTGCTGGCCAGCCAGTGGTTCACGCTGCTGGTGGCGATCCCGCTGCTCGGCCTGCTGGTGCTGACCTTCGGCTGGGTCGAGGACGTGGCCGCCAAACGCTCCCCACGGCTCTTCCCCTACCCGCGCCGCCAACGCGGCCGCCGCCGAGCCGCCGACTGACGGCGCCGGCACCCACCCGCACGCCCCGAGGGGCCGTCCCGGAACTCCCCGGAACGGCCCCTCGACCGCTGTGCAGGACGTGTCAGTGCTCGCAGAGGGAGAACTCCCGCTCGTAGAGCTGCTCGTTGTGTTCGTCGACGAAGAACTTGCGTTCCTTCATGAGCTGTTCCCGGTACTCCCCGGCCTGTGCGAGCGTCATGGTCGAGGTCTCCGACCACGGCTGCTGCGGCGGCACGTCCGAGGTCGAGACCACCGTCGTCGACGGATCGACCAGGAAGAACGCGAGGATCTTGCGGTGGCCCGCGCGCGTGGGGTCCGCGAGGCGGAACGGTCCGACGCGGTGCTGCAGCACGTTCGGGAAGGCCAGGCAGCGGCCCGCCGGGGTCGATGCCGAGCCCAGTACCTGGTTCAGGGCGTCCTCGTCCTCCAGGCCGTAGACCTCGCGCACGCCGTTGTCGTCGCTCTGCTCGTAGCTCGGGTCGTCGAGTGCCGCCCGGAAACCCAGCCGGCTCTCGGTGATGTTCTCGCTGTCCCAGTAGTAGAGGCCGGTCGAGACGATCCGCTCGTTCAGCATCCCCTCGACGTGCCAGGAACCGCCCGCGTACTCGGGATCCTCCGGGGTGAGGTGGATGGTGGCCAGCTTCACGATGACCTGGAGGCGGCGGCCGCGCAGGTCGACCCGGGCGGCCGCCTCGGGCACCTCGGGCGCGGTGAAGTCCGGGGCGTCCGGGACGACCGGACGGCGGTTCTCCCACCAGGCCTCGTGCGCCTCCTCCCAGGCACTGCGGGCATCGCAGTAGGCCCCGTAGTCGCCGAAGGAGGACTGGACCGGATACTCCGGCTCCGAGTCGTACCACCCGTACGGATCGACCTCGATGCGCAACGGCCGCGGATGGCGCAGATCGGTGAGCACGTTCTCCCACAGCGGCAGCATGCGCGCGAACACGTCCGGCAGCACGGCGGCGAGTTCGCGATGGGTCTCGGGGTGGACGTTGTTGACGTACGAGCGGAAGACGGCTCCGCCCTCGTCACTGACGTCGACGTCCGTGGGCAGCCACTGGAACCGCTCCGAGAACTCGTACTTCGACCAGTGGTCCGTCGGGTTCCGCCACGCCCGCCCGGGACCGCCGCTCACGTCCCGCACCAGGCAGAACAGGGAGGGATGCACCAGATCCAGCACCTGCCCGCCGGATCCCGGATGCCAGTCCCGCTCCGCTTCCGGGACTTCCTCCAGGACCCGGACCGCCTCGCGGAGCCGGGCGGCGAGCCCGTCGTCGACCAGTGTGTCCGACTGCCACACCCCGTCGACGGCGGACACCTCGATGCCGGTCCGCCCGTCCCGCAGGCCGGCGTAGTGCGCGAGTTCGGCGAGGACGTACCGCACCTGCGCTTCGGTGAGGCCCTGAGCGAGGGCTTCCCGGGTCCACCGGGCAACGATGTCGGCGTCGTTCATCTTGTCGAACCACCCCGGCTTCGCCCGGATGTGCGCGCTGCACTGCATCATCTGCAGTTCCCGCAGCGTCCGGGGAGTCGCGAACGATACGGAACGCGATGCTTGGAAGGGCAGCGGGAAGGCAGACAGGCCGGTCAATTCTCTTGGTCCTCCGAGTCGGTGTGCGGTGGCCGGAAGAATACGTCAGCCCACTGACACGGGCTGTCCCGAGAAGCCGAATGCTCCTCAGGACGGCGATCCCGGGTTGCGGTCGAGGTGGATCAGCGCACGGAATGGATCCAGCGCCAGCCGCCCTCCCCGATGGTGGCGGCCGGGCCGAACCCGGTGCCCGTGGCGTCGCCCGGCAGGAAGGTCAGGTTGCCGGTGCCGTCGCCCTGCGGTGCGGTGGTGAGCAGCAGGTCTGCGCGACGGTCACCGTTCGCGTCACCGACCGTTCCGGCCAGCGGGTGGGCGTCCCGGGGGGCGGATCCCAGGGCGGTGGGCGCCGGGAGCACCTGCGCTCCCCTGGAGAGGTACTGGCGCAGCTGTCCGTCGGCGGCGCGCGCCCACAGGTCCGCGCGGCCGTCCCGGTCCACGTCGCCGGGAGCCAGGATCTCGGGCAGGTCGGCCGGCTTCCACTCCGGGCCGCCCAGGACCACGACCTCGCGGGGCAGGGCCGGGTTGGTGCCGACGGTGCCGCGGTGCAGGTACAGGCCGTTGACACTGCGGCCCACCAGGTCCGGCTGCCCGTCCGCGTCGACGTCCCCGACCGCGAGGACGGTGGCGTGTGCCCATCCCTTGGGCCGTTCACCCATGGGGATGCGCTCACCGAGGCTGCCGAGACCGGTGTTGGGATACACCCACAGCTCGTCCCCGATCCGCGCGACGACGTCTTCACGGCCGTCACCGGTCCAGTCACCGCGGTGGCTCACGTCGGCCCCGGCGAACCCACTCGTCCCGATCACCCGGTGCGGCGCGAACCGGCCGTTCCCGAGCCCCGGATAGAGCCGCACCGAGCCGTCGTCCTGGACCGCGAGCAGGTCCGGTACGCCGTCGCCCGTGAGGTCTCCGTCCACCGGCGTCCGCGTCTGGAACGAAGCCGCCGAGCGGACCATCAGGTGGTCCTTGACCTTGGTGAAGCCGGTCTCCAGCGTCTCGCTGCGCAGGTCCCGGAAGTCCTGGCGGCTGAAGAAGGTGAAGTCGAACTTCGAGACGTACTTCGTCCCGGTCTCGTTGTCGACCAGGGTCGGCTCGCCGGTGCGGCACTCCGTGGCGCCGGCGGCCTTGCACGCGGCCGTGAAGTACTGCGGGTCGGTGCCGTCCGCCTCGGCCAGGGACAGGGTGCCCGGCCGGCCCGCGTACACCGGGTCCATGTGCGCATAGGCGGGACGGGCGTTGAAGTCACCGGCCAGGACCACCGGCAGGCCGTTGGCCCATGCCTCGATCCGCGCCATCAGCGCCGGGGTGTCGTTCTGCGCGGCGTCGTCGCGCCGCAGGTGGGTGCCGCAGGCAAGGACGGCACGCCCGTCCACGGGAGCCTTGGCGCAGACCACCGAGCGCTTCTCCCCGGTGAACCCCGGCGGCGTGAGTTCCGTGGACATCCCGCTGACCTCGCTCTGCGGGGCCCGCACCAGCAGCGCCTGCCCGAAGCTCTTGTCGTCCCCCCACTTCCCGCAACCGTCCGCGGTCTGGGTGCCGGTCCACACACCGGTGTAGCCGGGCAGGGCCTGCCGCAGCCCGTCGTACTGGCCCTTGCACACCTCCTGGAGCATCACCACGTCGGCGTCCCAGTCGGAGACGTGTCCCCGCAGGCCGTCCGTCCATGCGGTGAGCGACATCTCGCTGCGGCACTTCTCGGCGTACGCGCCGCAGACGTTGTACGAGATCGTCCGCACCGGCGGCGTCCCGGGCGGCGCCACGGCCGACACCGCGGGTGTCACCGGCAGCGCCGCGAACACGCCCGTCACCGCGACCAGCCCGCCGGCCATCCACGCGGCGAGTCCTTCTCTTCTCTTCACGGTTCCCCTACTTCTTCACGATCACAACGGCGTTGCCGACTTTGCGCTCGGTGGGGCCGCTCGCGGTCCAGCTGTCCATGGGGCGGTTGTAAAGGGTGTCGTTGGCGACGAGGGTGGTGTCGCCGCCGACGCCCAGGCTGAGTGCGTCCTTGGCACCGAGCCACTTCATGACGTCGGCGGCTTCCTGGACGGTGACTCCGACGCTGGTGAGGGGGTCACGCCCGTCGATGGTGACCAGGAGGAGTTCGCCGGTGGCGGTGACCCCTGCGAGGGTCCGGGGGTGCCGTTCGGTGACGGCTGCGGTCGGCGTGCCCCAGGTGACGTCGTGCATGCCGTTGGCCACCGTGTTGACCAGGACCTCGCCGTTGCGGACCAGGGCGGGGCCGCCGCCGGCGACCGCGGAAAGGGTCGGGCTGGTCACCGGCTTGCCCTGGGAGTCGGTGATGGTGGTGCCGGGTTTGAAGGCCTGACCGATGACGGCGTGGGCACGGAGCCAGTCCGCACCGGCCCCGATCCCCTGCATGATCCTGCTGCCCGCGGGGATGGGGCCTCCGGGCGGACGTATCTCCTTGACGGTCCAGTTGCCGTCCATGACGACATCAACGCTGTTGCCGACCTCGGGTCGCGGCAGAGGGGGCGTCGCCCCCCACTCGGGCCGGAAGATCACGACTTCGTCGTCGTCGACGCACATGACCCCCCGCCACGGCTTGGCCTCGGGGTTGGCGCCCTTGCCGTCGAGGCGGTGGTCCTCGCCGACTCCGCCGCAGCCGCGGATCCGGCCGGGCACGCGGTTGATGCCGTCGATCCGGCGGACCTGGCCGTCGGGCGCGGTCACCTGGGTCCCGGAAGTGATCTCGTCGACGCGGACCCGGTCTCCCGCGCCCTCCAGGAGCAGGGCGGTTCGGCCGTTGTTGGCCTCGCTGAGCAGGTTGTTGCCCTGGACGTACAGTCCCTCGGGATCGCCGCCGTGGCCCGAGAAGTTCGGGTTGGTCTTCGAATCGATGTCGAACTCCGACCCGTTGACCGCGACCAGGGCGCCGGCCGTCCCGGCCATGTCGCGGACCGTCTGGGCCGTGCTGACGTCCTGTCCGTGCACGGCCCTGAAGGCGACGGCCGCGGTGGGCTCCACCGTGACGACCTGCACCTGCCACGGCCCGGTGCTGGGGGAGCCGTCCTCGGCCGTGTAGGTGATGCGGGCGGAGTACCCGGAGGCTTCCAGCCGGCCCTTCAACAGGTTGGCGTCGGCCCGGTGGTCCGGGCCGATCCGCCCGACACGGACCATGTTCTCGGACAGGTGGCCGCCGTTCCCCGTGAGTACGGGGACCTGCCGGGAATCGACGCGGCCCGTGAACCCCTTGGCGGCCAGGTCCTTGACCAAGGCATCGGCGTACGTTCTGTTGCCGACCTGCCAGCTCCTGCCGCCGGGGCGCGGGATCTCCAACTCGACCGACCACACGTCCGACGCCTGGCCCTGGCTGAACCTCTGGTACGTGACGCCGGGTGCCAGGGTCCGTACGGGCTCGGCGACGGTCCGGAGATCGTCAGGGCCCAGCGGCATGTGCTGTGCCGTGTTGCCCGACCCGTCTGCCACGGCTGCCGCGCCGGGTGGCAGCACGACCATGGAAGCGAGCACGACGGCAGCCGCGAGGCCGCGAGACAGTCTGGGCAAGACACTCCTCAGGTGGACGAAGAACCGTTGCCTTCAGGAGGTGGACGCCGGCCGCTTCACAGGGAACGGCCGGGAGCACCGAGGTAGGCGATGACAGGGGCGTGGTCGGAGACGCCGGTCGTCGGCTGGGTGCCGGGCGTCTGCTGCGTCATGTCCATCAGGGACTGGTCGACCAGGCAGTCCGTGAAGCGGTGTCCGGCGTCACGGCCGGTGAACACGTGGTCGAGGGTGTAGGCGCTGGGGGTGGCGCCGCGCCAGGTCTGGTGGGTGTGGAGGGCAGGGTCGGTGGCGCAGCGGTCGAGTCCGCCGGAGATGCCTTCCAGGGTGGGGGAGTCGCCCCGGGCATTGAGGTCCCCGCCGAAGACGATGCCGTTCCGGAAGTCGGTGGAGAGCTCGTCCCTGATCAGCCGTGCCTGCATGGTCCGGATGATCTCTGGGAACTTCTTCTCCTTCTGCCCGGCCGACAGATGCGACGTGCACAGCTTCTCCGCCCATGCGTTCGGCCGGACGCACAGCACGGGGCTCTTGCGGCGGTCCAGCTTCTCGATCGCGTCCGTCAGAACGGTGCCGCTCTCCTCCGCGGGCAGCTGCGGGTACCCCGTGGGCAGACTCGTGAAGTCCTCGGCCCGCAGGCCGCGGGGGAGCGTCTCGATGATCTGCGGCTGGGTGAAGCCGCCCTTGACCGCGAGCAGGACACCGATCTCCCCGCCCACGAACGGGCCGGTCAGCCCCGGTTCCGTGCCGGCGCGGCAGTTCTTCGTACCGTCCTCGCGCGTGCCGGGTGCGTGGACCAGCTGCCAGTCGTCGGGCAGGGCCTCGTCCAGGAGTCTCATGTGGCTCAGCTGCGGATTCGGCGCCGGATCCGACTGACCCTGGGTGTACCCGCACGCCTCCTGGAGCATGATCACGTTCGCCTTGTGCCTGGCGACGAGGTCGGTGAGCGCCTTGACCTTCTCCGCCGGGAAGTTGCGCCTCGGGCAGTATCCGGCTTCTCCGCGCGCGCCGCCCGCGTCCCCGCACATGTTCCAGGTGACCACCCGGAGGGGGCCGGTCGCGGCCTGCAGGTCGTGGGTGAAGTCCTCGACGGCGTAGGGCATCGCGGTCACGTCATCGGCGAGGACCGCTGCCGGCCGGGCGGTGGAGGCGTAGGCGGTGACGCAGACGCCGAGGAGGCCCATGGCCGTGACCATGGCGATCAGAGACCTGCGGACAGGGTGCATGACGCGGGTTCCTTCGCTGCACCCCGGGGTGCCGTGGCTGGGTGGAGAGGAGAGACCGGCCGGTAGGGCCGTACCTGCCCACCCGCCCCGAAGAGGGTGCGGGGCGGGTGGGCAGGAGATGGGGGTCCGCTCCGGGTCAGAGCGTGCCGGCCAGGGCGATGGAGCCCAGGGGGTTGACGGCGATGCCCTGGACGATGGGCACGGTGACCGGGGTCGTGAAGATGCGGCCCTGGTTGTCACGGGCGAAGTGGACGACCTGGTTGCCGCCGGTGGTGAGAGCGATGCCGACGTTACGGTCCACGCCGGCCGCGCCCACGGACGTGACGGTGATGTTGCCGAGGTGGCCGGCCAGGTCCCAGAAGGTGCTCCAGGTGCCGTTGCCCTGGCGGATGGCGTAGTACTGGCGCGTGCCGTTGTCTGTGGCGATGACGATGTGGGCGTCGCCGCCGCTGCCCGCCATGGCCACGGAGCTGATCGGCCCGGTGGCGCTGGCGGCCTGGGCGACATCGCCCCAGACGGTCCAGTGACCCGTGGTGTTGCGCAGGGTGTGGTACGCCTTGCCGCCGCTGACGGCGATGACCTGGAGCTCACCACCGGTGTTGGCGGTGGCGATGGAGGTCACGTTGCTCATGGGGCCGGTGACGGCGGCGACGTCGCCGAAGGGCGCCCACGTGCCGTTGGCGCGGCGCACGCTGTGGAAGACCTTGCCGTTGGAGACCGCGACCACCTGGATCTCCGTACCGGTGGACACGGCGGAGACCTGGGTGACGTTGGGCAGCACGCCGGCCTCCGCACCGACGTCGCCGAAGTTCAGCCACGTTCCGTCCGCCTTGCGGATGGTGTGGTAGATGCGGCCGTTGTGGCCGAGCGCCACCACATGGGTGTCGCCGTTGATGCCCGCGACGGTGGCCGTGCGGACACCGCCGATGTCCCCGGCCTTGGACTGGACGTCGATGAAGCCGGTCCAGGAGCCGTCGGAGAGGCGGATGCCCTGGTAGAGGGTGGTGCCCGCCTGCACGACGGCCTCGGTCTTCCAGCCGGGGGTCTGCGAGCGGACCTCGGCGGTCCAGGCGATGAGGTTGTCGGCCCGCGCGGAGATGGCCCCGGTACGGGTCTCGGTGGCGGGGGTGCCGAGGCAGCCGCCCTGCCAGGAACGGCTGTTGACGCCGACGAGCTTGCCGGCCGCGTTGAAGAGCGGACCGCCGGTGTCGCCCTTGCACAGGGCGTCGGTGCCCTTGCCGGTGATGGTGAGGGTGCCGGCGTCGGAGGCGTTCGCGGTGAACGTGCCCGTGTGGAGCTTGTCGGGTACCCACTCGGTCTTCGTCCGCCCGAACCCGGCCGCCGTGAGGTCGGTTCCGGCCACGGGGACCTCGGGGGCGATCCTCACGCCGGCGAGGCTGGTGGCGGGGGTGGCGAGGCGGGCGAGCACCAGGTCACGGTCGGTACGGGGGGCGAGGTCGACGACCTCGATGGCCCGGCCGTCGGAGAGCGTGGCCACGGACTTCAGCGCCGGCTTCCCGGCCGGTACCGGCGTACCGGGGGCGGCGGCGAAGCAACTGGCTGCGGTGATCACCCAGTTGGCGTCGAGCAGGGCGCCCGTGCAGGCACGGGAGTTGACCTCGTCGCCGATGTTCAGCTTCACCACGGCCTTGTACTGATCGGCCGGAGCCTCGGGCCCGGCCAGGGCCGTGGCGGGAGCCGCCGAGATCAGCCCGGCGGCGACCGCAGTGGCGGAGACGAGCAGACCGGTTGTCCGCGCCGAGCGCAGACGGGGTGCGAGCATGCTTGGTCCTTCGGTGAACGGGTGCGTGGGAAAACGGTCGAGTGCCGACCGGACGCGCGTCCGGTCGCTGTCCCTGTCGGCGGGTGAGGCCCCTGCCGGTGCCGTACAGGCCCTACTTGGCCGTCCGGATCTCCATGAGCATGAACTCACGCCCCTGCTCGTCGGCGCTCTCGCCGACCGCGGTCCAGGAGTTCTTGTTCACCTCCCACGTCTTCTCCTCCTCGCCGACCTTCAAGTCGACCTGGGCGGAGTAGTTGTTGCCCTTGACGGCGAAGACGGAGGGGATCTCCAGGGTCAGGTAGCCGGTGGTCCCGGTGACCCGAAAGCAGATCTTCTCCTTGTCGCGGGCCCAGAGCTCCATGAGGTCGGTCGCGCTCGCGCAGTCGGCGAGGACGATGTGCCCGTCGCCGCGCTTGAGGGTGATGTGCTGCTCGGCGAGGATCCTGTCGGCGTTCGGGTAGCCGAAGTCCTCGATGGCGTAGCCCGGGCCCTCCTCGGCGACGGCCTTCAGCGCGGTGGTGTCCGTAGTACCGGTCGCGCTTGCGCCGGCGCCGGTGATGGCGATCCATGCGAGGGCGCCGGCCGCGGTGGCGGCAGTCGCGGTGCGGGTGAACGTCTTACGTGCCTTCATCCCTACCCCAGTCGTCAGTTCCGGGCCCTGCCCGGAGAGTTGCATGCGGATGCGGAGGCTCACGTCTCAACAACAAGAGGACCGACATGGACAGGTCTTCTCTCATCGGAGGCCCCCCGACTTCCTCCGGGATCCTAGCCGGATAACCGGAGCAGAAATCAAGCCCTGAAAAACGAACGCGACGCTCCACCGCTTCCCTTATGCATGTCGAAGTCCATCCGAAGATGCGAGCAGACCGCCCGGATGAGTGACGTGAATCACGTGAAGCTGAAAGTTTGCGCAGATCGTATGGGTCATTAGAGGGGCGAGTGTCCAGGTTTGGATGCCGGCCTTCCCCTGTCGCAGGCCCGGTCGGGTCGTACCGAATAAACGAAGGTTGATTGGCCATCAACTTCTGTCTGGTCAAAGCTCAGTGTGCCGCGTAAGGTCCTGTTGCGCGCCGCTTGGACCCCGCACCGCGTCTCTTCGTCCAGGCTGATGAAGCGCGACTCACACCTTGCTGCCCCGGATCACGCCGCCACGCCTTGCGGCGTTCCGCGCGCCGATAGCGAAGGACCGTTTTGGACACCACTTATTGGAGTAGGCGGCGGATTCTCGGCGCCATCGCGGCCACCACGGCCGTCGTCACCACTTCCAGCCTGGTTCTCAACCCCACAGCTGCCTGGGCCGACACGCCGCCGTCGACAGACGATCCGTTCCTCCTGCCGGACACGGACCGAGCCAAGGTCGTCAAGGCATGGGTGCTCGGCGGACCGGCCGTTCGTGCCGCCGCCGCTGCCGCGCTCACCGGATCTGATGCGGATGTGCAGGGCTTCCTGGCCGTGACACTCACGTCGGCAACCGCGGCAGACAATCGCGCCTCGCTCATGAACAGTCTCGCGGTGGCCGGCAAGGGGACTCGTCGTGAAGCCACAGCCGCCCTCAACGGTGGTGACTCTGCCGTCTCCGCGTTCCTCTCGGGCGGCTTCAAGTCCGCTCACCTGGAGGACCTGCGGGTGGCCACGGCCACGGTAATGGCCACCAGCGGCAAGGCGGTGAACAAGGCGGGGAATGCCGCTCTCAACGACGGCTCCCAGGCGGCGCTGGAGAAGTTCCTCGCCACGGACCAGTTCACAGCGCGGCTGGAGGACATGCGCGCCGAGGCCTCCAAGCTGCTCATGCTCGCAGGTCCGGAGGTGCAGAAGTACGCCAACAGGGCCCTGTCGGGCACAGAGGCCGAGATCGAATGGTTCCTCGACACCGGCCAGCACATCGCCCGCGCCCGGGACCAGGAGCGGGCCAAGATCGAGGAACTGCTCGCTGTCGCCCAGCGCGAGGGCAAGACCGCCGAGTCGAAGACGAAGCAGGCCGAAGAGGCCGCCAACCGAGCCGTGGAAGCCTCGGCCAAGGCCAAGGAAGCCGCGGAGACAGCGGAGGCAGAGGCCCGCCAGGCGGAAAACGACGTCTTGAAGGCGGCCCGGGCGGCCCGCAAGGCGGCCGAGGCCGCAAAGGGAGCGTCCGACGCGGCGCGGATGGCTACCAACGCCGCCCACGCCGCGATTCAGGCCTCCCGTCGCGCCGCGAACGCCGCCATGGCCGCGAGTCATGCGGCAGCCGCTGCGGGCACCGCCGCATCGAAGGCGTACAGGGCGGCCATCGACGCCTCCAAGAACGCGGCTCTGTCCGGCAAGGCCAAGGACGCCGCCGTATTCGCCCGCAACGTTGCTGCCAAGGCCCGGGCCACAGCGGATCAGGCCGAGCTGGCCGCAAACGCTGCGCAGTCGGCCGCTGACATCGGTGCCAGTGCCGCCGGCGCGGCACGCAAAGCCGCCCTGACCGCGGAGGCAGCCCAGAGGGCCGCGGAGACGTCGGCCGGTACGGCCGTGGCGGAGGCCGAGGAGGCCAAGCGGCAGGCGCAGATCGCCGGCACGAACGCCCGGATCGCCACCAACGCCGCCGGAACGGCGCAGGTGCTCGCGAGCGCGGCAGCGACCGCGGCACGTACGGCCCGAAACGCCGCCTACAGCGCGGCCGCCCATGCGGACAAGGCCGCCGACGCCGCCGAATGGGCCGTCACGTATGCCGGACAGGCGGTGGACCACGCGAACAAGTCCACCCAGTTCGCCAACGAGGCCACCAAGGCTGCCGACAAGGCCACGGAAGCGGTCCTCCAGGCGATCGAGGTGGAGAGGAGCGCGCGCGAGGCCGAACAGCAGCGGCTGGACCACGAAACGCAGCGGGCGGTCGAGGAAATGCGATTGTTCGCCCAGGCCGAAGCCCGCGAGAGGGCGCAGACCGAGGCGAAGCGCAGCCAGGCCGAGCAGACCTCCCAGGCGACGAAGAGCCTCATCGCACAGGCCGAATCGGCCCTGAGGGCGGGGAACCTGGCAGCGGCCGCCAGCGTGGGCCGGAAGGCGGCCGTCGCCGTCATGGATTCCCGTGGCATCTGGTCCCGGGAGGCGGCACAGTTCGCTCTGGCCGGTACGGATGCCGACGTCCACGCCTGGATCGACAGCGACCGGCAGATCGCCCAGCGACAGGACGACCGGGAGAGCACCGTCCACCTCGCAAGGGTCTCTCCCTCGAAGGTCGCCTACGCTGCGGCTGCGACGCTGAAGAGCAGCGATCCCGACGCCGCGGCGACGTTCCTCCGCACGGGTGCCATTGCGGCCGCGGCCACGGACAACCGTGTCGTGGTGGCCCGACTGCTGGCCGAGAAGCCCGGCCGTGCGGTGGCGGCGGCAGCCAACGCGGCACTGGACGCCGGAACGGCCGAAGCGCTCCACGAGTTCCTGTTCGTGACGTACGAAAAGGCGCAGTGGGAGGACGATGCGGTGGCCACGGCCGCCCTGCTCCAGACCGCGGGCCCCTACACCAAGGCCCACGCCCAGGCAGCGCTCGAGGGCCCTGCGTGGATGCGCCGGAAGTTCATCGCCTACTTCCAGTACGAGACCGCGCAGCTCGACCAGGATTTCGCCACCCATGTCGCGGCCATGCAGGGCGCCATCTCCGCGGCCGCAAAGATCGCCGACGCGGCGCAGGAAGATGCCGCCCGCGCCCAGGAGGCCGCGGCCACGGCTCGTAACGCTGCCGCGGAAGCGGTGGCGTGGGCGGGGAAGGCGGAGGCCGCGGCTTCTCGGGCCGCGGCCTCCGCACAGAAGGCGAATGCTTACGCGGACCAAGCCGAAGAGTCCGCCCGCAAGGCCCAGGCCTCGGCCGCGCAGGCCAAGCAGGCAGCGGCGAACGCCCGCTTCGCGGCCCGGTCGGCGAACTACTCCGCCAACCAGGCGATCAGATCCGCTCGCAGCGCGCTCACCTCCGCCGCCAACGCGAAGGCGTCTGCGACGAGGGCCCGCGCCGCCGCGATCACGGCCGGCAGGAACGCGGCGGATGCGGCCAGTGCGGCCGGTGAGGCCCGCCTGGAGGCGGTGCTCAAGCGGCATGCGGAGGACGAGGCAGCGGCAACGCTGGCGGCGGACACGATCGCGGCGGCCGAGGCCGCCATGAAGAACCTGGCGGACCTTTCCGAATACGACGAAGTCGTATGGGGCATACGCAGGTCGGAGTGGAAGGACTACGCCCATGACACCCATGAGCTGGCCTTCTACACGTCTGTGGGCAGCGTGGCGGCTGGTGTCGCCGGTGTGCTTGCCGGTTTGACCGTTGTCGGCATTCCCCTTGGCATGGAGCTCGCCGGGGTCGCCATCGTCCTGAGTGTGACCACCGTCGTCCTCGACTTCGCGACAGCGTTCTTCACCGGCATGGGATACGGATTCGACAGCAAGGAGTTCTGGAAGTCCCTCGGGGTTGCGGGGCTCAGCCTCATCACCATGGGGAAGTCGAGGCTGATCAGCAGGATCGACGAAGTTCCCCACATCGCCAAGGAGCTCACGAGTGCCGCGTATGACGGCTTCGGAGCGATCGTCAACCGTCTGATATCACATTGACCCAGGTGCGTTGACCACTGTGGGGCCGGTGTCGGGGAAGACACCGGCCCTCACGGCGTCAGTACCGGAGTGTTCTCATCCGCGCCTCGTCCGCGTGCGGATCGTATGACACCCAGCCGGCGCCGGCGGACCGGAGCGCTGGTTGGGTGCGGCGGCGGAGGATCTCAGGCCAGGGCCCGGGAGATCGACACCAGCAGGTCGGGGTCTTCCGCCTCTGCCGCCCGCACGCCGGCCATCGCGTTGACGCTCCGCTCGGACCCCGCCGGTGCCTCGCGCGCACCGGCGCGGGCCGCGGCCGTGAACATGGCCGCGAGGCCGGCGGCCACCGCCTCGCGCTCCGCGGCCCCGTTCTGCTTCGCCCGGCGATATGCCTGCTCCCGTACCTCGTCCTCGCAGGAGGCGCACAGGTCGAGCATCCAGTCGTGGATCGTGGTCATCCGGTGGAGCAGGACCTGCTCGGGGCCGGCGTACCAGGCCGGGGTGACGAGCATCGCGTTCCCGGGGGCGGGCCCGGAGGTGCGGACCAGCCGCCACAGGGGTCGCAGCGAGGTGATGGCCACCAGCGGGTTCCACACCCGGTCGATCAGACCCGGACCGTAGGCCGGTACGAGCAGTCCGATGCCGATCGTCACTCCGCTGACCGAGACGAACGGGACGAGGCTGTTGTTCAGTGCGTCCCAGTCCCGGCCCGCCCAGCGGGCGCCGATGGCGGTCAGCTTGAACAGGGCGAAGATGATGTTGGTCAAGGCCGCGATCACCAGCACGAACAGGCCGACCCGCAAGGACCTGTCGACCGCCGTCTTCGGCTCGTGCGCAGTCCGGCGGTCGATGTCGACGATCCAGGTCCAGCACACGACGGTCATGGCCGCGGCGGCGGCGAGGTACGTGAGCAGGTAGAGCAGGAGCATCTCGCTGATGAACGGGGTGTCGGCGTAGTACGTGTCAAAGTCCCGCGGCCGCTCCACCGGTACATCACCCAGTGCGAAGAGTGCCACCAGTGCCACGATCGCGACGCAGCAGCCGATCTTCCACACCCGCACGCGCCGGCCCGTACGGCTGTGCCCTTCCGATCCCCCTCTCCAGTAGTCCAGCAGCACCAGGGACGCACACGAATAGGCCGTCATGATGCAGTGGACGAGGAGGGCCGAGAGATTGCTGATCCCGGTGAGCCGGTTGACGGCACTGATGGTGGGCGCCGAGGAGAAGACGAAACCGGCGCAGGGCAGGAACAGCAGGAGGTTCACCGTCCGGACCGTCGGGCTGCGCCACCCCCGCACGAGGGCCGGCGACTTCGCCAGCAAGGCCGCGCCCAGGACGGCAGCGGTGATGTAGTAGTCGTCGCACCGGAATGTCATCAGCCCCCCAGCGATGCCCAGATACGGCCGACCAGATCGTCCTGGGGCGTGCTGCTGCGCTCGCCGAGGAGCAAGGGCCGGAACTTCGCCGCCAGCAGACGCCCGAACTTCTCCGCCCGGCGCTCCTCGGCCACGCTGTAGTCGGTACGCCCCGCGAGATGCGTGACCGGGTCACCGACGCTCCACGTGTCCCCGAGCACGCCCGCAGCCGTGGCCGTGACTCGCTCGGCCGCGCCGCCGGGACGCCCGGAACGGCGCTCCGCGCTGTGCCACAACTCGTGCCCCAATATCACCATCTGGTGCATGGGCAGGGTGTTCTCCTCCACCACGACCACCTCGTGCTCGTCGAAGTCCAGCCAGAGCCCGCTGACCGTCCCCGGAGGGAACGGCGCCAGCATGAGCCGGATCTCGCGGCCGCTGCTCTCGGTGAGATAGGCGCAGATCGCCCGGAACAGGTCGTGCGGATCCGGCCCGGCCGGGCGCGGCACCCCGGCGTACAGGTCGTCCCGATGGCGCCTCATCGCGCGCGAGACTTCCAGCGCGTCCCACATGTTTTCCCCACCCGGACGCATCCCTTGCCGGCCGTCGTTCTTCGAGACTTCGAACGCTGCGCGGCACTCGGTCAGTTCGTGTCTCCCGGGTGCGTCTGTCCCCCACACACGCACTCGTGGACCGGGGCTCATGCTCCACCCCCGCGTCCGCGACACTAGCCACTTGATCGAACGCGGGCAACCAAGGCCGGGTTTGCATACTGCCTGGCCAGAGGCCCCTTACACGGCTGATGAGGGTATTGACCGCATGCGGAGGGAAATGGTTGCGAACCGGTCAGACCCCCGAGGCCCGGCCGGCCGGGCGCGGGTTTCGGGACGTCTCCGCCGACCTCAGGCACTGCGGCCGGATCCCGCCAGCGCCCGCGAGATCGACACCAGCAGGTCACGGTCCTCGGCCTCCGCCGAGCGTACGGCGGCCATGGCGAGCACGCTCTGTCCGGTCTCCGGCGGTGACGTGCGTGCGCGGTCGGAGGCTGCCGCAGTGAACATGGCCGCGAGGCCGGCGGCCACCGCCTCGCGCTCCACGGCCCCGTTCTGCTTGGCCCGGCGGTAGGCCAGCTCGCGCACCTCGTCCTCGCAGGAGGGGCACAGGCCGAGCATCCAGTCGTGGATCGTGGTCATCCGGTAGAGCAGGACCTGCTCGGGGCCGGCGTACCAGGGCGGGCGGAGGAGTGCCGGGTTCCCGGCAGCGGGCCCGGGGCCGCAGACCAGACGCCACAGGGGTCGCAGGGCGGCAAGGTCCAGAAGCGGGTTCCACACCCGGTCGATCAGCCCGGGCCCGTACGCCGGTACGAGCAGCCCGACGCCGACCAGCGTTCCGCTGACCGAGATGAACGGCGAGAAGGCATCGTTGAGGGCGGCCCAGTCACGGCCCGCCCAGCGGGCGCCGATGGTGGCCAGCCGAAGCAGGCCGAACACGATGTTTCCCATGCCCGCGATCACCAACACGAGCAAGCCGATCCGCAAGGACCTGTCGACTGCCGTCTTCGGTTCCCGCACGGTCCTTCTGCCGATGTCGAGCATCCACTTCCGGCACATGACGGTCGTGGCCACCGCGACGGTGACGTGCGTGAGCAGGTAGAGCAGGAGCATTTCCCTGATGAACGGGGTGGCGGCGTAGTACGTGTCGAAGTCGCGCGGCCGTTCCACCGGCACCTCGCCCAGGGCGAAGAGCCCCACGATCGCCGCGATCACGACGGCGCAGCCGATCTTCCACACCCGTACGCGCCGGCGCGTACGGGCGTGCTCTCCCGAACCTCCTCGCCAGTAGTCCAGCAGCACCAGGCACGCGCACGAGTACGCGATCAGGATGCTGTGGACGAGGGGGGCCGAGAAGTTGCTGATGCCGGAGAACCGGTTGACGGCGGTGACGGTCGGTGGCGAGGCGAGGATGAGGCCCGTGCACGAAAGGAAGAGCAGGAGGTGCACCGTCCGGACCGTCGGGCTCCGCCACTCCCGCACGAGGGCGGGTGCCTTCGCCAGCAAGGCCGCGCCCAGCACGGCGGCGGCGAGGTAGTAGTTGGGCTCCTGGTGTGCCATCAGCTCCTCAACGATGCCCAGATGCGGCCGACCAGGTCTTCCGAGGGCGTCGTGCAGTCGTCCTTGCCGAGGAGCAAGGGGTGGAACTTCGCGGCCAGGAGACGACCGAACCTCTCCGCCCGCCGCTCCTCCGCCATGCTGTACTCGGTGCGCGCCGCGACATGGTTCGCCGCGTCGCTGAGGCTCCACCGGTCCCCGAGCGTGCGTGCGGCCGCAGCCGCCCCGGCCTCACTGCCCGGCACGCCCGAGTGGCGCTCTTTTCGATGCCACAACTCATGCCCCAGGATGACCATCTGATGCATCGGCAGGGTGTTCTTCTCCACCGCGACCACTTCGTGGTCGCCCAGGTCCAGCCAGAGTCCGCTGACCGTCCCCGGAGGGAACGGCTCCAGCATGAGCCGGACCTCGCGGCCGCTGCTCTCACTGAGATAGGCGCAGATCGCCCGGAATAACTGGTGTGGATCCCTCCCGGTCGGGAGCGGAACCTCCCTGAACAGTTCCTCCAGATGGCGCTTCATCGCGCGCGAAACCCCCATCGCGTCCCACATGTCTTCCCCACCCGGACACATCCGTTGCCGAGCATCGGCCTTCGGGTCTTCGGGCCTTCGGGCCTCCGAGCCTTCGAACGCTGCGCGACACTTGATCAGTTCATGACTCCCGGGTGCGTCTGTCCCCCACACGCGCTCCCGCGGAACGCGGCTGGTACGTCACCCCGCGCCGCGACCCTAACCACTCGACTGCACGCAGGCAAACGTTTCCGGGCAGGCGTTTTGCCTGGCCAGCGCTCTCTTGTCCACTCTGACGAGCGCAGCGGCCGTCTGCGGAGGGAGCTTTCGCCGAACCTGCCGGAGTCGCGGCGCGGGCGTGGAGTTCCGGCCCGGGGCGGCTATCCGTGCGCGTCCGTGAGGCCCTCGCGTGCGCGCTCCTCGCGCGAGCGCCGCGCGATGGATTCGATGAGGGCGATGATGGGCTGTGCAGTGTCCTCGGGCACGTCGGCGAGGGCGCGTGCGGCGTAGTCGACGACGCCGAGACCGGGGTCGGGCGAGCCTGCGGAGCCGGTGCTCCGCAGGCGCTGGATGTCCTGTTCCTGGCGGGCGACGGTCCGCTGCAGCAGATCCTTGTGGATCTGCTGGAGCACGCGGTCCAATGCCTGGGCGGGTGTGGCGACGAGGAACTCGATGCTTTCGCCGAAGAACCCCGCGATCCCGGCCGCGTGATCGAGGTTCGGGGCCTTCCCCGTCCTGATCATCTTGTCCAGCCACTGGGTGCTCGTCCCGGCGGCCGCCGCGATCTCGGCCAGTGAGTACGCGCGGCGCTGGCCATCGGGGGAAGTGCGCAGCCGAGTGGAGCGGAGGAAGACGATCCGGGCGACCACCCGTCGGTGCCGCTCCTCCACGTGATCCGCCCCGCCGCCCTCACCCTGCGGCAGCGGCTCTCCGCGCAGCAGCGCCTGTACGTCCTCCACGGGCAGCCCCGAGGCGTACGCGAGGCCGCCCTCGCCCTCCACGCGGAGCACGTCCTCGCGTTCGAGACCGGCAGGTCCGAGCAAGGAGATGATGTCCTGGGCGGTCCGGGCGGGATCCGCGGCGTATCCCTCGTTCATTTCCGTTCCCCTGATCCACGCTGCCGGCAGCCGATTGGTCTACGTGAATATCATAAGGAACCACCCCGACTGCACGTGAGCGACCGGTGGCGTCGCATTCCCCGCGCAGCGCGGAAGCAGGGCTTCCTCAGACCACCGAGAGCAGGTCCACCACGAAGACGAGCGTGGAATTGGCCGGGATCAGCGGTGACGGGGACTGGTCGCGGTAGCCGAGGCGCGGGGGGATGACGATCTCGCGCCGGCCGCCGACCTTCATCCCCCTGAGTCCCCGGTCCAGGCCCTTGATGGCCCTGCCGCCGCCCACGGCGAACTTGAACGGTTCACCCCGGTCCCAGGAGGCATCGAACTCCCTCCCGGACTCGAAGGTGACCCCGACGTAGTGGATCCGGACCACCCGGCCCGGCTTCGCCTCGGGCCCGTCCCCGAGGACGAGGTCCCGCACGGTCAGCTCCCGGGGCGCCTCACCCTCCGGAAGCTCGATCTCCGGCTTCGTCGGTTCACTCATCGCAGCCTCGTCACCCTCCGGCGGAATCCTTCGTACCGGAGTACATCCAACCCCACGGTGCACGCTGCGGTGTGACCGGGCGCGTTTCCTCTTCGGTACGGGTCCTGTGCCCACCGCGCAGGTGCTGCCTTCCTCCCCGCTACGGCTTCGGCGCGCGCTGCCGCAGGGCGGTGCGGCCGGCCACGGACATGACGAGCGCGAAGAAGAACAGCGGGATCGCGAGGGCGCCGAACAGGGCGCTGTGCCACAGCACCAGCGCCAAGGACGAATGGACGATGAGCAGCGCGATGGCGAACGCCATTCCGAGGACCTGCCGGCAGCCGCGCGACACCAACAGGAGGGGGCGGCGCAGGTGGGGCGGGACCCGCCGGGCCTGCCACAGCAGCCAGCCTCCCCAGCTGCCGACGAGCACGGCCGCGCACACCAGGTACGTGACGAGGGCGTCGCTGCCGGAGGCGCCCGCCCGCAGGTGGGCGGACCCGACCGCCACCGCGATCATTCCCGCGAGGGCCACCCAGCGGGAGCCCACGACGGTTCCCCAGGCCATGATCTCCAGGTTGTGGCGGGCCTGGCGGTCGTTCAGGTCGAGGGCGGCGGCCTGGACGAAGCCCTCGGCGGCCCGTGCCCACGAGCCGCGACGGAACCAGCCGTGACGCAGATGCAGCAGGGAGAGGTTGTTGTGGGCCGCGCTGCTGTCCGGGTCGAGGCGCAGCGCCGTCTCGTAGGCATGCCGGGCGACGCGGTGGTTGCCGGTGCGGTGGGCGGTCAGGCCGACGAGGAAGTGCGCGTCGCTCTCCTCGGGGGCGAGGGCGGCGGCCGTGCGGGCCGACTCGTGTGCGGCCCGCCTGTGTTTCGCGAGGACGGCGCGGCGGCGGAAGGCGCGGTGGCGGACGGCGCCGTCTTCGACGGCGCCGTCGAGGACGGTGCCGAGGGTGTAGTGGCTCCCCCAGTGCTGCGGGGCCAGTTCGACGGCGCGCCGGGCGGAGCCCTCGGCCTGCTCGTACCTCTTCAGGGCGAGCAGGACGTGGGCGTGCGTCAGCCAGGCGGTCACCGACTCGGGCGCGACGTGCAGGGCCTGTTCGACGGCGGGGAGCGCCTGCTGTGCGTCCCCGAGGCGGTGCCGGCAGCGGGCGAGCAGCACGAGTGCGGTGGCGTCGTCGGGGTCGCCGGCGAGGTGCCGGGCGGCGAGTGCGGCGGCCTGCGCATAGCGCCCCAGGTCGAAGAGGGCGTCGGCCTGTTGCAGGGCCCGGCTCATCGGACTCTGTTCCGGTCGTGGGTGATGCTGAGCAGGTTCGGCACGAGTGCCAGCCAGAAGAGGACCTGAGGGACGGTGCGCTCGCTCCACGGAAGGGCCACGAGCAGCAGCGCGCACAGCGTGGCCCAGGTGGCCTGGCCGAGCACGACCTTGGGCCAGAACGAGCGGCGCACGAGCGCGAACACGGAGAGCTGTGCCCCGGTGCGCAGCCGCCGGTAGCGGCGCCAGGCTCCGAAGCCCCACACCACGGCCATCAGGGCCAGCGCCCACAGCCGGGTGCCGAGAGGAACGGGCAGTTCCTTCGCCTCGCCCCCCGTGGGGAAGACGTCGACGGTGACGGCGGCCATGACCAGACAGAGCAGGGCGAGCCAGCGGGTGCCGCGCAGCATCCGGTAGACGGCCTTGTCGAGGTCGGAGCGGAGCGCCTCGGAGTCGGGGACGACGGCGAGCGCGCCGGCGTAGAGGTCGGCGGCCCGGGCGGCGGACGTGCCGGGCTTGCGGGCCTCGCGCTCGGCGACCAGGCTGACGGCGAGCCCGTCGGTCGGGTCGATGCGCAGGAGCTGCCGGATGGACTCCTCCACCAGGTCGGAGCGGCTGTTGAACGCGGCGACCTTGTACATGGTGTGCCACGTGTCGACGATGTCGGGGCCGAGCCGTACGGCCTCCTGCGCCTCCTGGAGCGCCTCCTCCTTCGTCCCCACGAAGATCAGCATCTCGGCGCGCTCGGTACGCGGGCCCCAGCGTTCCGGCGCGAGGCGGATGGCCTCGCGCTGCGCCTGCTCTGCCTCGGGCAGCCGGCGCATCCTGCGCAGGGCGAAGCCGCGCATGAAGTGCCCGTCGGCGAGCTCGGGTTCGAGCTTCAGCGCCTGGTCGGCGGCGTCGAGCCCCTCCTCGTAGCGGCGGAGACCGGCGAGGCAGCGGGCGCGCGAGGTCCACGCATGGTGGTCCTCGGGTGCCTCGGCGAGACGCCGGTCGAGGAGGGCGAGGCCCTCCTCGTACCGATTCATGTCGTAGAGCTCGATGGCCTGTTCGACCCGCGGGTGCAGGGTTGTTCCACTCACAGCTTGCGCTTCTTCTTCAGATAGGCGACCAGGTCGTCGTACGTACCGCCGTCGTTGGCGAACATGGCGACGTTGCGGGCGGAGGCGAACCAGGATTCGCTGGACGGCTTGATCTGCTTGGCGGCGTTCAGGAGGTCCTTGGTGCCGATCATGCGTACGGTGCCGGAACGGGCGGAGTCCAGGAGCGCGTACTCGGCCGCGCTCTCGCAGACATGGGCGAGATCGGCGCCCGAGAAGTCTTCGGTGACCTTGACGATCTTGCCGAGGTCGACGGACTCGATGGGGCGTTCGCGCAGGTGGTAGCGGAGGATCGACTCCCGGGCCGGGGCGTCGGGCGGCAGCACGAGCAGGGTGCGGTCCAGGCGGCCGGGGCGGCGCAGGGCGAGGTCCACGTCCCAGGGGACGTTGGTCGCCGCGAGCACGAAGACGCCCTCGTTCTGTGCGGCGTCGATGCCGTCGAGCTCGGTGAGGAGCTGATTGACGACATTGCGCAGACCGCTGTGGTGCGTACGCGAGCGCTTGGCGCCGAGCGCGTCCAGCTCGTCGAGGAAGACCACGCAGGGGGCCTGGCGGCGGGCGGCCTCGAAGATGTCGTGGACGTTCTTCTCCGACGTGCCGATGTACATGTCGAGGATGTCGGAGAGCGAGACCGACATGAAGCCGGCACCGAGCTCACCGGCGACGGCCCGCGCGATGAACGTCTTCCCGCAGCCGGGCGGGCCGTAGAGGAGCAGGCCGCCGCGCAGCGACTTGCCGTACAGCCTGCGGAGTTCGGGGTTGCGCATCGGGGTGAGGAAGGCGGCTTCGAGCCGGTCCTTGACCTGCTGCATGCCGCCGACGTCGGCGAGGCGTACGTCGCCGGGGGCGTCGACGTCCCAGGCCAACGCATCGGCAGGGTCGCCGCTGCCGTCCGAGGTCAGGGGGGCCTCGGTGGCGTCACCCGCGACGGCGGGGTCGGCGGGATCGACGGGGGCGACGGGGTCGGGGGCGAAGCGGGGGCCGACGACGTGGGCGACCTCCTGCTCGGCGGCGGCCCAGTCGAAGGCGGGGGACCGGGTGCCGGCCGTGGGCAGTTGCATGGCGCGGACCATCAGGTCCCGTACGGCCGCGTCGCCCGGCGCGTGCTGCAGCGCGACCGCGGCTTGCGCGACGGCCTCGTCGTGCCTCCCCTCTGCGAGGAGCAGTTCGGCGAAGTGCAGCCGCAGGGGCACGTCTTCGGGAGCCGCGGCCACGGCGGCCCGCAGGCTTCGGATGAGGGGTGACTCGTCGGACATGGGGTCAGCGTAGAAAGAGGCCCGTGGCTCTCGTCCACTGGGTGGGGTCGAGAGCCACGGGCACGGGGAGCACGTCGTTCCGGCGACAGCGGCTGTGGGTGACCTGCCGGTGCGGGCCGGCTCCGGCCCGGCAGCACCGGACATGTCCATCGACCCGGCGGTGCCGCCGGTACGGCCGAAAGATCTGCACCGATACCGGGAATCAGGCGGCGACGAGCTCCTGCTCGCGGTCCGGCGTTTTGACCTTGGGCTTCTTGTTCGGCAGCGAGAGCCGGAAGACCTTGCGCCACGCGGAGAACACCTGCTTGGGCAGCGGCCCGGTGACGTACTCCAGCTCGTACTTTTCGAACAGCGCGCGGACCTTCACCGCGACCTCGGCGTACCGGTTGCTCGGCAGGTCCGGGAACAGGTGGTGCTCGATCTGGTGCGACAGGTTGCCGGTCATGAAGTGCATGGCCCTGCTGCCGCTGATGTTCGCCGAGCCCATCATCTGGCGCAGGTACCACTCGCCGCGAGTCTCGCCCTTGATCGACCGGCGCTCGAAGACCTGCACGCCCTCGGGGAAGTGCCCGCACATGATCACCGAGTGGGACCAGAGGTTGCGGACGAGGTTCGCGGTGAACGTGGCGGCGAGGGTGGTGAGGAACGACGGGCCCGACAGCAGCGGGTGGATCACGTAGTCCTTGAGCACCTGCTTGCGGATCTTGCGGCCCACGGCCTTGGCCCGCGCGCGGAACTCCGGGTTCTTGCGGCGGCGCTTGTGCAGGTTCCTGCCGAGCTCCAGGTCGTACGCTGCGATGCCGTACTCAAAGAAGCAGGCGTTGATGAAGTTCCACAGCGGCTGGCCGAGGTGGAACGGGTGCCACTTCTGGTCCTCGTCGACGCGCATGATGCCGTAGCCGAGGTCGTTGTCCTTGCCGATCACGTTGGTGTACGTGTGGTGCAGCTCGTTGTGCGAGTGCTTCCACTGGTCGGCCGGCGAGACGTGATCCCATTCCCAGGTGGTGGAGTGGATCTTCGGGTCCCGCATCCAGTCCCACTGGCCGTGCAGGATGTTGTGGCCGATCTCCATGTTGTCCATGATCTTCGCCACGGACAGCCCGGCGGTGCCGATCAGCCACGCGGGCGGGAAGAAGGAGAACAGCAGTACGCCCCTGCTGACCAGCTCGAGCTTGCGCTGAGCCGAGATGACCTTGCGGATGTAGGCGGCGTCCCTTTCCCCACGGCTGGCGATCACCTCATCGCGGATCGCGTCCAGCTCGCGGCCGAGCTCCTCGATCTGCTCCGCGGTCAGGTGGGCGGTGGGGTCGATGGCGGTCAAGGTGCTCCTACCGTTCGATGTCGCAGGGGCCCGCCGCGGCGGACACGCAGGTCTGGATGAGGACGCCCGGCTCGGCCTCGGTGATCTCGCCGGTGCGCAGGTCGCGGACGGCGCCGGCCTTGAGCGGCGTGACGCAGCCGAAGCAGATGCCCATGCGGCACCCGGACGGCATGAGCACGCCGGCCTCCTCGCCGACGTCCAGCAACGGCGTGGCGCCGTCCGCGTCGACGGTCTTGCCGGTGGCGCTGAACGTGACCTCGCCGCCGTCACCGGCGACGACGATGCCGGGGCGGAAGCGTTCGGTGTGCAGGCGCTCTTGGACGCCGTGTTCGCGCCAGAGCTCTTCGGCGGCGTCGAGCAGGCCCGCGGGCCCGCAGGCCCAGGTCTCGCGCTCGGCCCAGTCGGGCACGAGTTCGTCGAGACGGGCGATGTCGAGCATGCCGTCCGTGTCGGTGTGCACCTCGGTGAGCAGCAGCTTCTTGTCTGCCACCAGGTCGTGCAGTTCGTCGCGGAAGATCACGTCCTGCGGCCGTGGCGCGCAGTGGACCATGACGACGTCGTCGAACTCGATGTCACGCAGCATGCCCATCACAGGCGTGATGCCGCTGCCTGCCGTCAGGTAGAGCACCTTGGCGGGCTTGGTCTCCGGCAGCACGAAGTCACCGGTCGCCTGGTCGAGCTGGACCAGCGTGCCCGGTTTCGCGCTGCGGACCAGGTGGTTGCTGACCTTGCCGCCCGGGATCGCCTTCACGGTGATCGTGACCCGGCCGTCCCGGCGGTCGGTCGGCGAGGTGAGGGAGTAGGCACGCCACAGGCGCCTCCCGTCGACGTCGACCCCGATCCGCACGTACTGGCCGGCCGTGTGACCGCGCCAGCCCCGTCCCGGCCTGATCACGATGGTCGCGGCGTCACCCGTCTCGGGGTGCACGGCCTCGATGCGCCCACGCAGGTCAGCGCCCGCACGCAGCGGGCTGACCAGGTCGAGGTAGTCCGACGGCAGCAGCGGCGTCGTGACCATCTCCAGCAGTTTCCACGCCCCACTGCGGAGGGCTGCACTCGTCATGACTCCAGCTTGATCTGCGTCAAGGCGTAAAGTCCTGACCGTAGGACGTGAATTTGCTCGGCTGAATTGTTCACAGGGAATAAAAAATGAGCCACCCAATCCGGAGAGTCACCGACCTGTCTCTGGATGAGACGACGGTCACCGCACTTCGGGCCGCACTGAGGACCACCGCCGACGAGGTCGTCCAGGCGATCATCGACGAGGTCCCTCCCTACGCCAACGCCCTTTCGGGCCGCATGGGCGTCACCATCCGGCGAGCCGTCCGCACCGCCCTGGGGCACTATCTGGACCTCGCGAGCGGGAATGCCACAGGCGGTGACGCCGGTGACGCCGCCTACGAGCTGGGCCGCGGCGAGGTGCGCGACGGCCGTTCGATGGACGCCCTGCTCAGCGCCTACCGCGTCGGCGCACGCGTGGCCTGGCGATGCCTGGCAGCCGGTGCCGTACCCGCAGGTCTGCCCGCCGCCGAGGTCGCCAAGTTCGCCGAGCTGACCTTCGCCTACATCGACGAGCTCTCCGCCGCGAGCGCCGCGGGTCACGCCGACGAACTGGCCGCCCGGGGCCGGGAGCACGAGCGCCACCTGGAACACCTGGCCCGCGACCTCCTCGCCGGCGCGAGCCCGGACGTTCTGCTGGCCTCTGTCCAGCGGGCCGGGTGGCAGCCTCCGGTTTCGCTGACCGCGGTCCTGCTGCCCGCCGCCCATGCCCGGCCCGCCTACCGCGTGCTCGACCCGGGCACCCTTGTCCTCGACGATCTGCCGGACGCCTTCGGTGTGCTGCTCGTCCCCGATGCCGACCGGCCGCACCTCTTGCGGCAGCTGGCCGACCGCACCGCCGTGGTCGGCCCGGCCCGGCCATGGACGCGCGCGTCCGCCTCGTACGCACGAGCCGCACGTGCGCGCTCCCTCTCCTCCGACATCCGCGACACCGAGGACCACCTGCCCGAGCTGGTGCTGAGTGCCGACGTGGACGCGTTCGCAGACCTGCGTGCCCGAGCCCTCGCACCGTTGCGGACCTTGTCCGTCGCGACCGCGCGGCGGCTGGAGGAGACGTTGCGGGCGTGGCTGCTGCACCAGGGCAGGCGGGACGAGGTGGCGGCGGCGTTGTTCGTCCATCCCCAGACCGTCCGGTACCGGATGTCGCAGCTGCGGGAGCTGTTTCCGGATCTCGCATCGCCACACCGGGTCCTCGAGCTGACGCTGGCGGTCGGTCTTCGGGTCGGCTGACGCGTCCTTCGTCCGCTGGTAGTGCTCCGGCATCATCTTGTGGGTCCCGCGGCCGATGCCCGACTGCTCATGGCCTCCCGAAGCAGCGTGTGCGGGGGGCGACGGGTCACATGGCCCCGGCCGGCTCCCGGCCCAGCCCGGTGCCCGGCCGCGGACCCGATCCATGCGCCTGCAGCGGCATCTCGAAGTGGACGGTTCCGTATCCGCCGTGCTCGCCGGTGGGGCGGGCGTCGAAGACCTCGGTGGCCATGCTGCGCCAGAACCCCTCCGCGCCGGGGATGTCCACGTTGGTGTGCAGGTAGATGCGCTCGTAGCCCGGTACGGACGCGGCGAACGCGCAGGCGGTGTGCACCATCAGGCGGGCCAGGCCGTGCCGTCGGTGCTCGGGGCGCACGTACACGCGCAGCAGTTGGGCCGTCCGGTCCGAGGGGTAGCGCGCGACGAGGCTCTGCGGATGCGGCGGGTGTGCGGGGCCGCGTGAGGTGAGCGCGGTGGTGCCGACCACCTGACCGTCGTCGTGTACGGCCACGACGAGAGCGTGTCGCGGATGCAGCAGGTACGTGCCCTCAAGGTCGACGACGTCGGGGTGCCATTCCGGCACGTACCCGTAGTCGAACTCCCGGTAGAAGGTGTCCAGCATGACGCTCCGCGCACCGGTCACGTCCTCGTTCCTCGCATGCCGAACCGTGTACGGACCGACCCTCTGACCTCGCATCAGCTCTGCCATTGCCCTACGCCTCTCCTGCTCCGGGGATCCGCACGCTACCGGAAAACCACCCTGTTGGAAATGAAAACGATTTCCTATAACGTCTGCGTCGCACGGAACCGACGGCAGTCTGGGAGGAAGTCCGGTGGGACATCTGCTGGTGATCGAAAGCTGGGTGGGGTCGATGAGCAGGCTGCTGCCCAGGGCGATCCGTGAAGAGGGGCACGAGTTCACGTTCGTCACCCGTGACCTGCACCACTACCTGCGCTCGGCCCCGGCCGGCGAGGGGCCGCACCCGTTGCTCACGGCCCGCAACGTCATCACGGCGGACACCAACGACACGGCCGCCCTCCTGGAGCGGCTGGAGGGCCTGCACGCGGTCCTCGGCTTCGACGGGGTGGTCTCTTCCTGTGACTACTACCTGCCGGCCGTCGCGCACACCGCCCGGCGGCTCGGCCTGCCCGGGCCCGCCCCGGAGGCCGTCGAGGCCGCGTGCCGCAAGGACCTGACGCGCCGTGCACTCGCCGAGGCCGGTGTCCCCGGGCCCCGGTTCGCGATCTGCGAGGGCATCGGGGAGGTGGCGGCCGCCGCTCGGGAGATCGGCTATCCGCTCGTGGTGAAGCCGGTCGACCTGTGTGCGGGCATGCTGGTCCGCGCGGTGTACGACGAACACGAACTGGAGCTCGCCTGCCAGGCCCTGGCCGAGTTCCCGGTCAACGCCCGCGGACAGGAGCGGGCCCCGGTGATCCTGCTCGAAGAGCTGCTGGTCGGTCCCGAGGTCAGCGTCGAGACCGTCTCCTTCGGCGCCACCCACGTCATCGGAGTGACCGACAAGAGCATCGCCGGGGCGCCCGCCTTCATCGAGACCGGCCACATGTTCCCGGCCGGCATCGAGGAAGCGTTGGCCGCGGCGGCCGCCGAGGTCGCGCTACGGGCGGTGAAGACGCTGGGCCTGGACCAGGTGGTGTGCCACACCGAGATCAAGCTGACACCTGACGGGCCCAGGCTGGTCGAGGTCAATCCCCGACCGGCGGGCAACCGCATCACCGAACTGGTGCGCCACGTCACGGGCGTCGACCTGGCAACCGCTTGCGTGGACGTGGCCCTTGGTCGCACGCCCGACCTCGCACGGCGAACGACCGGTGTGCGCAGCGCCGCCATCGCCTTCCTGCTGCCCGACACCGTCGGCACCCTCGCCGGCATCGAAGGGGCGGGGGACGTCGGTACCCGGCCCGAGGTCCTGGAGCTCAGCCTCGCCGAGCCCGGCCGCACCGTCCGGGCCGCCACCAGCAACAACGAGTACCTCGGCCACGTCATGACCGCCGACACCGAGGGAGGCGGTGCCCGCGACGCCGCCGAACGGCTGCTGGCCGACCTGCGCCCCTGTTACGAGTCCTCCGCGGTGGTGCCCGCGTGACCCTGCCCACCCTGCACGGGCTCGAAGGCGACGGGCTCCCGGTACCTGACGGAGACCCTGTCGTCCGGACCGTCGGCCGCCTCTTCGAACTGGTCCGTGCCGGGGCATACGGCTCCGACCCGGCCGGCGAGCGGATCTCGCTCGCCTTCACCACCGCCCAGGCCGTCCGCCACGAGGGCCGCGCCTGCGGCTACCGCAACGAGGTGCTCAGCCTGCGCCTCGACGCGGCGGTCGGATCCTGCGCGGTGGAGCCCGGGGCGCTGCCCGGCGGAGCCCTCGACGACTGCGTGGGCGCCACCGTCGCCGATCTCCTCGGCCACCCCTTGCTGCCGGTACGGATCGCGGCCCTCGACGCCTACCTGGCCCACGTGCGCCCGCACGCGCCGGAGAACGGTGCCCGCCCCCATTGCCTGCCGGCCGGCAGTTCGCTGAGCCGTTCGCGGGCACGGGCCCGTGCCGTCCTCGACCTGCTGCCCGCCCCTGACGCGATCCGGATCGGCGCACGAGGCCCGGTCCTGGTGGTCGGGGTCGTCAACTCGCTCCTGGAGCAGCTGCGTTCGCGCGGCCTGGACTACCTGCCGTGCGACCTCAAGGGCGGCACCACCGAGTGGGGCGAGCCCGTCCTGACCGACGCGGCCGACGGCCTGGAACGCTGCGGGGCGATCCTCGCCTCGGGCATGACCCTCGGCAACGACACGTTCCAGGGCCTCCTCGACCATGCCAACGGGACGGGGAAACCCCTGGTGATGTTCGCCCAGACGGGCAGCGCCGTCCTGCCCCGCTTCCTGGGAGCCGGCGTGAGCGCCGTGTCCGCCGAGCCGTACCCGTTCTTCTGGCTCGACGGTGGGCCGGGAACCATCCACCGCTACGGAGGACGTGCATGACTCTCGCTCCGCCCGAGCGCAGGGCGACCGCCGACGCCAATCCCGATCTTCTGCCCCTGCTGGGGCGCACGCCCGTCGCCCGCATCCGGACCGACCTGCCCCATGCGCATCCCGGTTTCTGGGCCAAGCTCGAATGCCTCGGCGCCGGCGGTATGAAGGCCCGCGCGGCGATGTCCATGCTGACCGGCGCCCGACGGCGCGGCGAACTGCGCCCCGGTGCTCCGGTGGTGGAGTCCACCTCCGGCACCATGGGCATCGGGCTGGCCTTCGCCGGACAGGCCCTCGGCCACCCGGTCATCCTCGTCGGCGACTCCGAACTGGAGCCCTCGATGCGGCAGCTGCTGCACACCTACGGCGCCCGGCTGGAGCTGGTCGACCGTCCGGCCGCGCGGGGCGGCTGGCAGGCCGCCCGCATCACCCGCCTGCACGATGTCCTGGCCCGCACCGAGGACGCGTACTGGCCCGACCAGTACAACAACCCGGACAACCCGGCGGGATACCGGTCGATGGCCGCGGAACTGATCGGACAGCTGGACCACCTGGACGTCCTGGTGTGCAGCGTGGGCACCGGGGGACACAGCGCCGGACTGGTCGGCCCGCTGCGCCGCCGCTGGCCGCGGCTGAAGGTCATCGGGGTCGACTCCGTCGGCTCCGCCATCTTCGGACAGCCCGCCCGGCCGCGCCTGATGCGCGGACTCGGCAGCAGCATCCACCCCCGCAACGTCCGTCACGGCGTGTTCGACGAGGTGCACTGGGTGGGCCCCGCCGAGGCCGTGGACGCCTGCCGCCGGCTCGCCCGCGGCAGCTTCGTCAGCGGCGGCTGGAGCACCGGCGCCGTCGCCCTCGTGTCCGCCTGGGCCGCCCGCGCCGAGCCCGGCGCGGTCGTCGCCACCATCTTTCCCGACGGGCCGCAGCGCTACCTGGGGACCGTCTACGACGACGACTTCTGCCTCGCCCACGGACTGACCGCGACCCCTGTGGCCTCCCGTCCGCTGGAGGTCCCGCACCCGCGCGCGGCCGAGGCGTTCGGCTGGGTCCGCTGCCGCACCGTCGTCGACCCCGTGGGCGCAGCTCTTGGCGCCCCTGTTCCGGCCCCCGGAGGTGCCGCATGAGACTCACCTGGCACACCGTCTCGCTGGAGCTGGCGCAGCCGCTGCGGATCTCCCGATCCGTGATGTCCGGACGCGACGCCGTGTGGGTCTGCCTGGAACACGGCGGGCCGAGCGGTTGGGGAGAGGCCGTCAGCAGCCGGTACCTCGGGCTGCCCGTCGAGCGCATCCTGCGCCACCTGAGCGCACTACGCCCCGCGATCGAGCGACTTCCGGACCCCGAGACCGCGTGGGCCGAACTGGCACCCGCGGGCTCTGTCGGCGCGGACCTGCCGGCCGGTGTCCTCGCCGCGGTCGAGGCCGCCGTACTGGACCTCATCGGAAAAGGATCCGGTGAGCCCGTGCACCAGCTCCTCGGCAGCCCGCTGCCGCCGTCCGCACCCACGGCACGCACCATCGGCATCGTCGCGCCCGACGCGGCGGCCGAACAGGCAGGCACCCTCGCCGCGGCCGGATTCACCGTTCTGAAGGTCAAGGCCGGATCCCCCGATCCGGCCGAGGACCTTGCCCGCATTCAAGCGGTCCGTGAGGGGGCGCCGGCAGCGGAGTTGCTGCTCGACCCGAACGGAGCCTGGACCGAGGAGCAGGCCCGCGCACTGCTGCCGCGGTTCGCCGCACTCGGCGTCGCCGCCGTGGAACAGCCCGTCGCGGCGGGCCGGCCCGAGGCCCTGGCCCGTGTGGCGGCTGCCTCCCCGGTCCCGGTGATCGCAGACGAGGACGCCGTCTCCCACGAGGACGCCGCAGCCCTCGCGGGCCGCGTGCACGGGGTCAACGTCAAGCTCGCCAAGTGCGGGGGCGTGCGGGCCGCGCTGCGCATCCACGCCGTGCTGGACGGCAGCGGCACCGATCTCATGCTCGGTTGCCTCGCCGCCAGTTCGCTCGGCATCGCGCCCGCGGTCCACTTGGTCGACCGGGCCCGCTGGGTCGACCTCGACGGGCACCTGCTCCTCGCCGACGACCCGTGGGAGGGGATCGGCGGTGCCGACGGCACCGTACGTCCCGCCCGGCGCAGCGGCCTGGGTGTGTTGCCCCGTACCGCGATACCCGTGGGAGCCGCGCGGTGAGAACCTTCGCAGCGGTGCGCGGTTTCCCGTCGGCGGTGCAGCTCCTGTTGGTCAACCAGCTCGGCGTCAACACGGGCTTCTACCTGCTCATCCCGTACCTGGCCACCCACCTCACCGACGACCTCGGACTGTCGGCGGCTTTGGTCGGCCTGGTCCTGGGCCTGCGCAACCTCAGCCAGCAGGGGCTGTTCCTGATCGGGGGCTCGGCGGCCGACCGCCTCGGCGCCCGCGGCGTGATCATCGCGGGCTGCGGCCTGCGCACCCTCGGCTTCTCGCTGTTCGCCCTGGGCGACGCACTGCCCGTGCTGATCGCCGCGTCGGTGCTGAGCGGGTTGGCCGGTGCCCTGTTCAACCCGGCCGTTCGCACGTACGTCGCCCAGGAGGCCGGCGACCGCAAGGCCGAGGCGTTCGCGCTGTTCAACGTGTTCGCCACGGCCGGGGCACTGCTCGGGCCGCTGGTGGGCAGCCTGCTGCTGCTCAGCGGCTTCCGGGCTGCGGCGCTCACCGCGGCGGGAGTGTTCGCGCTGCTCACCCTCGCGCAGGCGAGCGTGCTGCCCGTCCGCGCAGTGCCGGCTCCGACCGGCTCCGTGTTCGGCGACTGGCGGGAGGTTGCAGGCAACCGGCGCTTCGCGGCCTTCGCTCTGGCCATGGTCGGCATGTACGGCATGGAGAGCCAGCTCTACCTCCTGCTGCCGCATGCCGCGCGGCAGGCCACCGGCTGGGCGGGGGCGGTCGGACTGATCTTCGTCGTTGGGACCCTCGCTAATTTCTCGCTCCAGCTGCGCCTCACCCGAAGGCTCGCCGCGCGGAGCGGCGGCCGCGGCCGGTGGATCGCCGCCGGGCTCACCGTCAGTGCGCTCGGCTTCATACCGCCGATGCTGGTCGCGGGAGCCGAGGGGACGCACCCGCTGCGGTTGCTGCCGGTCCTGGCCGGGGTGCTGCCCCTCTACCTCGGGTTGATGACCGCCCAGCCGTTCGCCATGGAACTCATCCCCTCCTTCGGCCGTGCGGAGCTCACCGGAACCTTCTACGGCCTGTTCTACGCCGTGTCCGGAGTGGCCGCCGCGGCCACCGGTGCGGGGGTCGGGTGGGCCATGGACGCCGCCAGGCACGGCGGCCCGGTCTGGCTTCCCTACGCCTGCTGCACGGCCCTCGGTCTCACCTCGGCGGCGGCCGTGTCCCTATTGCACCGGCGCCGGGCCCTGCCCCGACTTCCTGCCCCACCAGCCGCATCCGCCGGCCCGGATTCCCCGGCCCCCGAGGACCCGGGCCCACCCCCGGACGCGACGTCCGCCACCCCGGACAGCGATCCCCGTCCCCTGAGCGAGACCAGATGAGCACCGGAAACCTCCTCACCGACCACCCCGAGCTCTACGAAGAGCGCTTCCCCGACCCCGACCGCCTCGCCGCCCGCTGGGCCGAGGACGCCCTGCGCCGTCATGATGCGGGATCCCGGGTCCTGGACCTCGGCTGCGGCACCGGCCGCGACGCTGCCTGGCTCCATCGCCAGGCCGGACGGCAGGTCACTGGCGTCGACACCGCCGAGGCCATGCTCGCCCACGCGCGCCGCCGGCACCCCGGCCCGGACTACCACCGCGCCGACATGCGCGCCTTCGACCTCGGCCGCACCTTCGACGCCGTCCTCTGCCTGGACAGCGCCCTCCTCTACTGCCACACCAACGACGACCTTGCCTCCTGCCTCGCCGCCGTCCGCCGCCACCTGAGCCCGGGCGGACTGCTCATCGCGGAGATGCGCAACGGCGCCTTCTTCCTCGGCAACACCGAACTCCTCGACGGCCCGCGCACCGCCTCCTTCGACTGGCGCGGCACCACCCATACCTCCCACACCACCCTGTGGATCGACCACGGCGCCCAACTCCTGCGCCGCCACCGCGCCTGGACCGCCGACGACGGCACCCCGCCGCAGGAGCAGCACTCCGCTTGGCGGCTGCTGTTCCCCCAGGAACTCCGGTACTTCCTCACCACCGCCGGCTTCGAGGTCCTCGACCTGTACGACGGCCCCGGGCCGCGCACCGAGCCGCCGTGGAGCGAAGGCGACTCCCCGCACGGGACCACGAGTTCCGACCGCCTGCACCTCGTCGCCCGGCTCAGTCCCCAGAACCACCCCCAGTACAGCAACGGAGACACCAGACCGTGAACAACCACCGCTCCGGCCTCGCCCGCCGAGGCTTCCTCCTCGCCACCGCCACCGCCGCCGCCCTCGCTCTCACCGCCGGATGTTCCGGCGATACCGGCAAGACCGCCGACTCCAAGAACGCTGCCGAAGCTGGCACCCCCAAGCGAGGCGGCACGCTGCGCGCCGCCTTCGCGGGTGGCGGGGCGAACGAGACCCTAGACCCGCACGCCGCCAACCTGTTCGTGGACGCCGCCCGCGCCAAGGCCCTCTACGACAAGCTCGCCGACTTCGGTGCCGACCTCGCGCCGGTGCCGCGGCTCGCCGAGCGCTGGGAGCCCAACGAGGCCCTCGACACCTGGAAGATCACCCTGCGCAAGGCCGCCTTCCACGACGGCCGTCCGGTCACCGCCGAGGACGTCCTCTACAGCTACCGCCGGATCGCCGACCCCAAGGGGACCTTCCGGGCCAAGGCATCCCTGGAGCCCATCGACCTCGCCGCCAGCCGCGCCCTCGACGCGTCCACGGTCGAGTTCAAGCTCAAGCGCCCCTACGCCGAATTCCCCAACGTCATGGCTGCGTTCGGCGCCTACATCGTCCCCAAGGACACCACGTCCTTCGACAAGCCCGTTGGCTCCGGCCCCTTCACCTTCGCCTCCTTCACCCCCGGCAAGTCGCTGGTCGTCAAGCGCAACGACGCGTATTGGGAGGGCGCGCCGCACCTTGACGAGGTCGAGTTCGTCGTCGCCACCGAGGAGTCGGCGCGTACGAGCGCCCTGCTCGGCGGCCAGGTCCAGTACGCCCACGAGCTCAGCCCAGCCACCGCCCGCACCCACGAGGGCAAGGGGAAGATCGAGATCGTCCGGCTGCCCGGCAGCTCCATGCAGGGCTTCGTGATGAAGACCGACCGGCCGCCGTTCAACGACAAGCGCGTCCGCCAGGCCTTCTTCCTCATCGCCGACCGCAAGGAACTCGTCGACGGCGCCCTCTCCGGCGCCGGAGAAATCGGCAATGACCTCTTCGGAAAGGGCTACCAGTACTACGCCTCCAACCTGCCGCAGCGTACCCAGGACCTCGACCGGGCCCGTGCCCTCCTCAAGGAGGCCGGCGCCGAGAACCTCAAGGTCACCCTCGACACCGCCCCCGCCGCCACCGGCTTCGTCGAGGCCGCCGGCATCTTCAAGGAGCAGGCGGCCAAAGCCGGGGTCACCGTCGAGGTCGAGGTCGGCAACAAGGACACGTACTGGAAGGACATCCTCGACAACGGCACCCTCGCCTCCTACCGGTCCGGGTCCATGCCCATCGAGTCCCACATCTCACAGCGCCTGCTCACCGGATCCACCACCAACGCCACCAAGTGGCAGCAGAAGGACTTCGACGACCTCTACCAGCAGGCCCAGTCCACCCGCGACGAGAAGGAACGGGCGGCCCTCTACGAGCGGATGCAGCGCCGCCTGTACGACGAAGGCGGCTTCCTGATCTGGGGCTTCGCCGACTGGATCGTCGCCACCGCCCCCACCGTGCACGGGGTGTCCGCCAAGGCCCCTGCCAACACGCTCGACTGGGCCCGCTTCGACAAGCTCTGGCTCTCGTGACGGGCCACCTCGCCTGGACCGGCCGCCGCCTGCTCCTCGGACTCGGGCAGACGGCGGCCGTCGTCCTGTTCGTCTTCGTCCTCACCGAGGCCCTGCCGGGGGACGCGGCCGTCGCCCTGGCCGGCGACCAGCCCGACCCCGAGCGCATCGCCCGCATCCGCGCGGCCCTGGACCTCGACCGGTCCGCCACCGAACGCTTCCTGGACTGGACCGCCGGACTCGTCCGGGGCGACCTCGGCACCTCCCTGGTCAGCGGGCGGCCCGTCTCCGGCTACCTGGCCGACGGACTCGGGCCCACCGTGCTGCTCGCCTGCGTCACCCTCGCGGTACTGCTGCCGCTGTCGGCCGGGCTCGGTGTGCTCTGCGCTCGCCGTGAGGGCGGCCCGCTGGACCGCACCCTCAGCGCGCTGACCCTGGCCGTGCACTCCGTACCCGAATTCGCCCTCGGCGTGCTGCTCGCCACCCTGTTCGGACTGTGGCTGGGCTGGCTCCCGCCCACCGCCGTCGGTGCCGACCCGCTCACCGAACCGGCCGTACTGATCCTGCCCGTTCTCGTCCTGGTCTCCCGCCCGGTGTGCACCATCAGCCGCCTGGTACGCGCCGGGATGATCGACGCGATGGCCTCCCCGTACGTCGCCCAGGCCCTGCGCTACGGCGTCGGTGGCGCGCGGGTCCGCTGGACCCATGCACTGCCGAACGCCCTCGCGCCGGCCGCCCAGCAGCTGGCCCGGACATGTGACTGGCTGCTGAGTGGCGTCATCGTCGTCGAGGCCCTCTTCGTCATTCCGGGATGGGGAACCGTCCTGATCGACGCCGTCGCCGCCCGGGACGTGCCCGTCGTCCAGGGCATGGCCGTCGTCTTCGGCACGGTCACCGTCCTGGCCAACCTCGGCGCCGACATCGTCGCCCGCCGGTTCGCCCCCCGCGGGGAGGCGGCCGCATGAAACGCCATGCACTCAGGTACGCCCCGGCCGTCGGGCTCATCGCCCTGCCCCTGCTGCTGGCCGCGCTCGGACCGCTGCTCGCAGGACCGGCCGGGCCGCGCTCGGTCTCCTTCGCCTCAAGCCCCGGGCACTGGCTCGGCGCCGACTTCAGCGGCCGGGACGTGTGGCGGCAGGTCCTGCTCGGAGGCCGCTCCGTGGTCCTCGTGGCGCTCGCGGCCACCGCCCTCGCCTACCTCGTTGCCGTCCCGCTCGGGCTGACCGCCGCGCTCACCCGCCGCACCTGGCTGGAGGAGGTCCTCATGCGGCCCCTCGACGTACTGATCGCCGTCCCGTCACTGCTGCTGGTGCTCCTGGTGGCCGCGACCCTCACCCCGCGACCGGCCGGACTGGCAGTCCTGGTCGGGCTGGCCGCCGTACCGGAGGCCGCGCGCGTGGTGCACGCGGCGGCAGCCGAGATAGCCGCCCGGCCCGCCGTCGAGGCGCTGCGGATGCAAGGGGAGTCCTGGTGGCGTACGGCATTCGGCTACGTGGCCCGCTCCATGCGCCGCACCCTCGCCGCCGACGCCGGGATCCGGCTGACCGGCGCCCTCTACCTGGTGGCCACCGCCGCGTTCCTCGGGGTCGGCGTCCAGCCGGACGCCGCCGACTGGGCGGTCATGGTGGACCGCAACCGCACGGGGATGTTCCTGCAGCCGTGGGCCGTCGTGGTGCCCGCCCTGCTCATCGCGGCCCTGTCGATGGGCACCAACCTGCTCTTCGACGCCGCCCTGCACACACCGGCCGAGGCCGGGAGGAAAGGAGCCCGGCCTTGAACCCGGTCGCCGAAGTGGACGGCCTGCGCGTGCGGGTGGACGGCAGCACGCTCGTGGACGGCGTGAGCCTCGTAGTCCGGCCCGGCCGGGTGACGGCCCTCGTCGGCCCCTCCGGCAGCGGGAAGACCACCACGGGGCGCGCCCTGCTGGGCGAGTTCCCGCCCGGGGCCCGGGTCGACGGGAGGATCACGACCCCGGGACCCGGCGCCGTCGGCTACATACCCCAGCACCCCGCAGCCGTACTCAACCCCGCCCGCCGCGCCGGAGCCCTCCTGTGGGACATCGCCGCACGCGGGGGCGGTTCCCGCCGCGACATCCGCGACCGCGTCGAGCACGCCCTGCGCCGGGCACAGCTCTCCGACCCCGACACGGTGCTGCGCCGCTACCCCCACCAGCTTTCCGGCGGACAGCAGCAGCGAGTCGTCATCGCGCAGGCCCTGCTCCTCGGCGCTCAGGTGATCGTCGCCGACGAGCCCACCACCGGCCAGGACCCGGCCACCAAGCAGGGCGTCGTGGAGACCCTGGCCGAGGTTGCGCGACAGGGCATTGCACTCGTACTGCTCAGCCACGACCTGGACGCCGTGCGGCAACTGGCCGACGAGGCGGTCGTGCTGCGGGTCGGCCGGGTAGTGGACCACGGGCCCGCGGACGAGGTGCTACCCGCCCCCTCACGACCTGCGCTCCCCGCTCCGCGAAGCGCCGCCGCCCGTCCGGTCGGCACCAGGCTCGCTGTCCGGGAACTGACCGCACGGCACCGGACCGTGCGCGGAGCCACCCCGGTACTGCAGGGCATCACGGTGTCGGTCGCCCCGGGGGAGTGCCTGGCCGTGGTCGGCCGTTCCGGCAGCGGCAAGACCACCTTGGGCCGGTGCATGGCCGGGCTGCACTCCGCGTACGACGGGACCGTCCTGCTCGACGGGGCCCCGTTGCCGCGCAGCCTCCGCGCCCGCACGCGCGCCGAACTGGCCTCCGTTCAATACGTGTTCCAAGACCCGAGGGCTTCCTTCGGCGAACACCGCCCGGTCCTCGACCAGGTCGCCCGCACGGCGGTCCGACTGCGTGCCGCCGATCGGGAGACCGCCCGCAGGGCCGCCGTGAGCACCCTGGAGGAGCTGGGGCTGGCCGAGGACCTGGTCACGCGCCTGCCCGGCGCGCTGTCCGGCGGCGAACTCCAGCGGGCCGCTCTGGCCCGGTCCCTCCTGGCCGAGCCCGGAGTCCTGGTGTGCGACGAGATCACCTCCGGGCTCGACTCCGCCACCCGGGACGCCATCCTCGCCCACCTGGCCGGGCTCCGCGAACGCAACGCACTCGGCCTGGTGTTCATCACGCACGACCGTGCGGCGGCCGGAGCGCTGGCCGACCGAACCGCCTTGCTCGATGCCGGCTGCCTCGTCGGCTGTGGGTAGGCGACTCGGCGTCCGAGGCCGGCCGGAAGCGGCCGAGGCCGGCCGACCGGCACGCGTGCGGCGTCGACTTCCGTGCAGGCGTGTCGGCGGGAGCTGCACCGATGGGAGTTCGCCGAACTGGCTGCTCGTGGTGCGGGCCGGTCCCAAGCGGCCAAGGCGGGGCATGCTCAGAACAGACCGAGCCTCTTGGGGGAGTAGCTCGTCAGGACGTTTTTGGTCTGCTGGTAGTGGTCCAGCATCATCTTGTGGGTCTCGCGGCCGATGCCCGACTGCTTGTAGCCGCCGAAAGCGGCGTGGGCCGGGTAGGCGTGGTAGCAGTTCGTCCAGACGCGGCCCGCCTGGATGGCGCGGCCCGCGCGGTAGGCCGTGTTGATGTCGCGGGTCCAGACGCCCGCGCCCAGGCCGTAGGAGGTGTCGTTGGCGATCCGGATCGCGTCCTCGAAGTCCGAGAAGGAGGTGACCGACACGACCGGGCCGAAGATCTCCTCCTGGAAGACGCGCATCCGGTTGTCGCCCTCGAAGATGGTCGGCTGGACGTAGAAGCCGCCGGCCAGTTCGCCGCCCAGTTCCTGCCGACCGCCGCCGGTGAGGATCTTGGCGCCCTCCCGCTGCCCGATCTCCAGGTAGGAGAGGATCTTCTTCAGCTGGTCCTCGGAGGCCTGGGCGCCGATCATCGTGTCCGTGTCCAGCGGGTGGCCCGGCACGATCAGTTCGGTGCGGGCGACCGCCGCGTCGAGGAAGTCGGCGTACCGGCCGCGCTCGATCAGCGCCCGCGACGGACAGGTGCACACCTCGCCCTGGTTCAGCGCGAACATGGCGAAGCCCTCCAGGGCCTTGTCGCGCAGCTCGTCGTCCACCGACCAGATGTCGTCGAAGAAGAGGTTCGGGCTCTTGCCGCCGAGTTCGAGCGTCACCGGCTTCAGGTTCTCCGCCGCGTACCCCATGATCAGGCGGCCGGTGGAGGTCTCGCCGGTGAAGGCGATCTTCGCCACCCGGGGGCTGGACGCCAGCGGTTTGCCCGCCTCCTCGCCGAAGCCGTTGACGATGTTCACCACGCCCGGCGGCAGCAGGTCCGCCACCAGGCTCAGCCAGAAGTGCACGGAGGCCGGGGTCTGTTCGGCGGGCTTGAGCACCACCGTGTTGCCGGCCGCCAGGGCCGGGGCCAGCTTCCACACCGCCATCAGGATCGGGAAGTTCCACGGGATGATCGCCCCGATCACGCCGAGCGGCTCGTGGAAGTGGTACGCCACGGTGTCGTCGTCCACCTGGCTGAGCGTGCCCTCCTGGGCCCGCAGCGCCCCCGCGAAGTAGCGGAACTGGTCGATGGCCAGCGGCAGGTCCGCCGCCAGGGTCTCCCGTACCGGCTTGCCGTTCTCCCAGGTCTCGGCGACCGCCAGGGCCTCCAGGTGCTGCTCCATCCGGTCCGCGATGCGCAGCAGGACCGTCGACCGCTCGGCCGCCGGGGTGCGGCCCCAGGCCGGTGCGGCGGCGTGCGCGGCGTCCAGGGCCCGTTCCACGTCCTCCGCAGTGCCCCGGGCTACCTCCGTGAACACCTCGCCGGTGACCGGGGAGGGGTTGGCGAACCACTGGCCGCGGTGCGGGTCGACGTACTCGCCGCCGATGAAGTGCCCGTACCGGGACGCGTACGACATGAGCGCGCCCTCGGTGCCGGGCGCAGCGAAACGGGCCATGAGGATCCTCCCCTTGCCGGGCGCGGCCCGCCGTCGGGCCGCGCACGCAGGTGAGGTTAGGGACGGGCGGGTTGCCGATACGTTGCACGGCCCGGATCCGCGGGCGCCGTGGGCCTCCCGGGCCGCGGGTGCCGTGCCGGCAGGCCGAGTTCGGCGTCCAGGGCCCGTACGCGGGCCAGGGCGGGAGGCCGGGCGGCCGGCGGCAGGGCCGCCGCGAGCGCCCGCCAGACCTCGGCGTCGTCGGCGCCCCACGGAGTGCACACCCAGTCCGCGAGCAGGCCCGCGTCCCCACGGGCCAGCAGGGCGGCCCGCGCCTGTTCCTCGATGCGGCGGCGCAGCCGTACGATGCCCGGCGCGGTGGACGCCGGCAGCAGCGGTCCCGGGCAGCGGGTCAGCGCCGCCGACGTCGCACCGGCCGCGAGCAGCCGCAGCACCGACGCGGAATCCGCCTCCAGGGGAAGGGTTGTGCGGTACGGCCGGGACCGCAGGAACTCCGGCCCCAGCAGGGCGCGCAGCCGCGACAGCTCGGCCCGGAGCGTCACCGGGGAGGCGGAGCCGTCCTCGTACAGTGCGGTCAGCAGTTCGTCCCCGGACATGCCCTCGGGATGGTGCGCCAGGAGCACCGCTATCTCGCTGTGCCGCCGTCCCAGCCGGACCCTGCCGCCGCCGCGCACCAGCACCGCCTCGTCCCGGCCCAGTGCGTGCAGCGCGTCCCCGGACGGCGCCGGCTCCAGCTGCGCCAGCCGGTACTCCGCGGCCCGGGCCACGGCCTGGACGAAGGCCAGCGAGTGCGGGTGGGCCAGCCCGTGGCCGCCGGTGATGTCGACCGCGCCGAGCAGCCGGCCGGTGTGCGGGTCGCGGACGGGAGCCGCCGCGCAGGTCCAGGGGTGGGCGTTGCGGCTGAAGTGCTCCGGCCCGAACACCTGGACGGGCCCGCCCACGGCCACCGCGGTGCCGGGCGCGTTGGTGCCCATCACGTTCTCCGCCCAGCGTGCGCCGGGGACGAAGCCGAGCCGCTCGGCGCGCCGCAGGGTGCCCGGGTCGCCCTCGACCCACATCAGGCTCCCCGCCGTGTCGCACACCGCCAGCAGGTGGCGTTCGTGGGCGGCGAAGGTGCCGACCAGTTCCCGGACGACCGGCATCACCCGGACCAGCGGGTGCTGGTCCCGGTAGCCGTGCAGGTCGCTCTCCGGCCGGTCGGCCAGGCCGGTGGACTCCGGGCTGACCCGTGCCCTGGCGCACCGGCGCCAGGACTTCGCGATCACCGGCCGGACCGGTTCCTCGACCCGGCCCTCCGCCGTGAACGCGGCGTGCGCGCGGCGCAGCACCCGCGACCGCTCCGCGGGATCCGCGCCGCCCGGCAGTGCCACCGAGGGATCGTCCATGTCCGGCCTCCCGCCCCGCCGCCCGGGTCCGTCGCCGCCCGGGCCGGCCGCCCGCACGCTCCTCCCCGGTGGGGAGTACGGCGAAACCGGCGGCGGTGGTACGGAGCCGAACGGGCCGGACCCGGCCGGGGACGAGGGCCGAACCCGGCCGGGGACGAGGGCGCGGACGGGGGTGGTCGTCCCCGACCGGATTCCGCATGCGTGACGGCTTACCCGGTGTGGGGCCCGCCGCTCCACCCCGCCGACGCCGCGAGTGCCGAGGACGGGTCAGGGCCGGCCGGCCCCGCGGGGACCCACCGGCCGTCCTCCCTGCGGTACGGCCACCAGCGGCCCTCCCGGCCCAGCCGCAGCTGCTCCTCCCCGCCGGGCAGGGTCCAGCGCGCCCGGACCCGGTGGAGGCCGGCCGGGGCCTCCGCAGCGGCCAGCGACGCCGCGGCCCGGGCCAGGGTGCGCCGGTCCGGGGTCCAGTCCTCCTCCAACGCGGCCAGAGCGGGGGCGCCGCCGAGGCTCCAGGCCCGTACCGCGAGGTCCAGGTCGGCCCGGTCGCGGCCCGAAGCCCGCGCCAGGCGGGCCCGTACCCGTGCTTCCCGGGTCCCCGCGGCCAGCCGGACGGCGTCCTGGGCGGGCGACAGCGCGGAGTCGGGACCGGCACCGGTGCCCGAAGGGCCGGCGGCCGTGAGTGCCTCCGCCAGCAGCCGGTACGCCTCACCCGCCGCGGCCTGCGCCAGCAGCTCCACCCCGGTCACGTCGAGCAGTTCCGGGTCCGGCTCGGACCCGGTGTCCAGGGCCGGCGGCTGCCCCGGCCCGTCGGGAAGGGCCGGAAGCGCAGGCAGGGGCGCCACGACCCGCCCGGCGGCGAAGACCGCCTCCGCCGCGACCGTATCGCCCGACCGACCGTCTGCCGCCCTGTCCGTCGTTCCGCCGGCAGTCCCGTCAGCGGCTCCGTCGGCCGCACCGTCGGGCGTCCCGTGCGCCGCCGGCCCGGCCGCACTGCGCTTCTCCAGCTGCGCCAGGACCTCCGGCTCCGCCAGGCCGCGCAACAGCAGCAGCACGAACGGGTCCTGGTCCAGCAACCGCGCCACCTGGTAGCAGAGCGCCGCCGTGTGCCCACAGTGGTCCCACTCCCCGCAGTCGCAGCTCGGGTCGAGATCCCCGATGCCGGGCAGCAGGTCCACCCCGGCGGCCGCCGCGTCCTCCACGAGCTCCGGCGGCATCTCCCGGTCGAGCAGGGCCGCGATGTGCCCCGACTCGGCCGCCGCCACGTCCAGCAGCCGGTTCCAGTCCGCCCCGCCGAACTCCTGTACCAGCACATCGGTCCGGTGCGCGGTGCCGCCCCCGTCCCGGACCACCGCCGTGAGCCGCCCCGGGCGCACCGACACGGCGCCGACCGCCCCGGAACGCGCGTACCGGCGGCCCTGCTTGAGCTGCTCCCCGTCCAGCGCGCTGTCCTCCAGGGAACGCAGCCAGGCGTGCCCCCACCAGGTGCGGGCGAAGCCGCGCCCGGACGCGGCCGGCAGGGCCGGGAAGACCTTCTCGTGAGCGGTCATCGGGCCGTCCCCCCGTCTCCTTCGGCACCCGTCGACGCCGTCGTCGTCGTCACCGCCGCCATGGTCGTTGCAGGCCGCAGCGCGACGAGGTCCGCCAGCTGGGCATCGGTCAGTTCGGTCAGTGCGCCCTCACCACCCGTCAGTACGGCGTCGGCCAGCGCACGTTTCGTTTCGAGCAGTTCGGCGATGCGGTCTTCGACGGTGCCTTCGGCGATGATGCGGTGGACCTGGACGGGCTGGGTCTGGCCGATGCGGTAGGCGCGGTCGGTGGC
>NZ_JBFBGR010000037.1:0-73854 GCF_040684755.1 Streptomyces sp. NPDC089799 | reverse complement strand
CCCGGGCACGGCTCGGCCGGGGAGGCCGCCGCGGCCCCCTTTATCCCCCCCCGGGGGGGGCCCCCGGGCCAGCCCCGGGCCCCCGCCTCCGCATATACGGAGGTAACCCTTACGTGTGGACCGGAATAGATACTGCTAGCGTGCAGTTGCGCATTGATTGCAATAAGAAGTTGCAGGCAGCACGCTGAGGGGACCGGATTACACGCATGGCCATCTACACGCTTCCCGAGCTTCCGTACGAGTACTCGGCACTCGAGCCGGTGATCAACCCGCAGATCATCGAGCTGCACCACGACAAGCACCACGCGGCGTACGTGACGGGGGCCAACAACACGCTGGAGCAGCTGGAGGAGGCGCGCGAGAAGGAGAACTGGGGCGCGCTGAACGGCCTGGAGAAGAACCTGGCCTTCCACCTCTCCGGCCACATCCTGCACAGCATCTACTGGCACAACATGGCCAGCCCGAAGACCGGCGAGGGCGGCGGCGAGCCCACCGCGGCCGACGGCGTGGGCGAGCTCGCCGACGCCATCACCGAGTCCTTCGGCTCCTTCGCCAAGTTCAGGAAGCAGCTGACCTTCGCCTCCTCGGCCACCCAGGGCTCCGGCTGGGGCGTGCTGGCGTACGAGCCGGTCAGCGGCCGCCTGGTCGTCGAGCAGATCTACGACCACCAGGGGAACGTGGGCGTGGCCAGCACCCCGATCCTGGTCTTCGACGCCTGGGAGCACGCCTTCTACCTGCAGTACAAGAACCAGAAGGTGGACTTCATCGAGGCCATGTGGAACGTGGTGAACTGGCAGGACGTGGCCAAGCGCTACGCCGACGCCAAGGCCAACACCCCGCTGCTGATCCCCGTCAAGGGCTGATCGGCGCCCCGAGCCGTCCGCCTCGTGATCGTCTTCTCAGCCTTCACGGCGGACGTGTGTAACGGAAGGCCCCCGCGAGGACGTGACTCGCGGGGGCCTTCCGCCGTTTCCGGCACTTCCGGCCGGCTGCTCCTGCCTACTCGAACGAAGGCGCGGCCGTCCGGGTGCGCTTGATCTCGTAGAAGCCGGGGGTGGACGCCACCAGCAGCGTCCCGTCCCAGAGCCGGGCGGCGGCCTCGCCGCGCGGGATCGGGGTGACCACCGGGCCGAAGAAGGCGACCTCGCCGTCGGCGCCCGGCACCGAGATCACCGGGGTGCCGACCTCCTGGCCGACCCGCTCGATGCCGTCGTTGTGGGAGGCGCGCAGCACCCAGTCGTACTCGTCGGAGTCGGCGTAGGCGAGCAGCTCCGCCGGCAGGCCGGCATCCGCCAGGGCGCCCGCGACGGCCTCGCGGGTGGAGCCCTCCCCGTTGGTGTGGAAGCGGGTGCCCAGCGCGGTGTACAGGCGGCCGACCACCTCGTCGCCGTGCTTCTGCTGAGCCGCCGTCACCACGCGGACCGGTCCCAGGCCCTTCGGGCCGACCAGTTCCCGGTAGTGCTCGGGCAGCTCGTGCAGCCGGTCCTCGTTGAGCACGGACAGGCTCATGACGTGCCAGCGGACCTCGACGTCACGGACCTTCTCGACCTCCAGCATCCAGCGGGAGGTGATCCAGGCCCAGGGGCAGAGCGGGTCGAACCAGAAGTCGACGGGGGTCTTCTCAGGCACCTGGGTGTCCGACATGTCACTCCTCTTGCTCAGGTCGTACGGGTGGGACCGGCGGTGTCCCCCCTGGCCAACCGGCCGGGGGCCCGCCCCATTCCCGTGACAGGATGCGGACGGAACAACGGAGAACGCACGAAGGAGTGCATGTGCCCGGAGAGAACCTGTCCCGTGACGAGGCCCGCGAGCGGGCCGGACTGCTGACCGTCGACGGGTACGAGGTGGTCCTCGACCTGAGGTCCGCGGTGGACGAGGTCGTACCGGCCGACCGCCCCCGCACCTTCCGCTCCGTGACCACGGTCCGCTTCCGGGCCTCCACCCCGGGCACCGCCAGCTTCGCGGACCTGATCGCACCCTCCGTGAACTCGGTCACCCTCAACGGGCGGGAGCTCGACCCGGCGGCCGTCTTCGACGGCGCCCGGATCGCCCTGGACGGCCTGGAGTCCGAGAACGTCCTGGTGGTGGACGCGAACTGCGCGTACAGCCGGACCGGCGAGGGCATGCACCGGTTCGTGGACCCGGAGGACGGCGAGGTCTACCTCTACACCCAGTACGAGCCGGCCGACGCCCGGCGGGTGTACGCGAACTTCGAGCAGCCCGACCTGAAGGCGCCCTACCGGTTCACCGTCACCGCGCCCGAGGGCTGGCAGGTGTGGAGCAACGGCGCCGAGGAGTCCCGGGAGGGCGGGGTCTGGCGGTTCGCCGAGACCGAGCCGATCTCGACGTACATCACCTGCGTGGTGGCGGGCCCGTACCACTACGTGACGGACACCTACACCCGCGGGGACCTGACGATCCCGCTGGGCGCCATGTGCCGGAAGGGGCTGGCGAAGCACTTCGACGCGGACGACGTCTTCCTCGTCACCAAGCAGGGCTTCGACTTCTTCCACGAGCACTTCGACTACCCGTACCCCTTCGGGAAGTACGACCAGGCCTTCGTGCCCGAGTACAACCTCGGCGCGATGGAGAACCCGGGCATGGTCACCTTCCGCGAGGAGTACATCTTCCGCGGGAAGGTGACGCGGGCGTCCTACGAGCGCCGCTGCAACACGATCCTGCACGAGATGGCGCACATGTGGTTCGGCGACCTGGTCACCATGAAGTGGTGGGACGACCTGTGGCTGAAGGAGTCCTTCGCGGACTTCATGGGCACCTTCTCGCAGGTCGAGGCGACCCGCTTCGACCAGGCGTGGGTGACCTTCGCCAACAACCGCAAGGCGTGGGCCTACCGGGCCGACCAGCTGCCGTCCACCCACCCCATCACGGCCGACATCCGTGACCTGGAGGACGCCAAGCTGAACTTCGACGGCATCACCTACGCCAAGGGCGCGGCGGTGCTCAAGCAGCTGGTCGCGTACGTGGGGCGGGACGCCTTCCTGGAGGGCGCCCGGCGCTACTTCAAGGCGAACGCCTACGGGAACACCACCCTGGACGACCTGCTGACGGTGCTCGGCGAGGTGTCCGGCCGGGACATGGGCGCGTGGTCGCGGGCGTGGCTGCAGACGGCGGGCGTGAACGCGCTGACGCCGGCGGTGACGTACGACGCGGCCGGCCGGATCACCGAGCTGGCGGTGCTCCAGGAGGGCGACCGGCTGCGCCCGCACCGGGTCGGGATCGGCCTGTACCGGCTGGAGGCGGACGGTGCGCTGGTCCGGTACGCGCGGGCGGAGGCGGACGTCGCGGGCGTGTCCACGGTCGTCGGGGAGCTGGCCGGGGAGGAGCGTCCCGATCTGGTCCTGGTCAACGACGAGGACCTGACGTACTGCAAGATCCGCTTCGACGAGCGGTCGCTGAGCACGCTGCGCAAGCACCTGGGCTCGGTGTCCGACCCGCTGGCGCGGGCGCTGTGCTGGTCGGCCCTGTGGAACCTGACCCGGGACGGGCTCATGCCGGCCCGGGACTTCCTGGCGATGGTGCTGGCCTTCGCCGGCCGGGAGTCGGACGTCGGCGTGCTGCAGATGCTGCACGCGCAGGCGCTGGGGGCGATCACCCACTTCGCGGCCCCGGAGTGGCGGGAGCAGGGCGGGCAGGAGCTGGCCGCGGGTGCGCTGCGCGAACTGCGGCTGGCGGAGCCGGGCTCGGAGCACCAGCTGACCTGGGCGCGGTTCTTCGCGGCGAGTGCGGCCGGCGAGGGCGACTTCCAGCTGCTGCTGGGTCTGCTCGACGGCTCCGCCCGGATCGACGGGCTGGACGTGGACCAGGAGCTGCGCTGGGACTTCCTGCTGCCGCTGGCCGCGCACGGCACGGTGGGCGAGGCGGAGCTCGCGGCGGAACTGGCCCGCGACGACACGGCGTCGGGCAAGCGGCACCAGGTGCGGTGCCTGGCGGCGCGGCCGTCGGAGGCGGTGAAGGCGCAGGCGTGGGCTTCGGTGGTGGAGTCGGACGCGCTGTCGAACGCGCTGGTGGAGGCGACGATCGCGGGCATGCAGCAGCCGTCGCAGCGGGGGCTGCTGGCGCCGTACGCGAAGCCGTACTTCGCCGCGCTGGAGCGGGTGTGGGCGGACCGGTCGATCCAGATCGGGATGGACGTCGTGCGGGGGCTGTTCCCGTCCCTGCAGGACAGCCCGGAGACGCTGGCGGCGGCGGACGACTGGCTGGCGTCCCACGAGTCGGCCGCGCCGGCCCTCCGCCGCCTGGTCCTGGAGGCCCGCGACGACCTGGCCCGCGCCCTCCGCGCCCAGTCCTGCGACGCCGCGGCGTCCTGACCCGGCCCCGGTGTGGGCGGTCGTGCCGCCGAGGCCGCGCGACCGCCCCGCCGGGCGGGATACGCCGAGGGGGGCTTTTCGGCAGTCGAACGCCCGTACTTTAGCCCCGGCTTGTCCCGTTTTGGCGACGGGCGTGTAACAGGGGTTAGCGGGGGCGGGAGGGGCGGGAATCCCAGCGGCATGAACCACAACACCCCGCTTCCCCTCCGCCACCTCGCCGGCGCCGGCAGCCGCCCCCGCGTCCTGACGCTCCCCCAGCTCCGCGAGCACGGAGTGACCGCCGCCGAGGCGGCGGAGCGGCCCTGGCAGCAGATCCTGCCCGGCGTGTTCCTGCTCCACTCCGGCCCCGCGACCAGCGAGGAGCGGCTGCACGCGGTGCTGCTCTACGCCGGCCGGCGCGGCGGCGAGGCGATGATCACCGGCATGGCGGCGCTGGCCCTGTACCGGTTCGCCTCCGCGCCCGCCCTGACCGCCCTCCCGCACATCGACGTGCTGGTGCCCGGCACCCGGCGGATCCGCTCGACCGGCTGTGCGCGGCTGGTCCGGGCGCCGCACCTGCCCCGCCCCACCGAGGTGACCGGGCTGCCCGTCGCCCCGGTGGCCCGGGCCGTCGCCGACGCCGTGGCCGGGCTGACCGACGACGCCGGGACGGTACGGCGGCTGCTGAGCGAGGCCGTCCGCGGCGGACACTGCGAACCGGCCGCCCTGGTGCGGGAGTTGACGGTGGCCCGGCTGCTGAGCCGGGCGCACGTGGTGGACGCCGTCGAGTCGCTGCTCGCCGAGGGGCGCGCCATCGCCGAGGACCGGCTGTACGACATGGTCCGCCGGTTCCGGCTGCCCGAGCCGTGCTGGAACGTGGACCTGCGCATCCCCGGCGGCCCCCACCTGGGCGGGGTGGACGCGTACTGGCCCGACCACGCGGTCGCGGTCGAGCTGGACACCCGGGCCCCGCGGCAGGGCGAGGACGAGGAGTGGACGGAGTACGCGCGCAAGCGCGACGCGCTGGAGCGGCTCGGGGTGACCGTCGTCCACATCACCCCGCGCAAGCTGCGCGACCACGCGGAGCAGCAGGCCGCGGTCGTCCGGACCGCCCTGACGGCGTCCGCCGACCGCGACCCGGCGGCCTACCTGGTCGTACTGCCCCGGTGAGCGCCCACCGGCGGGTTCGCCGGGGAGTACTCCGGCGCGCTCCAGCGGAGCCGGCCCGGCGGGCGGCTCTCGGCCACCGCGTCCACCAGGAACCGGACCGTGCGTTCCGCCCCCGGGCCGAATTCGGTCCGGGCCCGGCCGGTCAGCTGGAGCACCGATCCGGTCTCCCAGTCGGGGAACAGCAGGCCCGCCCGCCCGTCGGCGGCGAGGTTGCCCAAGGTCAGGAACATCGCGTTGCCGGCGTAGTCGGGCCAGGCCAGCTCGGTCGGGGAGAGCACCTCGACGAAGCCGGGGTTGCCGCCCCGGTGGCTCGCGTCGGCGCCGTCCGCCGCGACGGTGGCGATGAAGAAGGTGTCCGCGGCGCGGACGGCCCGCACCTGGCCGGCGTCGAGCGCACCCCCGTACCGTACGACGCCTCCCCTTCCCTTCTCCCCTTCCTGCCTCACCGCGTCCAGCGGATGCCGTTTCTGCAGGTACTTCGGGCAGTTGGCGAACACCTGCTCTGCGCGGACGGCGAAACCGCCGGGGGCGGGCGCCGCGAGCGTGCCGTTGAGCCGCATCCGGCGGCGGGTCCGCGGGTCGAGCGCGATGGTGCCCACGGGCAGCCCCTCGGCCGTGAGCGCTCCGGCCAGCGGGTCGCCCTCGGGCATGCGGGCGGTGACCTCGATGCGGCCGGGGCCGGTGGCCCGGACGAATCCGGGCTCGCCGTCCAGCACTGACGCCCAGACCCGGCCGTCCCCGGCCGCCGCGCCGACCACCAGGAACGGCTGGTGCGCCAGGAAGGCGGCGGCGACGTCCTTGATGCCGGTGCCGATGGAGCGGCCGACGTGGTCGGCGAGCTCCCGGACGCCGACCCGGTCCTGCACCGCGAGGCTGCCCCCGTGGTAGGCGCCGACCGGGGCGATGGTCCCGTTCATTAGAAGAATCCGCAGGTGGGAGCCGCCTCGACGGGCGCGGGAGCACCCTGGACGCCGGTGGGCACGGAGATCTCCAGCCGGATGCCGTCGGGGTCGTGGAAGAAGATCCCGCCGGAGCCGGCGCCCTCGCGGTGGGCGACGACCCCGTCGTACGCGAACTCCACGCCGAGGTCGCGCAGCCGGGCCTCGTACGCCCGGACCTCCTCGACGTCCCCGGCGGACAGGGCCAGGTGGTGCAGGCCGGCCGCGGCGGGCGCGAAGGCGCCGTCCGCCTGCTGCCACAGGGTGAGGACGAGCTCGCCGTCCTGGCCGAGGAAGGCGAACCGGCGGCCGCCCTCCTTGCCCTCGCCGAGCAGGTCGAAGCCGAGCGCGCCCTCGTAGAAGCCGATCGAACGGACCAGGTCGGTGACGTTGAGCCCCACGTGTCCGGTGCGCAGCTTGCTGATGGCAGTCGTCATGACTGTTCCCTCTCCCCAGGTCGTATCTAACCTTCTACATTGAAGTTAAGGGTTAGGAGATCGAGTGTCAACCGGTCACGTACCCTTGAGGGGTTAGCCCAAGAGCTGGAGGCGTCACGATGACGGCGACCGACCCCCGCCCGCTGACCGGGGAACCGGTGGCGGTGGACCTGGTGAACACCCGGTGGATGCTGGAGGGGCAGCCCGCCGACCTCTTCGCCGGGGCCGCCGGACTGGGCCGGCTGGAGGGCCTGGAGGTGTGGCTGGAGGCCAACGGCCTGACCGCCGAGCGGGGGTTCCGTGCGGACAAGGCGACCCTCGTCCACCTGCTGACCGCACGCGAGGCACTGGCCCGCGCCTTCCGGGACCCGGCCGACCCGGGCGCCGTGTCACTGATCGACGCGGTCCTGGAGCACGGCCGGATCCGGGCCACCCTGACCCCCGAAGGGGTGGGCGAGCGGGCCGAGTTCGCCGACCCGGCCTGGGGGCCGGCCTGGACGGCCGCCCGCGACTACCTCGACCTGCTGGCCGCCGGGCCGGACCGGATCCGCAAGTGCGCCTCCTGCACCTGCCTGCTGCACTTCTTCGACACCTCGCGCAACGGAACCCGCCGCTGGTGCTCGATGGCGATCTGCGGCAACCGGGCCAAGGCCAACCGGCACTACGCGCGCACGCGCGAGCGGTGATCAAGGAAAATCCGTCACACCCCGACCGGGCGGCGACCCCCGGCGGGGCCTCACCGTATCGACAAGTCGACTCATCAGCACCCTGGTCTCGCCCCGCTATGCCCGGGTAAGGCCGCGGTGGCGGTTGCTCCGCACTGGCGAGAGTCCGCCAGGAAGGGTCTCGTTTCGAGGCAGCCCTCCCCAAAGACCGGTCACGTACGCAAGGCTGACCGGTCATCCGGCACCGAAATCCGGACCGTTTCTTACTTACAGGGATGCTGATGACCCTCGAATCCCCCGGCTCCATACCCGGGGCCAGACGCGCTGCCCGCGTCGCGGCCGCGGCCGGACTGGTGGCCGCGCTCGCGGCCGCCGGTGCCGTGCCGGCGTTCGCGGCGGGCAACGCCGACGCCCCCGGCACCACCGCGCCGCCCGTCAAGTCGGCCGACCAGAAGCTCGGTTCGGCGGACGTCGAACTGCTCCAGGAAGCCCGGGCCAAGGGCGACAAGACCGTCACCGTGATGGTCGCCACCGCCCCCGGCCAGACCGAGCAGGTCGCCCAGCAGCTCGACGCCGTCCAGGGCGCGTCGGTCGGCCGGACGTACGACAAGCTCGGCTACGTCCGCGCCACCCTGCCCACCGCGCAGGCGGAAGCCGCGCTCAAGGCGGCCGCGAAGCTGTCCTCCGTGCACGGCATCGACCTGCGGCACGAGATCCAGCTGCCGGAGCCCCGCCCCGAGGAGGGCGCCAAGGGCGGCTCGGGCAAGCGCACCGCCGGCGAGACCTACCCGGGCCCCGGCAAGGACACCCCGGCGAAGAACCCGTACAACCCGTCCTTCGAGACGGGCGCGGTGGACTTCGTCAAGGACCACCCGCAGGCCGACGGCCGCGGCGTGACCATCGGCATCCTGGACTCGGGCGTCGACCTCGGGCACCCGGCCCTGCAGCAGACCACCACCGGCGAGCGCAAGATCGTCGACTGGGTGACCGCCACCGACCCGATCACCGACTCGGACGGCACCTGGCGCGCCCAGATCACCCCGGTCACCCCGAGCGGCGGCGCGTTCTCCGCGGGCGGTGCGACCTGGAAGGCGCCCGAGGGCAGCTTCCAGTGGAGCCGGTTCAGCGAGTCCATCACCGCCACCGGCGACATGCAGGGCGACGTCAACCGCGACGGTGACACCACCGACCGGTTCGGCATGCTCTACGACCCGGCCGCCGGCACCGTCCGCGTCGACACCGACCAGGACAACGACTTCACGAACAACGAGCCGATGAAGCCGTACAAGGACGGCTACCAGGTCGGCTACTTCGGCACGGACAACCCGGCGACCGACGTCGCCGAGCGGATCCCGTTCGTGATCGAGATCCGCAAGGACGTCCCGATGGACCCGCTGGGCGGTGACTGGGTCGGCAAGAAGTCCGACTTCGTCAACGTCGGCATCATCGAGTCCGAGCACGGCACCCACGTGGCCGGCATCACCTCCGCCAACGGCCTGTTCGGCGGCAAGATGAGCGGCGCGGCGCCCGGCGCCAAGCTGGTCTCCTCGCGCGCCTGCTCCTGGTCCGGCGGCTGCACCAACGTCGCGCTGACCGAGGGCATGATCGACCTCGTGGTCAACCGCGGCGTGGACATCGTCAACATGTCCATCGGCGGCCTGCCGGCGCTCAACGACGGCAACAACGCGCGCGCCGAGCTCTACACCCGCCTGATCGACACCTACGGCGTCCAGCTGGTCATCTCGGCCGGCAACTCGGGCCCCGGCCTCAACACCATCGGCGACCCGGCGCTGGCCGACAAGGTCATCAGCGTCGGCGCCTCGGTCTCCAAGGAGACCTGGGCCGCCAACTACGGCTCCGGCGTGGCCAAGAAGTACAACATGTTCCCCTTCTCCTCGCGCGGCCCGCGTGAGGACGGCGGCATGACGCCCACCCTGAGCGCCCCCGGCGCCTCCATCAACAGCATCCAGACCTGGCTGCCGGGCGCCCCGGTCGCGGAGGCCGGCTACGCGCTGCCCGCCGGCTACGGCATGCTGCAGGGCACCTCGATGGCCTCGCCGCAGGCGGCGGGCGCCAGCGCCCTGCTGATCTCGGCCGCCAAGCAGGAGAAGGTCGCGCTCACCCCGGCCGCCCTGCGCATCGCGCTCACCAGCACCGCCAAGAAGATCGACGGCGTCCCGGCGCACGCCCAGGGCGCGGGCCTGATGGACATCCCGGCGGCCTGGGAGTCGCTCCAGCGCGGCGCCAAGGCCAACGACTTCACGGTCAAGGCCCCCGTCGACACCGCGATCGACCAGTTCCTGAAGACCCCGGGCTTCGGCACCGGCGTCTACGACCGCGAGGGCGGCCTCAAGGTCGGCCAGAAGAAGGTCTACGACGTCGTCGTCACCCGCACCACCGGCGTGAAGTACGGCACCCGCCACGACCTGAGCTGGCGCAACAACGACGGCACCTTCAAGGTCCTGGGCGGCTACGACTACGTCACCCTGCCGCTGAACAAGCCCGTCACCATCAAGGTCGAGGCCAAGGCCGGCACCCCCGGCGTGCACAGCGGCATCCTGCAGCTGGACGACGAGACCACCGAGGGCATCGACAAGCAGATCCTCTCCACCGTCGTCGCCGCCACCCCGCTGGCCAAGCCCGCTTACGGCCTCTCCACCACCGGCACGGTCCAGCGCAACAGCCACCAGTCGTACTTCGTCACCGTCCCGGCGGGCGCGAAGTCCCTGGAGGTCGCCCTGGGCGGCCTGGCCGCGAACAGCCAGACCCGCTTCATCGCGATCCACCCCTACGGCACGCCCGTCGACCCGACGTCGACGATCAACTGCTACCCGAACTACAACAACCCGGCCAACACCTGCCGCCCCGACCTGCGCTCGTACGAGAACCCGCAGCCGGGCGTCTGGGAGATCGAGGTCGAGGCGCGCCGCACCTCCCCCGTGCTGGACAACCCGTTCAAGCTCGACGTGGCGGTGCTGGGCGGGGCCTTCGACCCGGCCGTCAAGGTGCTGCCCGAGGTCAAGCAGGGCACCCCTTCCCCGGTGACCTGGACCGTGAAGAACGACTTCGCGGCCATCACCGGCGGCAAGCTCAAGGGCGGCGGCCTGGGCTCGGCGAAGGTGGCCACGCCCACCATCGCGAACGGCGAGACCCAGACCGGCACCGTCACCCTCGGTGCGGGCGTCTCCCGGCTCGACGTCGCCATCGGCAAGGTCTCGGACGCGGCCGCCGACCTGGACCTGGAGGTCTACCGGGACGGCGTGAAGGTCGGCTCCTCCGCCGACGGCGACTCCGAGGAGAGCGTCTCCCTGACCAACCCGGCCGCGGGCACCTACACCGTCAAGGTGATCGGCTACTCGGTCCCGGCCGGCAGCACCACGTACGACTACCGCGACGTGTACTTCTCCGACGCCCTGGGCTCGATCCAGGTCGACGAGTCGGCCACGGTGGACCTCGCCAACGGCGCCTCGGCGCAGGTCTCGGCGAACGTGCTGGTGAACGCGGCGGCCCCGGAGGGCCGGCAGTTCTTCGGCCAGGTGCAGCTGCTGAACGCCCGCGGCACCGCTGCCGGCACCGGCAGCGTCCAGATCGAGAAGGTCACCCCCTGACCGGGTGAGGACCTGACGGTCTGACGGCCTGACGGCCTGACGGTTTTGCCGTCCGGCCGGAAGAAGGAACGGCGGAGGGGCCGGTGCTCGACGGCGAGCACCGGCCCCTCCTGCACGCTCACCTGCCGAGCGTGCCCAGGTCCTGCGCGTACGTGCCGACGGCGTGGGCGATGACGTCCACGTTGGTGTCGAAGACGGCACGGTCGAGGTTCTTCAGGTCGTCGCCGGCGCCGTGGTAGTTCGGGTCGTAGGCGACGCCCGCCCGGCCTCCGTAACGCTTCGCCTGCTCCTCGGTCTTGATGCCCTCGGCGCCGGTGAAGGTGCCGCCGGCCGGGATGCCGTTCTCGATGAACGGGCCGTAGTCGGAGCGGCCGTCGAAGTCGCTGCCCTCGTGCGGCCTGCCCTTGCGGTCGAGGAAGCCGTTGATCAGGGATTCGATCTGCGCGGAGCCGGCCGGTCCGGCGCCCGCGCCGGTACGGTCCGAGTCGTCGCCGTCGTAGACGAACTGCGCCGGGTTCGGCGAGGCGATCATGTCGAAGTTGAGGTAGAGGGCGATGTCCTTCTTCTGCCGCTCGGACAGCTTCGACACGTAGTGCTCGGAGCCGAGCAGGCCCAGCTCCTCGCCCGACCACCAGGCGAACCGCACCTTGTTGGCGATCTGCCCGTGCTTCCTGCCCGGCTCGTTGACGGGGGCCTCGTCCGCGAGCTTCAGGGCGACCTCCAGCAGACCGGCCGATCCGGAGCCGTTGTCGTTGATCCCCGGGCCCTCCTTGACCGAGTCCAGGTGCGCCCCGACCGTCACCACCTTGTCGGCCCGGCCCGCGCGGGTCTCGGCGATCACGTTGCGGGTGGTCCGCCTGACGTGCTCCTGGTCCAGCTCCAGCCGGACCCTGACCTCGCCCTCGGCGGCGGCCGCGGTGAGCGCCTCGCCGTCGGCGAGGGTGATGCCGGCGCTCGGGATGATCCCCTCGGCGGGCGAGCCGAAGCCGCCGCGCACCGGGGTCGTGCCGCTGTGGTTGTAGACGATCACGCCGAGGGCGCCGGCCGCGGCGGCGGCCCGCTGCTTCTCCACGAAGGTGCAGGAGCCCCGCTTGACCAGGGCGATCTTCCCGGTGAACGCGCCCGCCGGGTAGTCGGCGGCGTCGCAGCCGGGGGTCTCGTCGACCCGGGCGAGGGCGAGCGGGGCGGTCAGGCCGCCGACCGGGGTGCTCTTGGTGAAGGTGAAGGCGGCCGTGGCCAGCTCGCGGTCGGCGGCGCCGCCGGAGCCCAGGACGGTGGTCCGCTCGGTCTTCGTCTTCGCCTCGAAGATGTCGAACTCCTGGTACGAGACGTCGTACCCGGCCTTCTTCAGCGTGTCGTGGACGTAGGCGGCGGAGGCGTCGTAGCCGGGGGTGCCGGCCGCGCGGTTGCCGCCGTTGGCGTCGGCTATCCGCTGGAACCGCTCCAGGTGGCGGTAGGCGCTGCGGCCGGAAGACTCGGCCACGAGCTCCCTGGACAGCTTCGCGGCCGCCTTGGCGGGCTTGCCGTCATGCGGGGCGTGGGCGGCGGCGGGTCCGGCGGCGAGCAGTACGGGTGCCAGGGCGGCGACGGCTGCGGTGGCGGCGACGGTCCGGCGGTGGTGAGCGGGCACGGTGGTTCCTCCCCGTGGTGACTGACAGGTGTCCGGATGGCGGACACGATGTTCCGGACCGTAACCGCGGGCGACCGGACATTCGGGACATCGAGGGGCTGGGCAACACTCCCGCCACGCAGATGTCACACCCCGTCACATTCCGGTGGGCGAACCGTCGACCGGGCGGGTGGCAGGTGAAAGGATCCCTGCATGTCGATCATCAGCAAGGGCGCCAACGCCCCTCTGCCCCACGGGCCGTTGCGCATCACCGTGGCCCGCACCGCACGGCCGGGCAGTCCCGCCGTGGCGGCCGCGGCGGTCCTGCTGGACGCCACCGGCCGGGTCCGCGACGGCTCCGACGTGGTCCTCGGCGACCGGCCCGTGCATCCGTCGGGCGCGGTCCGGTACCTGGGCGGGGCCGAGGAGGGCGGACTGCTCGTCCAGCGGCTGGCGCTGGACCCGCACGGCGTGGAGCCGTCGGTGCAGCGGGTGCTGATCGCCGCCGTGACGGCGGGCGGTCCGTTCGGCGCGGTCGACGGACTGTGCGCCGAGGTGGCGGGCGGCGACGGCGCTCAGGTGGCGCGGTACGAGGTCACGGACGCCGGCGGGGAGACCGCGCTGGTGCTGGGCGAGTGCTACCGCCGCAACGGGACGTGGCGGTTCCGCGCCGTGGGGCAGGGCTACGCCGCGGGCCCCGAGGCACTGGCCGCCGATTTCGGCATACCCGTGGCCGCACTGCCGGCCCCGCCGGTACCCGGCCCCGCGCCGACCGAGGTCCACAAGGGACCCGAGCCCGCCCCGCCACGCGCCGGAACCCCGCCCACGGCCGCCGTGCCCGTCCCCCCGCCCGTACCGGGCACCGGCACGCCGCGCCCGGCACCGGTCTCGGCGCCGGGCGCGGCACCCGGCGCGGCCGGGAGCCGTACGGGCGGGGCCGACAGCCGTACGGGCGGGGCCGCGGACCGTACGGACCGAGCAGCGGAGGGTACCGGCGGGGACGCCGAGGTCGCGTACGCACCCGGCGAGGTGCTCCACGAGTGGCAGGGCAACGGCGACAGCGTGCTCACGCTCGACCGCTCCGCCCCGCGGGGACCCCTGCTCGTCGAGGCGTCCTCGGCCGGCGGCTTCTTCGTCGTCCAGACCCTCGACCGCCGCAACGAGGAGGACGAACTCCTCTTCAACGCCGTCGTCCCGCTCCGGAACGGCCGCGCCCTGGTCGTCCACGGCAACGACGCGGTGCGGCTGCGGATCGAGACGGACGGCGCCTGGACCCTGCGGGTGCTGCCGGTCACCGCGGCCCGCCCGCTGACCCCCGACGCCCCCGTCTCGGCCTCCGGCCCCGACGTGCTCCTGCACGACGGCCCGATCGGCGACCTGCGGATCCGGCACCGGGGGCGGAACGCCGTCTTCTGCGTCACCACCGCCCGCCCCGACCGCCCGGACGAGTCGGACCGGGACCTGCTGACCAGCACCGCCGAGCCCGGCGACACCACCCACCCGCTCCCCGCCGGGCCCCTGCTGGTCCTCGTGGAGGCGGAGGCCCCGTGGACGGCCACGCTGCTCCCCGTGGCCGGCCACCACCGCACCCCGGAGGAGGCCGAACAGGCCCGCGTCCGCTCCCGGGCCACCGGCGTGTACGAGGGACGTGGCCCCACGGACGTCGTCCTGGAGAACCCCGAGCCCGACCGTCCGGCGGTCCTGGAGTACGAGGCGCTCGGCACCGGGGACGGCCCCCGTGACTTCCTGGCCGACTGGATCGACGGCGAGGGCGTGGAGACACCGGCGACCACCGAGCGACCCCACGGATCCCGCGGCCGGATCCTGATGTTCACGCGGCGCGGCCCCAGGGCCCGCCTGCGGGTGAAGACGGAGGGCGAGTGGCGGCTGCGCGTGTGCTCGCCCGACACGATCCCCTCCCTCACCGACCGCGCCGAAGGGCGGGGTGCCGCCGTCCTGCACTACGCGGGCCCGCCCGCGCTGCTGCGGATCGAGCACACCGGTCCGGAGAAGCGTCAATCGCTGGAGGTGCTGACCGCCCAGCCCGGCGGCCTCCTCGTCCACCTGGTGGCGCAAGCGGGCCCGCGGCGCACGGCGACCGGGCCGCTCGCGGGAAGTCCCGACGGCTGGGTCCACGTGGTGGTGTCGGCGCCCGAGACGGTCGGCTGGCGGCTGGCGGTACTGCCCCTGGACAGCGCCCCCGAGCTGGAACGGAAGGTGTCCGGCAAGGGGCCGGCCGTGGTGCGGATGGCCGGCCCGCCGGCGAAGGTGGACGTCCGGCACGACAACGGCAAGGGTTTCCGGTACGTCTTCCTGTTCACCCTCGACGAGTACCTGCGCCCCGTGGAGCGGCTGTGCATCGAACCGGGGGTGTGCGCCGTGCCCACCGGCTGGGTCACCGTCCGCGCCCAGGGAAAGTGGAGCCTCCAGGTCCGCGGCTGACCGGGCGCGCGCCGCCCCGACCAGGCCCTTTCACCGGTCCGACGGTTCGGGCAGGGAACCGTCACGTGATCGTCACAGTGGCGGGCCCCCGTGATCGTCGTCCGCTCTGCGGACACCCCGGCCAATAGATTGGACAAGCGGCCCGGGGTCGCACGCATGATGGAGCAGGCTGTACCGAGCTGTACGCATCAGAAGGAGTCACCGTGAGGGTCGGAATCGTCGGAGCCACCGGACAGGTCGGCGGCGTCATGCGCCGCATCCTCGCCGAGCGCAAGTTCCCGGTGGACGAGCTTCGGCTCTTCGCCTCGGCCCGGTCGGCCGGCTCCACCCTGGAGTGGGAGGGCAAGGAGATCACGATCGAGGACGCCTCGACCGCCGACTACTCCGGCCTCGACATCGTGCTGTTCTCGGCCGGCGGCGCCACCTCCAAGGCCCTCGCCGAGAAGGTCGCCTCCCAGGGCGCCGTGGTGATCGACAACTCCTCCGCCTGGCGCAAGGACCCCGAGGTCCCGCTGGTCGTCTCCGAGGTCAACCCGCACGCGATCAAGAACCGCCCCAAGGGCATCATCGCGAACCCGAACTGCACCACCATGGCCGCGATGCCGGTGCTCCGCCCGCTCCACGACGAGGCCGGCCTGGTCTCCCTGATCGCCACCACCTACCAGGCCGTGTCCGGCTCCGGTGTGGCCGGTGTCGCCGAGCTCGACGGCCAGGTCAAGGCCGTGGCCGCGGACGCGCCCTCGCTCACCCACGACGGCGGGGCCGTGGAGTTCCCCGAGCCCGGCGTCTACAAGCGCCCGATCGCCTTCAACGTGCTGCCGCTGGCCGGCTCCATCGTCGACGACGGCTCCTTCGAGACCGACGAGGAGCAGAAGCTCCGCAACGAGTCCCGCAAGATCCTGGAGATCCCGGAGCTCAAGGTCTCCGGCACCTGCGTGCGCGTCCCGGTCTTCTCCGGCCACTCGCTCCAGGTCAACGCCCGCTTCGCGCGCCCGATCAGCGTGGAGCGCGCCTACGAGCTGCTGAAGGACGCCCCGGGCGTCGAGCTCTCCGAGATCCCGACCCCGCTCCAGGCCGCGGGCAAGGACGCCTCGTACGTCGGCCGCATCCGCGTCGACGAGACCGTCGAGCACGGCCTCGCGCTCTTCCTGTCGAACGACAACCTGCGCAAGGGCGCCGCGCTGAACGCGGTCCAGATCGCCGAGCTCGTCGCGGAGGAGCTCCGCCAGGGCTGATCCCCCTGCAACGCCGCCGGAGGGGCGGGCACCCTATTTGGGTGTCCGCCCCTTCACTTTGCGTGGAAGGATGGCCCGGAACGTCACCATCGAAGGAGATGAACGCGTGCCTGGCACGAACCTGACCCGTGAAGAGGCCCAGCAGCGGGCGAAGCTGCTCACCGTGGACTCCTACGAGATCTCACTCGATCTCACCGGGGCGCAGGAAGGGGGCACCTACCCCTCCGTGACCACCGTGCGCTTCGACTCGGCCGAGGAGAACGCCGAGACCTTCATCGACCTGGTCGCGCCGACCGTGCACGAGGTCGTCCTCAACGGGACCGCGCTCGACGCCGCCGAGGTCTTCAAGGACTCGCGGATCGCGCTGAAGGGCCTCAAGGCCGGAGCGAACGAGCTCAAGGTGGTCGCGGACTGCGCCTACACCAACACCGGTGAGGGCCTGCACCGCTTCGTCGACCCGGTCGACGAGCAGGCGTACCTCTACACCCAGTTCGAGGTGCCGGACGCCCGCCGGGTGTTCGCCTCCTTCGAGCAGCCCGACCTGAAGGCGTCCTTCACCTTCACCGTGAAGGCCCCCGCGGGCTGGACCGTGATCTCCAACAGCCCGACGCCGGAGCCGAAGGACGACGTCTGGTCCTTCGATCCCACCCCGCGCATGTCCACGTACGTGACGGCGCTGATCGTGGGCCCGTACCACGCGGTGCACAGCAGCTACGAGGGCCCGGACGGCCAGGTCGTCCCGCTGGCCGTCTACTGCCGTCCCTCGCTGGCCGAGTTCCTCGACGCGGACGCGATCTTCGAGGTCACCCGGCAGGGCTTCGACTGGTTCCAGGAGAAGTTCGACTACGCCTACCCGTTCGCCAAGTACGACCAGCTGTTCGTGCCGGAGTTCAACGCGGGCGCGATGGAGAACGCGGGCGCGGTGACCATCCGCGACCAGTACGTGTTCCGGTCGAAGGTCACGGACGCGGCGTACGAGGTCCGGGCCGAGACGATCCTCCACGAGCTGGCCCACATGTGGTTCGGCGACCTGGTCACCATGGAGTGGTGGAACGACCTCTGGCTGAACGAGTCGTTCGCGACCTACACCTCCATCGCCTGCCAGGCGTACGCCCCCGACTCGAAGTGGCCGCACTCCTGGACCACCTTCGCCAACTCCATGAAGACCTGGGCGTACCGGCAGGACCAGCTGCCGTCCACCCACCCGATCATGGCGGAGATCCGCGACCTGGACGACGTCCTGGTCAACTTCGACGGCATCACCTACGCCAAGGGCGCCTCGGTGCTCAAGCAGCTCGTCGCCTACGTCGGCATGGACGAGTTCTTCAAGGGCGTGCAGGCGTACTTCAAGGCGCACGCCTTCGGGAACACGCGGCTCTCCGACCTGCTGGGCGCCCTGGAGGAGACCTCCGGCCGTGACCTGACCGCCTGGTCGAAGGCGTGGCTGGAGACGGCGGGCATCAACGTCCTCCGCCCGGAGATCGAGACCGACGAGCACGGCAGGATCACCTCCTTCCGGGTGCGCCAGGAGGCCCCGGCGCTGCCGGCCGGCGCCAAGGGCGAGCCCGTGCTGCGGCCGCACCGGATCGCCATCGGCTTCTACTCGATGGACCCGTCGGGCGGCGGGAAGCTGCTGCGCGAGCGCCGCGTGGAGCTGGACATCGCGGCCGCCGAGCTGACCGAGGTGCCGGAGCTGGTCGGGCACCACCGGCCGGACGTCGTCCTGCTCAACGACGACGACCTGTCCTACGCCAAGGTCCGCCTGGACGAGCACTCGCTCGCCAAGGTCACCGCGCACCTGGGTGACTTCGAGGCCTCGCTGCCGCGGGCGCTGTGCTGGGCCTCGGCCTGGGACATGACCCGGGACGGCGAACTGGCCACCCGCGACTACCTGTCGCTGGTGCTGTCCGGCATCGGCAAGGAGTCCGACATCGGCGTGGTGCAGTCCCTGCACCGCCAGGTGAAGCTGGCCGTCGACCTGTACGGGGACCCGGCGTGGCGCGAGACGGGCCTGGCGGCCTGGACCGGGGCCACCCTGGAGCACCTGCGCGCGGCCGAGCCGGGCAGCGACCACCAGCTGGCGTGGGCACGTGCCTTCGCCGCCACCGCCCGTACGCCGGAGCAGCTGGACCTGCTCGCGGCGCTGCTGGACGGCTCGCAGGGCATCGACGGCCTGGTCGTCGACACCGAGCTCCGCTGGGCGTTCCTGGAGCGGCTGGCCGCGACCGGCCGGGCGGACGAGCCGGAGATCGCGGCGGAGCTGGAGCGGGACAAGACTGCGGCGGGCGAGCGGCACGCCGCGACCGCCCGGGCCGCCCGGCCGACGGCGGAGGCGAAGGCTGCGGCCTGGTCCTCGGTCATCGACTCCGCGGACCTGCCGAACGCGGTGCAGGAGGCCGTGATCGGCGGCTTCGTCCAGACCGACCAGCGCGAGCTGCTCGCCCCCTACACGGAGAAGTACTTCTCCGTGCTCAAGGGGATCTGGGAGTCCCGCAGCCACGAGATCGCCCAGCAGATCGCGGTCGGCCTGTACCCGTCGCTGCAGGTCTCGCAGGACACCCTGGACGCGACCGACGCGTGGCTGGCCTCGGCCGAGCCGAACGCGGCCCTGCGCCGTCTGGTCTCGGAGTCCCGCGCGGGCGTCGAGCGCGCCCTGAAGGCCCAGGCGGCCGACGCGTCCGCGTCGTAACCCCGCCAGGCCGGAGCCCCGCCACCCATGGGTGGCGGGGCTCCGCCACACCCGCCGCCGTGTGGGCAGGCGTGCCGCAGGGCGGCACGGGTGGGCACACGGCACACCGGCCCGCGCCGGCCGCGCAGCGTGCACCCCGGTCCCGGTCCCGGTCCCGGTCCCGGTCCCGCGAGGCTCGCGCGGCTCCCTCGGCCCCGGCCCCGCCGGCTCAGCTGCCCGCGACCTCGCGAATCGCCGCCAGCACCCGCGAGATCGCCGGAGCCGCCTCCGCCCCGCGCCGGGTCGCCGCCACCACGTGCCGCGTCGGCCGGTCGTGCGGCAGCGGCCGTACGGTGATCCCGGTGACGCGGGCCGCCGCCGCCATCCGCGGGATCAGCGCCACGCCCATGCCCGCCTCGACCATGGCGAGGATCGTGGTCCAGCCGGCCGCCGAGTGCGCCTGCTCCGGCACGAAGCCGGCGGCTTCGCACGCGGTGCGGGTGATCTCCGACCAGGGGCCGGACCCCCCGTAGATCCAGGGCTCCGAGGACAGGTCGGACAGGCGCAGGTCGGGGGCCGACGCCAGCGGGTGGTCCGGCGGGAGGGCCACGTCCAGCGGGTCGGCCAGCAGCGGGATCCGGGTGAAGCGGGGGTCCCGGGCGGTCGGTGCGTGGGCCGCCAGGGACAGCGCCAGGTCCACCGCCCCCGCGGAGAGCAGCTCGTAGGACTCCGCCGCCTCGGTCTCCCGTACGCGGACCTCCACGCCGGGGTGGGTCAGCCGGAGCGCCGCCACGGCCGGGACGACCAGGGCCGGCACGGCGGTGGAGAAGGCGCCGACGCGGACCTCACCGGCCTCCCCCGCCAGGTACCCGGCCAGTTCCGCGTCGGCCCGCTCCAGTTGGGCGAAGACCGCTTCGGCGTGCCGGAGGACCAGGTGGGCCGCGTCGGTGAGCCGGACCCTGCGGCCCTGTGCCTCCAGCAGCGGCACGCCGAGCTGCTTGGCCAGGTTCGTCAGCTGCTGCGAGACGGCCGAGGGCGTCATGTGCAGAGCCTCGGCCGTCGCGGTCACCGTGCCCCGCTCACCGAGCGTGCGCAGGATGCGGAGCTTCTTGATGTCCCATTCGGTCATCGACCCGGTCATGGCGGAGAACCTATCGGTCCGGGTCCGGCCTACTTGCGGGCGCCCAGGGCGACACCGCCGAGGATCAGCGCCATGCAGAGCAGCTGGACCGGGCCGGTCTGTTCGCCGAGCAGCAGGAAGGAGAGCAGCGCGACGCAGACGGGCTGCAGGTAGTAGACGACGCCGGCCCGGGCCGCGCCGATCATCGAGACGGCCTTGTTCCAGGCGAAGAAGGCGACGGCCGAGGAGAGGATCCCGACGTAGAGCAGCGGCCCGACGGAGCGCGTGGTGACCTCGAACCCGCCCTGGACGGCGACGGAGACGGCGTAGGCGGGGGCCAGCATCAGCGCGCCGAGCACGAAGGTGGTGAGCAGGAAGGTCAGGCCGGAGATCTCGGCCGGCTTCCGCTTCAGCAGGGCGCTGTACGAGGCGAAGGACAGGGCCGCGGCGAACATCCACAGGTCGCCGGCGGCGAAGTCGACGGTCAGCGAGCCCTTGCCGACCAGCAGGAGCACGCCGAAGGCCGCCAGCAGCATCCCGAAGGTCCGGACGGCGCCCAGGCGTTCGCCGCCGAGGCGGGCGAAGACGGCCATGATGACCGGCGAAGCGGCCATGATCATGCCCATGTTGGAGGCGGAGGTGGTCAGTCCGGCCTGGTGGACCAGGGTGTTGTAGAGCGCGATGCCGAACAGCGAGGCCAGGGATATGTAGCCGAGGTGGCGGCGGATCAGATGCCGCTGCCGCCACGCCTCGCGGGCGGCGAGGGGGGCGACGGCGGCGGTGGCGATGACCCACCGCCAGAAGACGGCCTGCACCGGTGCCACGGTGTCGGCCAGGTCCCGGGTGGCGACGAAGCTGCCGGACCAGACGACCGTCGCCACCAGGGCGAGGAGGACACCGAGACCGAGGGCGCCCTTGCGCTCCTGCGCGGTGGCGGTGCTCTGCGGGTTCTGCGGGTGCGGAGCTTCGGTGCGGTCGCGGTCCAGGACGGCCACGGTGGTGTCCCCCTCAGGGTGATCGGATGGCTTCGTGCCCCCTACCCTCGCACCCGGGCATTGCTCAGGTCCATCGAATCCTTTTGATCGGTCTTTTCAGTTCCACTGAAAGATCCACCGGAGGACCGGGGGGCGGATCCGGCGACCGGAGCGGTCCCCGCGGCCCCTGCCTTCGCGGCCCCGGCGGCCCGGTTCCGGGGCGGGAGCTGCCCGGCGACGGTGGCGCCGAAGGCGATCGCCATGCCCAGCAGCTGCACCGGCGAGAGGTCCTGGCCGAGCGCGGCCCAGCCGATCACGGCGGCGGTCAGCGGGGAGAGCGGGCCGAGCAGGGTCACCGAGGTCGCGCTCAGCCGGCCGATGCCGCGGAACCACAGCCAGTACGCGGCACCCGTGTTGAGCAGCATCATGTAGCCGAAGCCGAGGAACGCCTTGCCGTCGAGGGCCGGCGGCGCGCCCTCCGCGATGGCGGCGACCGGCAGGATCAGCAGCCCGCCCGCGGTGAGCTGCCAGCCCGTCAGGGCCAGCGGGCCGACGCCCTCGGGGCGCCCCCACTTCTTGGTCATCACGGTGCCCGCGGCCATCGAGGCCGAGGAGGCGACGCCGGCCAGTACACCGACCAGGTCGAGCGCCGCTCCGGCCTTGAGCACCACCATGCTGACGCCGAAGGCGGCGGCGATGCCGGCGAGCAGGGACCGGGTGCTCGCCCGCTCGCCCAGGATCAGGGCTGCCATTCCGATGACGACCAGCGGGCCGAAGGAGCCGAGTACGGCGGCCAGTCCGCCGGGCAGCCGGTAGGCGGCGAGGAACAGCAGCGGGAAGAAGGCCCCGATGTTCAGCGCGCCCAGCACGGCGGACTTCCACCACCACTCGCCCTTGGGGAGGGTGCGGGAGACGGCGGTGAGGAGCAGTCCTGCGGGCAGGGCCCGCATCACTCCGGTGAACAGCGGCCGGTCGGGGGGCAGCAGCTCGGTGGCGACGAAGTAGGTCGAGCCCCAGGAGACGGGAGCGAGGGCGGTCAGGACCACGGTGGCGATGCGCTTCATGGCGGGTTCCTCCGAATGGGGGTGTTTCAGGCCTCGACGGAGACGGCGGCGGGGCCGGAGGCAGGAGCGGGGGCGCGGTCGGGCCGCGGTGCGGAGCCGGTCACCGGGGCCGGCGGCTCGGCGTACACGGCGTCGGCGGGCAGGTGCCGCTCCAGCCGGAGCAGCGCGAGCGCGGATCCCAGGGCGGTGAGGGTGAGCAGGGCCCACGGCAGCCGGCCGTCGACCGCCAGCAGAGCGGTGAACAGGGACGGCGCGAGGGCGGCGGCCAGCGAGTAGGACAGCTGGTAGGTGGCCAGGTAGCGGCCGCGCACCGGCTCCGGGGCGGCGGAGACGGACAGGGCGCCGCCGGAGGGGCTGTGGATCAGTTCGCCGAGGGTGTAGACGACCACGATGGCGAGCAGGGCGACCAGCAGTCCGGTCTGGCCGGGGCGGATGGTGCCGAGCACGATCTGGCCGGCGAAGGCGGCGGCGAAGAGGAAGGAGCCGAGGGCTGCGGAGCGGGTGCGGCGGGCGCCGGAGCGGCGCACCCGGCCGGCGACCAGCACCCCGATCCCGGCGCACAGCACGGTGTTGAGGGTGAAGGCGGCGCCGGTGAGCGACTCGGGGCCGTGCAGCCAGGTCGCGATGTACAGGGGGAAGAGCACGGAGAGGGCGGAGTAGCCGAGCGCGGCGAGGAAGTTGGCCGCCGTCAGGCCGAGGAAGGGCCGGTCGCGCAGGACCATCCGGTAGCCGGAGCCGGCGGACGAGCGCTCGGCGGGGGCGGTCGCGGCGTCCCGGGCCGGGCGGACCCGGCCGACGAGCAGTCCGGCGAGGGCGAAGGCCGCGGCGTTGCCGAGGGCGGTGTGGTCGAAGGCGGCGTTGCCCCAGAGGGCGAGCACGCCGGAGACCAGCAGGGCTCCGGCGCCCATGCCGGCGTTCTGCAGGGCGCGTACGGACGCCTGCAGCCGGTCCCGGGCCGAGCCCCGGGCGACTTCGCCGATCAGGGACTGCTGGACGATCGGGAAGGACCGGTCGGCCAGTGCGGTGACCAGGGCGACGGCGGCGAAGGCGGGCAGCGAGCCGGCGAGCGGGTAGAGCGCGAAGCCGACGGCGCGGATCGCGTACAGGGCGAGGTTGGCCCGCTTGGCGCCGAACCGGTCGACGGCCGCGCCGGCCAGCGGCATGAAGGCCAGGCCGGCCAGTCCGGTGACCGTGAGGACCATGCCGACCACGGCGAAGGAGAGTCCGGTGACGTGGTGGAAGAAGACCAGGGTGAAGGGGACGTACATGCCGATCCCCACGGCGCTGATCCCGATCCCGACGAGCAGGGACCGCTCCCCCGCCACCCGTTCCGTCCGGGTGTTCCCGACTTTTCCGGCCTTCCCGGCCGCCCCGGTCTTCCGCATGACCGCCTCCCCCTAAGTAGGTTGCTAGTAAGTAGCTTAGCGCCAAGCTACTTTTCGTCAAGCGATTCTTTTGCGATACTGCGAGTAACGAGCGAGATGCCGATGGAGGTGGCCGGGATGGTCATGAACCCGGTGGTGAACACGGGTGCGGACGCGGACGCGGTCGACGCGATCGCCGCACAGTGGAACGCGGTGCGACCGGAGCTGGACGTCACGGCCATGGCCGTCTTCGGCCGTATCTACCGGATCAGCCGGGCCGTGGGGGAAGACATGGAACGCACCTACGCGCGGTTCGGGATCACCCGCGGCGAGTTCGACGTGGTGGCCACGCTGCGCCGCTCGGGCGCCCCCCACACCCTGTCACCGCGTCAGCTGTCGGCGACGCTGATGCTCACCACGGGTGGCATGACGGGCCGGCTGGACAAGCTGGAGAAGGCGGGGCTGCTCACCCGCAGCCCCGACCCGCACGACCGGCGGGGCATCCAGGTGACGATCACCGACAAGGGACTCGCGCTCATCGACGAGGCGGTCGTGGCCGGGCTGGAGACGCAGCGGGCCGCTCTGGCCGCACTGAGCCCGGAGGAGGCCGAGGTGCTCACCGGCCTGCTGCGCAAACTGATGCCCGCCGGAGCGTAGGACCTGTCCGGCCGGGGGTACGCCAGAGGGCCGGTCCGCGCGGACGTACCGCACGGGACCGGCCCGCTCACCGGACGAACCGGTGGGAAAACTTCGGCGGAAACTACTCGGCGGTCTGCTTGCGCGGCCGGTCCGACTTGTCGAGGACCATCACGAGACCCGCGATGACCAGGAACAGCACGATCGGCAGGAGCACGTACAGGCCGATGGTCTCGGCAACACTGATGCCGGTACCCGGGTCGTCGCCGTCGTCACGCGTCAGCGCGAGCGCGGGAGACGTCATCAGCAGCATCATCAGCGTCGTACCGGCCGAGACGGCGCCGGCGCGCAGAGCGTTCTTCTTGTCCACGGTGCAAACGTAGCGAACACCTAAACGAGTCGCGCGCCCGGGGGTGCCGTACGGGGACCCGCCTGCTCCCGCACCGCCCTGAACAGGGCCTGCGCGCGCGGCGAGGCGGCCAGGGCCTCCAGGGTGACCGGCCGCCCGGAGCCGTCCGCGACCGGCAGCCGCCAGTTGGGGTACTGGTCCCAGGTCCCCGGCAGGTTCTGCGGCCGCCGGTCCCCCACCGCGTCCGGCAGCCACACCCCGACCAGGTGGGCCGGAGTGGAGAGCAGATACCTGTAGAGGGCGAGCACGGCCTCCTCCTCGGTCTTGACCTCCAACCCCAGTCCGGCCAGTACGGCCAGCCACTCGGCGGTGTCGACCTCGTCCGCCGCCCGCTCCTCCTCCACCGGGCGGGTCAGCAGGCCCAGCCGGTCCCGGAGTTCCACGTGCTCCCCGGCCAGCTTGGCCGCGCTCGGCGGCAGGTCGTGGGTGGTCGCGGTGGCCAGGCAGTCCGGCCGCCAGGCGGGCGGCGCCAGCGGACGGCCGTCACCGCACCAGTCCCGCTCGAACCAGAGCACCGAGGTGCCGAGCACCCCGCGCCGGGCCAGGGCCGCCCGTACCCGCGGCTCGACCGTGCCGAGGTCCTCGCCGATGACCAGGGCGCCGGCCCGGTGCGCCTCCAGGACCAGCACGGCGAGCATCGCCTCGCCGTCGTAGGCGACGTACGTGCCCTCCGCGGGCGGGGCGCCCTCGGGGATCCACCAGAGCCGGAACAGGCCCATCACATGGTCGATGCGGAGCGCCCCGGCGTACCGGAACACCGAGCGCAGCAGGTCCCGGTAGGGGGCGTAGGCGGCGTCGGCCAGCTGGTCGGGGCGCCACGGCGGCAGGCTCCAGTCCTGGCCGCGGGCGTTGAAGGCGTCCGGCGGGGCGCCGACGGTCATGGCGGTGGCGTGGGTCCCGGGCGCGGCCCACACGTCGGCGCCCTGCGGGTGCACCCCGACCGCGAGGTCGTGCACCAGGCCGACCGTCATGCCCGCCTCCCTGGCCGCCCGCTGGGCGGCGACCAGCTGGGTGTCGGTCAGCCAGGCCAGCCAGCGGTGGAAGTCGGTGCTGCCGGGGCCGGCCGTGGGGATCCCGGCGGCCGTCGCCCCCTCCGCGTCCGGCGCGGGGGCGGGCCAGCCGGCCGGGTCCGCGCCGTACCGCTCGGCCAGGGCCAGCCAGCGGGCGTGGGCGTCCAGCGAGGGGCCGGCGGCCGCCCGGAAGCGGGCGTACTCCGCCTCGCGCTCCTCGCTGCGCGGGACCGCGTACAGCCGCTCCAGGGCGGCGCGCTTGACCGCCCAGACGGCGTCGCGGTCGATCAGCTCCCCCTTCTCCACGACCCGGCGGCGGAGTTCCGCACCGCGCCCGGCCAGCCGGTCCAGCGCCGCGCGGTCCGGGCAGCCGGCGTACTCGGGGACGTCGGTGACCCGCAGGTGCACCGGGTCGGGGAAGCGTCGGGACGAGGGCCGGTACGGGGACGGGTCGGTCGGGGTGCCCGGCACGGCCACGTGCAGCGGGTTGACCTGGATGAACCCGGCGCCGTGGGTGGTGCCGGCCCAGCGGGCGAGGTCGGCGAGGTCGCCGAGGTCGCCCATGCCCCAGGACCGCGCGGAGAGCAGCGAGTACAGCTGGACCAGCAGCCCGTACGAGCGCCCGGGCGCGGCCGGGGCCCGGTCCGGGGCCACGATCAGCACGGCCTCGCCGTGCCGGCCGTCCGGGGTCCGTGCGCTGATCCGGTGCACCCCGTACGGCAGGTCCGGCTCCCACGGGCGCTCCGCGCCGGTGTCCTCCAGGCGGACCAGGACCGTGCTGCCCGCGGGCAGTGCGTCCAGCGGGGCCGGGGCGGGGTCCCCCGCCCACTGGACCAGGGTCGGCGGCAGCAGCCGGGCGGCGGCCTCCTCGGCGGCGGCGAGGGCCTCCCGTACGGCATCGGTGGTGCCGGCGGGGACGCCGAGCCGTCCGAGCACCTCCCTGACCGTCCGCTCGGGCACGGCGGCGGTGACGTCCTCGGCCGGCCGGTAGGAGGTCGCGACGCCGTGCAGGGCGGCGAGCCGGGCCAGCGCCTCCGCGTCGTCCGGGCCGGCCGGGCCGGCCGGTGCGTGCGGGCCGTCCAGGGCGTGGAGCCCGTCCGGGGCGTGCAGGCCGTCCGGCGCGTGCGGGCCGTCCGGCGCGCCCGTGTCGTCCGTGTCGTCCGTGGAGTCCATGCTGTCGTCCTTCTGCGGTCTCAGGCGGCGTGGTCCGCGGGCAGGACCGGCTCGCTCGTCAGCGGGAGTTCGGCGGCGAACCAGGGCTCGCTGGTCAGGGGCGCGAATCCGGCGTATCCCGGCGGGGGTTCGCTGATGAGCGGGGCGTCGGCCTGCCGGGGCGGACGCGGGAGCGGTAATGCGGTGACGGCACGTTTGGATCGCGCGCGTACGTCCATGTGGACAACTCCCATGTGTGCGATGGGTTTCGGAACATCGCAGGTCTACCCACCCCACCGCCCCGCCTACCCAGGCATATCGGTCAAACCGACCGGCGCCATTGACACTTGAGCCGCACGAATGGTGGGCTCGAGTTCATTCGTACGAGCGGGGGGGCCGACTCGGAGCGGAGAGACAGCGTGCAGCGAGGTCCCGGGCAGGGCCCGAAGAGCAGGAAACGGGCCACGGCCGTCACGGTCGCCGTCATCGGCAGCCTGCTCGGCGGAGCCACCGCGGCCTCGCCGACCGCCTTCACCACCCCCTCGGCCCCGCCCTCCCCCACGAACCCCGAAACGGACCCGGGCGGCGGCGCGTACGCAGCCGGAGGCCAGGCCGCCCTGGCCGACCGTTCCGCCGCCGAGCGCGCCGCGGCCCGCGGGAGCGCCGCGGCCGGAACCGCGGCACCGGGTGACGCGGCCAGGGCGTCCGCCGACCGGGGACCCGCGGTCTGGCCGCGCCCGCAGTCGCTGACCGCCGACGCCTCCCGCGACCTCCCGCTCGGCGCCGAGGCCGTACTGGTGCTGCCGCCCGGCGGCGCCGACCGGGACGCCCTCGACGTGATCCGCACCGCGCTGCGCGCCGCCGGGGTGCGCAGCCTGCACGAACAGGACTCGGCCGCGCCCCTGCCGCCGCACGGGACCGTGGTCCGGGTCCAGGGCCCCGACGCCGAGGCGGCACTGCGCGCACTCGGCGCGGGCGGCACCGCCGAACTGCCCTCCGGCGGCTACCGGCTGGCGGTCGGCCGCGACTTCGGCCGGGACACCGTCGCCCTCTCCGGCACCGGCGAGGACGGACTGTTCCACGCCGCGCAGACCCTGCGCCAGCTCCTCGCCGCCGCCCCGGGCAAGGTCCCCGGAGTGCTCGTCCGGGACTGGCCGGCCGCCCCCGTACGCGGAATCACCGAAGGCTTCTACGGCGCACCCTGGACCCGGGAACAGCGGCTGGCCCAGCTGGACTTCATGGGCCGCACCAAGCAGAACCGGTACCTCCTCGCGCCCGGCGACGACGCCTTCCGGCAGGCCCGCTGGCGCGAGGACTACCCGACCGCCCAGCGCGAGGACTTCCGGGCACTGGCCGAACGCGCCGCCGCGAACCGGGTGCTGCTGGGCTGGGCGGTGGCCCCCGGACAGTCCATGTGCCTGTCCTCGGCCTCCGACCGCAAGGCCCTGCTGCGCAAGGTCGACGCAATGTGGGACCTCGGGTTCCGCGCCTTCCAGCTGCAGTTCCAGGACGTGAGCTACACGGAATGGGGCTGCTCGGCCGACCGCGCACGGTACGGCAGGGGACCCGCGGCGGCGGCACGGGCGCACGCCGAGGTCGCCGGCGAACTCGCCGACGCGCTGGCCCGCCGCCACCCGGGCTCGGCCCCGCTGTCGCTGATGCCGACCGAGTACTACCAGGAGGGCTCCACCGACTACCGCACGGCGCTCGCGTCCGCGCTGGACCCGCGCGTGGAGGTGGCCTGGACCGGCGTGGGCGTACTGCCGCGCACCATCACCGGCAGGGAGATATCCGGCGCCCGGGCCGCCTTCGCGCACCCCCTGATCACCATGGACAACTACCCGGTCAACGACTGGGAGCCCGGCCGGATCTTCCTCGGCCCCTACGCCGGCCGGGAGCCTGCCGTGGCCCACGGCTCGGGACTGCTCGCACACGCCGCCCAGCAGGGCGCGCTGTCCCGGATCCCGCTCTTCACCGCAGCCGACTTCGCGTGGAACCCGCGCGGGTACCGGCCCGACGAGTCCTGGCGGGCGGCCGTCGCCGAGCTGGCGGGGGGCGACGCGGGAGCCCGGGACGCACTGACCGCACTGGCCGGGAACACCTCCTCCTCGCCGCTCGGCCAGGAGGAGTCGGCGTACCTGAAGCCGCTGACGGACGAGTTCTGGCGGGCCCGGGCGACCGGCGACCGACCGGCCCTGGAACGCGCCGCGGACCGGCTGCGCGCGGCCTTCACCGTGATGCGGACGGCCCGGGAGCGGCTGGCCGGGCCGGCGGACGGCTCGATCCCGGCGGAGGGCGGCCCCTGGCTGGACCGGCTGGCCCGATACGGGGCGGCCGGCGAACTGGCGGTGGACGTACTGCGCGCGCAGGCGCGCGGCGACGGCGCGGCGGCCTGGCAGGCGTACCGGGACCTGGGCGCGGCCCGTACGGCGGCGACGGCCGGCGGGGCGGACGCCACGGTCGGCAAGGGCGTGCTGGACCCGTTCCTGGCGAAGGCCGTGGCGGAGGCGGACGCCTGGACCGGCGCGAGCCACCCGGCCGCGGGCCGGGTCACCTCGGCGGACGGCACCTGGACGGTGCAGCTGGACCGGGAGCGGCCGGTGTCCGCGGTGACCGTGATGACGGACCCGCTGGCGCCGGCGGTGCGCGGCGCCTCGGTGGAGGCCCACGTGCCGGGCCAGGGCTGGCGCAAGCTCGGCGACGCGGCGCGCTCGGGCTGGACCCAGACGGAGACGGCCGGCCTGCGGGCCGACGCGTTCCGGCTGGTGTGGGCCGGGGAGGCACCCGCGGTGCGCGGGGTGGTGCCGTGGTTCGCGGACGAGCCGGAGGTGCGGTTCGAGCTGGCCGGGGGCGGGCGTACGGACGCGGAGATCGGCGGCGCCGCACAGCGGATATCCGTGGAACTGGCACCGCTGCGGCCGGGCGAGGTGCGCGGCGAACTCTCGGCGAAACCGCCGCAGGGCATCAGGGTGGCCCTCCCGGCGCAGGCGACGGTGCCGCGGGGCACGGCCGTGACCGTCCCCCTGGAGGTCAGCGTGCCGGCGGGCACCCCGGCGGGCGTGTACGAGGTCCCGGTCGGCTTCGGCGGCCAGTCGCGGACGCTGACCGTACGGGCCTTCCCCAAGACCGGCGGCCCGGACCTGGCCCGCACCGCCAGGGCGAGCTCCTCCGGCGACGAGACCCGGGACTTCCCCGCCTCCGCGGCCGTGGACGGCGACCCGGCGACCCGCTGGTCGTCACGGGCCGAGGACGGTGCGTGGTGGCAGGCCGAACTGGCCGGCGGCCCGGTGCGGCTGGGCCGGGTCGTCCTGCACTGGCAGGACGCGTACCCGACGGCGTACCGGGTGCTCACCTCCGCGGACGGGGTGACCTGGCGTACGTCGGCCACGGTCACGGGGTCCCCGGGCGGCCGCGAGTCCATCCGCATGGACGCCCCGGACACCCGCTTCGTCCGAGTGGTCTGCGACGCCCGCGCGACCCGGTACGGCTGCTCCCTGTGGTCGGCGGAGGCTTATGCGGTGGGGGGGTAGGGCGGGGGGGTACGTCGGTGCCGCTGTGGCCCGCTTCACCCCCTGAGCCCCGCCGGGCGCGGGCGGGGGTTGCCCACCCGCCTCCCGGCACCACACTGTCGAGCCGGATGACGTGGTGGGGCGGGACCGGGGGCAGCAACCGGACTCCCTTCGGTCGGGACCGGGTCGGCGAGCGGGTCGGGAGTGCGCCGGTGCTTCGCCCGGACGGAATCGGGGAGGTGCCCGGGGGCTGCCCGTCAGTCCTCACTGTCCTTCCGTGCCGGCCGCCGCACCCCGTCCCGCCCGGCCTCCACGCCCCGACCCCGCCCGGCCTCCGGACCCCGACCCCGCCCGGCCTCCGGACCCCGCCCCGCCCCGCCTCACGATGCCGGGGCTGTCACTCCGATGCGTTCCAGTGCGTCCTGGGCGCCGTACGGCTGGAGGTACGGCATCCAGCGCGGGTCGCGGTGGCCCGTGCCGATGATCCGCCAGGCCAGCCCCGACGGCGGGGCCGGCTGGTGGCGCAGGCGCCAGCCGAGGTCGACCAGGTGGCGGTCGGCCTTGACGTGGTTGCAGCGGCGGCAGGCGGCGACCACGTTGTCCCACACGTGCTGCCCGCCGCGGCTGCGCGGGATGACGTGGTCGACGCTGGTGGCGACGCCACCGCAGTACATGCAGCGTCCGCCGTCGCGGGCGAACAGTGCGCGCCGGGTGAGTGGAACGGGCCCCCGGTAGGGGACCCGTACGAAACGCTTGAGCCTGACCACGCTGGGAGCGGGGACGACCCGTGACGCGCTGTGCATGAAGGCGCCGGATTCCTCCAGGGAGACGGCCTTGTTCTCCAGGACGAGGACGAGCGCGCGGCGGAGCGGTACGACGCCGAGGGGCTCGTACGACGCGTTGAGGACCAGGACGTGTGGCACGCGGATGCCTCCTTGTACGCCGGCGGCGCGTGGCTCGCGCCGGGACGATCTGTTCTCAGTCTCTCCTTACTGCTGGTCGAAGCGCCACCACGCTCCCGTAACGGGTCGGGGGTGTTTTCAACCACACCGGATTCCTCCCCAGGTGAGTCTGGTCTCTCCCTCGAACAGATGCGGCGGTGTCGATCTCCGGCCCCGTTAGTGTGGAAGGCCTGCCCGTACACCCCTGTTCCACGGGCAGTCGTTACACCTGGAGGTACCCGCCGTGCCCTGGCCGCCCACCCAGCTGCCGCTCGCCACCGAGATCCCGGAAACGCCCTCCTCGGTCCAGGAGGCGCAGGAGAGCGTCAACAACGCCGCGAGTTTCATCGAGCAGAACTGGGCCACCTGGCTGAGCATCGGCCTGCGGATCCTGCTGATCGTGGTGATAGCCGCGGTGATCCGGTCGGTGGTCCGCAAGGCGCTCACCAAGCTCATAAACCGCATGAACTCCGGGGCCGAGGCGGTCGAGGGCACCGCCCTGGGCGGGCTGCTGGTCAACGCCGAGCGGCGGCGGCAGCGCTCCGAGGCGATCGGCTCGGTGCTGCGGTCGGTGGCGTCCTTCCTCATCCTCGGCACGGCCGCGCTGATGGTGCTGGCCGCGCTGAAGATCGACCTGGCGCCGCTGCTGGCCAGTGCCGGTGTAGCCGGTGTGGCGATCGGTTTCGGTGCGCGGAACCTGGTGACGGACTTCCTGTCCGGTGTGTTCATGATCATGGAGGACCAGTACGGCGTCGGGGACAAGATCGACGCGGGTGTGGCCTCCGGCGAGGTGATCGAGGTCGGCCTCCGGGTCACCAAGCTGCGCGGCGACAACGGCGAGATCTGGTACGTCCGCAACGGCGAGATCAAGCGCATCGGCAACCTGAGCCAGGGCTGGGCCACTGCGATGGTCGACGTCCAGGTCAAGCCGACCGAGGACCTGAAGCGGATCAAGCAGATCATCCAGGGGGTCGCCGACGCCATGGCGAAGGAGGACCCGTGGGACGAGCACCTGTGGGGCCCCATCGAGATCCTCGGCCTGGGCGAGGTCATGCTCGCCTCGATGACCGTGAACGTCTCCGCGAAGACCATGCCGGGCAAGCAGTTCGCCGTGCAGCGCGAGCTGCGCTGGCGGATCAAGGACGCCTTCGACGAGGCGGGCATCCGGATCGTCGGCGGGCTGCCGGCCCCCGAGGAGGAGGACGCCGCCCCGGCCCCGGACCCGGCCGCCAACGTGGCCCCGCCGTCGGCCCTGGCCAATCCGACCTCGCCGCAGTCGCTGGCCACGGCTCCGATACCGCTCCCGCAGTCCCCGCCGCCGAGCGTGCGGATGACCAAGTAGCGCCGCTCCGTTCCGTTCCGTCCGTTCATAACGTCTCGTCGTGGCGTCTCGACACCGCCCCGTGGGTCCTTCCGGTCCGCGGGGCGGTGTCTTTGTGCTCGCCGCCGTGTCTCGTTGACAGGGCTCCCGGAGCGATAGGAAACTTTCCTTACCGTTCGGGAGGAGGGGGACGACCGTGACCGGCACCGCCACCCCCGGTACCCCCGGAGCTCCCGGCACTCCCGGCACTCCCGGCACTCCCGGTGTGTTGCGTGCCATGAACGACCGGGCCGCGCTGGAGCTGCTGCTGGAGCACGGGCCCCTGTCCCGGACCCGGATCGGCAGCCTGACCGGGCTGTCCAAGCCCACCGCGTCGCAGCTGCTCGCCCGGCTGGAGGCGGCCGGACTGGTGGTCGCCACGGGCACGGCCGGCGGGCGTTCCGGACCCCGTGCGCAGTTGTACGCGCTCCACGCGGGCGCCGCGTACGTGGCCGGGCTGGACGTGACCCCGGGCCGGATCACGGCCGCGGTCGCCGATCTGACCGGCCGGATCGTCGGCAGGGGTGAGCTGTCCGTTCCGGTCGCGGCCACGGCCCCCGCTTCCGGTACGGCCCCCGCTTCCCGTACGGCCGCCGTCGTCGGGCAGGTCACCGAAGCCCTGGACCGGGCGGCCGCCGCGGCGGGCCTGGACCGTTCCGCCGTACGCCGGCTGGTCGTCGGCACCCCCGGCGCCTTCGACCCGCGCACCGGCCGGCTCCGCTACGCCGACCATCTGCCCGGCTGGCACTCCCCCGCACTGCCCGAGGAGCTCGCCGCGGCGCTGCCGATGCCCGTCGCGTACGAGAACGACGTCAACCTCGCCGCCGTCGCCGAGCAGCGGCTGGGCGCCGCGCGGGGGCACCGGGACTTCGTCCTGCTCTGGAACGAGACGGGCCTCGGCGCCGCCCTGGTGCTCGGCGGGCGGCTGCACCGCGGCTGGACCGGCGGCGCGGGCGAGGTGGGCTTCCTCCCGGTGCCCGGCCGGCCGCCGGTCCGGGGCGTACGGGCGCTGAACGCCGGCGGGTACCAGGAGCTGGCGGGCGTGGAGGCGGTGTCCGTGCTGGCGGCCGGGCTCGGGATCGCGCCGACGCCGGGCGGCGGGCCCGGGGCCGACGACCCGGTGGCCGTCGCCGTCTCGCTGCTCTCGCGGGCCGCGGCGCGGCCCGAGGGGCCGCACCTGGAGCTGCTCCGGCGCCACGCCACCGCGCTCGCCACCGGACTCGCCTCGCTGGTGTGCGTACTGGACCCGGAGATCGTGGTGCTGTCCGGGGCGGTGAACGCCGCGGGCGGGGAGGTGCTCCGCGCGCTCACGGCCGCCGAACTCGCCGAACTCGCCCCGTCCTCACCCCGTCTGATCCTGAGCGGGGTCCCCGGGCAGCCGGTGCTGCGGGGCGCGCTGGAGACCGCCCTCGCCGTGACGAGGGACGAGGTGTTCGACACCTCCCGAAGTCCGAGTCCAGGTCCAAGTCCAGGTCCAGGTCCAAGTCCATGAGCCTCTGAGTCCGGGTCGCCTTGCGTGGCCGGGGGCTTGAGTGCCCGGGTGCCCGGATTCCCCCTACCCGTTTCGCCGTTCTTCCCGAGAAAGGCCGGACAGAGATGAAACTCGCAGTGGTGGGCGGCGGTTCCACCTACACCCCCGAGCTGATCGACGGCTTCGCCAGGCTGCGGGACACCCTGCCGGTCGGCGAGCTGGTGCTCGTCGACCCGGACGCGGGGCGCCTGGAGCTCGTCGGCGGGCTGGCCCGGCGGATCCTCGCCCGGCAGGGCCATCCCGCGACGGTCACCACCACCTCCGACCTCGACGCGGGGGTCGCGGACGCCGACGCCGTGCTGCTCCAGCTCCGGGTGGGCGGGCAGGCGGCCCGGCAGCAGGACGAGACCTGGCCGCTGGAGTGCGGCTGCGTGGGGCAGGAGACCACCGGCGCGGGCGGGCTGGCCAAGGCGCTGCGCACGGTGCCGGTGGTGCTGGACATCGCCGAACGGGTCCGCCGGACCAACCCCGGCGCCTGGATCATCGACTTCACCAATCCGGTCGGCATCGTGACGCGGGCGCTGCTGAAGGCCGGCCACAAGGCGGTCGGCCTGTGCAACGTGGCGATCGGCCTGCAGCGGAAGTTCGCGGCCCTGCTCGGTCTGCCGCCCGGCCGGATCCACCTCGACCACGTCGGGCTCAACCACCTCACCTGGGAGTTCGGCGTACGGGAGGGCGGCCCGGACGGCCCGGACCTGCTGCCGGACCTGCTCGGCCGGCACGGGGACGCGGTCGCCGCCGACCTGCGGCTGCCCCGCGCGGTGCTGGACCGGCTCGGCGTGGTGCCCTCGTACTACCTGCGCTACTTCTACGCGCACGACGAGGTGGTCCGCGAGCTGGGCGCGAAGCCCTCGCGGGCGGCCGAGGTGGCAGCGATGGAGCGTGAGCTCCTGGGGATGTACGGGGACCCGGCCCTGGACCGGAAGCCGGAACTGCTCGCCAGGCGCGGCGGGGCGTTCTACTCGGAGGCGGCGGTGGACCTGGCGGCGGCCCTGCTGGGCGACGGCGGCTCACCCGTGCAGGTGGTCAACACCCTCAACAACGGCACCCTGCCGTTCCTCCCGGACGACGCGGTCGTCGAGGTGCAGGCGCGCGTCGGGCGGTCCGGGCCGGTGCCGCTGCCGGTGCCGCGCCTGGACCCGCTGTACGCCGGACTGGTGGCGGGCGTGAGCGCGTACGAGGACCTGGCGCTGGACGCGGCGCTGCGGGGCGGGCGGGAGCGGGTGTTCCGGGCGCTGCTGGCGCACCCGCTGGTGGGGCAGTTCGACCTGGCCGAGCAGCTCACCGACCGGCTGCTCGCGCACAACAAGGAGCACCTGGCATGGGCCTGAACCAGCCCGCCGTCCTCGCCGTCGACGCGGGCAACACCAAGACCGACGCGGCCCTGATCGGCCGGGACGGCACGGTGCTGGGCACCGGCCGGGCGGGTGGGTTCCGCCCGCAGCGGGACGGGATCGAGGCGGCCGTGGACGTGCTGGGCGTGGCGGTCTCGATGGCGGTCGGCATGGCGGGGGCGCGGGCCGCCGACCACCCGGGGGCGGCGGCCGGTGGTTCAGCCGGGCTCTCGTACCCGGCGGGCCGGGGAAACCCGGACGCCCCGGACGCCCCGGACCATCCGGCCGCCCCGGGCCGCACCGGTGCCCCGCCGTACGCCGCGCACGTGTCGGCCTGTCTGGCGAACGCGGACCTCCCGGTGGAGGAGGCCGCCCTGGAGGACGCGCTGCACCGGCGCGGCTGGGGCGGTGTCACCGCCGTCCGCAACGACACCTTCGCGGTGCTGCGGGCCGGCCTCGGGCCGGGGGACGGGCCGCGCGGGGTGGCGGTGGTGTGCGGTGCCGGCATCAACTGCGCGGGGATGCTGCCGGACGGGCGGACCGCGCGGTTCGCGGCGCTCGGCGCGGTCTCCGGCGACTGGGGCGGCGGAGCCGGACTGGCGGGCGAGGCGCTGTGGTTCGCCGCCCGTGCCGAGGACGGCCGGGGCGAACCGACGGCGCTCGCCGAGGTGCTGCCCGCGCACTTCGGGCGTACCTCGATGGCCGAGCTGATCGAGGCGCTGCACCTGGGCGCGGTGCCGGTGGCGCGAAAGCACGAGCTGGTGCCGGTGCTGTTCGCGGCGGCGGCGGCCGGGGACCGGGTGGCGCTGGCGCTGGTGCACCGGCAGGCGGACGAGATCGTGGCGATGGCGGCGGTCGCGCTGGGCCGGCTGGGTCTGCTGGACGAGGAGGTCCCGGTGGTGCTGGGCGGCAGCGTGGTGGCCGCCCGGCACCCGGAGCTGAACGACCGGATCGCCGAGCGCCTCGCCGAGCGGGCCCCGCGCGCCCGGCTCTCGGTGGTGACGGCCCCGCCGGTGCTGGGCGCGGCCCTGCTGGGGCTGGACGCGGCCGGCGCCCCGGCCGCGGCGTACGACAGGCTCCGCGGGCACTTCCCGGGCGAACGCGCTCACCTCACGGGCGAACGCGCTCACCTCACGGCCGACCGCACTCGCCCCACGGCCGAACGCACTCGCCTTCCGGGCGAACGCACTCGCCTTCCGGGCAAGTAGGCCGAAGCCGCCCCAACCGGCCGGTACGGGAACCACCCCGCCCGTAGGGGCGTATTGACGGGGAAGGGGCGGCGGGACGGATCCTCCAAGATCCGGCAACGGATGCTGTGGAAGGCCGTCCGGACGGCCATACTTCTGCGACGACAGCAGTCCGACAGCAGTCCCGGGACCACGGGGAGGTCAGGTGGCCACCATCAGCAGCGCGCCCGCGCCGGCCGGCGGCCCCGCCGTGCCCCCGCCCCGGCGGGGTGCCGCGTGGGCGGAGGACGCGGCCCGGCTGCGGGCCGCCGCGACCACCGAGCCCGGCCGGCTGCGCATCATCGGGGCCGCCCTGGCCCTGCTCGTGGTGGTGTTCGGCGCGGTGACCTCCTGGCAGATCGCCGGCCGGTCGGCCGCCGCGGACGACGTGGTGCACCGCAGCCAGCCGCTGAGCGCGGACGCGGCGAGCATCTACCGGTCGCTGGCGGACGCGGACACCACCTCGGCCGGCGGGTTCCTCTCGGGCGCCCAGGAACCCCGTTCCGTGCGCGAGCGGTACGAGAAGGACATCGCGAACGCCTCCCGGCTGCTGGTGCAGGCAGCCGCCACCACCGGCGGCAGTGACGCGTCCCGGCGCGAGATCGCCCTGCTCGGCGAGCAGCTGCCGCGCTACACCGGGCTGATCGAGCAGGCCCGGGCCACCAACCGGCAGGGGCTGCCGCTCGGCGGGGCCTACCTGCGGTACGCCAACGAGCAGATGAGCACCCAGCTGCTGCCCGCGGCGCAGCGGCTGTACGAGGCGGAGACCCGCCGGCTGTACGCGGACGACGACGCGGCCCGCTCCTGGCCGCTGGCCTCGCTGGGTGCCGGAGTGCTGGCGCTGGGGGTCCTGGTGTGGGTGCAGCGCCGCAACTACCGGCGCACCAACCGGGTCTTCAACCACGGTCTGCTGGCCGCGACCGCCGCGTCGGCGGCGGTGCTGCTGTGGCTGGCGGTGGGGCACACCCTGGCCCGGTCCGGGCTGGACGAGGCGCGGACGCACGGCCAGGCGTCGCTGAAGGTGCTGAACGACGCCCGGATCGCCTCGCTGCAGGCACGGGCGAACGAGAACCTGACCCTGATCTCCCGCGGCGCGGTGCTCGCCGAGGACAAGAAGTCCGACAAGTACGACGTGGACCACGCGCGGAACATGAAGGTCCTGGACGAACGGCTGACGGAGGCCCTGCGGCTGGCCGACGACCCGGAGGGCCGCGCTCCGGTGGAGCGGGCGGCGCAGGGCGCGGTGCTGTGGACGCAGCGGCACTCCGCGGCCCGCGACTCGGACGTGAAGGGCGACTACGAGCTGGCGCTGGCCCAGGTCATCGGCGGCACGGACAAGAACGGCACCAGCTGGGACCGGACGAGCAGCGGGTCCTCCTTCGACACCGTGGATTCCTCGCTCGCCGAGGCGGTGGCGCACGAGCAGCAGGAGTTCACCGAGGCGGCCCGGGGCGGCCGGGCCGCGCTGGGCGGGCTGGTGACCGGCGCGGCGGCACTGGCCGCGGTGGCCGCGGCGGCGGCCCTGCTGGGCATCGGGCGCAGGCTTTCGGAGTACAGGTGAGATGCGGATGCGCATGAGGCGGTACGGGAGCGAGGAAGCCGGGTACCCCGGCCCGGGCCCGGCTTCGGCCGCCGGCCGCCGGAGCCGGCTGCGCGGCTGGGGCGGGGTGACCGCGATGGCGGGGGCCTGCGCGGTGACGGCCCTGGCGGTACTGCTTCCGCTGGCCTCCGGCACCACCGGGCGGACGGCCTCCGCGGACCTGGCCGGCGGGCACCCCGGGGGCGCCGCGGCCGCGGCCCCGGCCCTGCCGGGCGCGGACACCTGCAAGGACCCCGAGGCCAGCCTGCGCCCGAACGGTACGGACGGTCCGGCGATCGCACGGATCAAGGCGGCGGGGAAGCTCGTCGCGGGCGTGGACCAGAACAGCTTCAACTGGGGCTACCGGGATCCGGCGACCGGGGAGCTGACCGGCTTCGACATCGACCTGGTCCGGGCCATCGCCGCCGATGTCCTCGGCGACCCGGACGCGGTGATCTACCGGGCCATCCCGACCAGCGAGCGCATCCCCGCACTGAAGGAGGGCCGCGTCGACATCGTCGTACGGACCATGACCATCAACTGCAAGCGGCTGGAGGACGTCGCCTTCTCCACCGCCTACTTCGAGGCCGGGCAGCAGGTGCTGGCGCCGAAGAAGTCGGGCATCACCGGCTACGACGCCTCCCTCAAGGGCAAGCGGATCTGCACCGCCGCCGGGTCCACCGGGGAGGCGGCGCTGCGGAACGAGTCCTTCGGGTCCGAGACGATGACCGTGCCCAACCAGCTGGACTGCCTGGTGCGGCTCCAGCTCGGCCAGGTCGACGGCATCGTCACGGACAACGCCCTCGCCGCCGGGCAGGCCGCGCAGGACCCGTCGGTGGAGCTGGTCGGCACCCCGTTCACCCGGGAGTTCTACGGGGTGGCGATGAACAAGCAGTCCACCGACCTGGTGCGCCGCGTCAACAAGGTGCTGGAGAACTACCGTGCGGGCGGCGGCGGGAGCGCCTGGGCCGCGTCCTACGAGCGTCATCTGCGGGCCGACCTGCGCGGCACCGGCGTACCCCCCGCTCCCAAGTACCGCGACTGAGCCGCATGACCGCAAGGGAGGCAGTGATGGACCGGGACGAGGTCGACCGTGCGCTGAGCAGGCTGGCCGCCGAGCACGAGGCCGTGGAGACCTCGCTGCTGGCGCTCCAGGACCACGCCGGGCGGCGGCTGCTGGAGGGCGCCGAGCTGACCGGGGTGACCAAGGAGCGCTGGGCGGCGGCGGACACGGCGATCACCCGGCTGTGGAAGTACTTCGACGCCTACAGCGGCGCCCTGGAGGCCGCCCGGGACCTGCGGGAACGGCGGCGCCGGCCCGGCCGGGAGGAACTGGCCGAGCTCACCGAGCGGCTGCGCGGACCCGGCGTGCTGATCGCGGGCGCCGCCGCGGACGGCGAGCGGCTCACCGAGCGGCTGTCGCTGGCCGAGCTGGTGGCCCGGATGAACGAGCTGTACGCGGGCTCCCTGGACGTGGTGGTCGCGGCCGACGCGGTGTGGTCGGCGCTGCCCGCCCGGATCGACCTGCTCGCCGCCGAGCTGCGCCGCACCCGCTCGCTGGCGCACTCGGTGGGCGTGCGGCCCGGTGCGCACCCGTCGGGCGACGACCTGGAGGAGATCACCGCGGAGCTGGCCGCGCTGCGCGCGGAGGTCATCGCGGACCCGCTGGCGTTCTGGGCGTCCGCGGCGGGCAGTTCGGCGCCGGGCAGCGGCCGCCCGGACACCGGGCGGTACGACCGGGCGGCGCTCGCCCTGGAGGACGTACGGCGGGAGGTGGAGGCCGTGCTGGACGTACGGCAGGACGCCGAGCAGCGGCTGATCGGCCTGCGGGACGTGCTGTCGCGGGCGGACCGGACGCTGGCCGAGGCGCGTACGGCGCGCGGCGAGGTGCTGGCGAAGATCGCGGCCTCGGAGGTGCCCGCGGTGAGCGGCCCGCCGACGGCGCTGCAGGAGCAGCTGGCGGCGGCGGCCGAGTACCGGCGGAACGCCCAGTGGCACCGGCTGTCCCCTCTGCTGGACTCCCTGGAGGACCGGGCCGAGGACGAACTCCACCGGGCCCGCGAGTCGTTGACGGCGGTGACCGCGCCGCTGGCGGTGCGGGCGGAGCTGCGCGGGCGGCTGGACGCGTACCGGGCGAAGACGGCCCGGCACGGGATGGCGGAGGATGCCGTACTGACGGAGCGCTACGACACGGCGCGGCGGATGCTGTGGAGCGCGCCCTGCGACCTGCGGGCCGCCGAGCAGGCGGTGCTCCGCTACCAGCAGGCGGCGGCCGAGGCACTCTCGCCCGCCCGCAGAGAGGACGGTGACGCATGAGCGGCCTGGCAGGGACCCCGTGCCGGCGCCCCGACTGCACCGGGGCGTACGAGGACATGGGCGGCGGGGAGCTGTACTGCGACACCTGCGGCATCGCGCCGGAGGCGGCGGCGTCGGAGCTGGTGTCGGCGCCGACCGGGATGACGAGCGCGGCGCGCGGCTCGTCCTCGGTGCCGTCGTCCCCGTCGGCGCGCGCGTCGGACCCCTCGTCCCGCGCCTCGCACTCCTCCCGGTCCTCTTCGCGCTCCTCGCGTTCGGCCTCCTCCCGGCGGTCGGTCTCGGGGCGGCTGTCGCGCTCGCTGAGCGGGGCCGCCTCGGCCCGCTCGACTTCGGTGTCGGTGTCGGTGCGGAGTTCGGGCTCCCGGTCGGCCTCGTCCGGCCGGAACCGGCTGGGCGCGGGGCTGGTGACGGTGCCGGAGGTGCCCCGCCCGGACCCCTCGACGGCGGTGCTGGCGAACCCGGAGGTGCCCGAGCGCAAGCGGTTCTGCTCGCGTTCGGACTGTGGGGCGCCGGTGGGCCGGGCCCGCGGTGACCGGCCCGGCCGGACCGAGGGCTACTGCACCAAGTGCGGCCACCCGTACTCCTTCGTGCCCAAGCTGCGGGCGGGCGACGTGGTCCACGGCCAGTACGAGGTGGCCGGCTGTCTGGCGCACGGCGGTCTGGGCTGGGTCTACCTGGCGGTGGACCGGGCCGTGTCGGACCGCTGGGTGGTGCTGAAGGGCCTGCTGGACACCGGTGACCAGGACGCGATGGCGGCGGCCATATCGGAACGCCGGTTCCTCGCCGAGATCGAGCACTCCAACATCGTCCGCATCTACAACTTCGTGGAGCACCTGGACCAGCGGACCGGCTCGCTCGACGGCTACATCGTGATGGAGTACGTCGGGGGCAAGTCCCTGAAGGAGATCGCCAACGAGCGGCGGCGGCCCGACGGCCGGCGCGACCCGCTGCCGGTGGAACAGGCGTGCGCGTACGGCATCGAGGCCCTGGAGGCCCTCGGCCACCTGCACAGCCGCAACCTGCTGTACTGCGACTTCAAGGTGGACAACGCCATCCAGCAGCGGGACCAGCTGAAGCTGATCGACATGGGCGCGGTCCGGCGGATGGACGACACCGAGTCGGCGATATACGGCACGGTCGGGTACCAGGCGCCGGAGGTGGCGGAGGCCGGCCCGTCGGTGGCCTCCGACCTGTACACGGTGGCACGCACGCTGGCCGTGCTGACCTTCGACTTCCAGGGCTACACGAACGTGTTCGTGGACTCGCTGCCGGATCCCGAGCACATCGAGGTGTTCCGCCGGTACGAGTCCTTCTACCGGCTGCTGGTCCGGGCGACCGACCCCGACCCGGACCGCCGGTTCGCCTCGGCGCAGGAGATGGCCGACCAGCTGACGGGCGTCCTGCGGGAGGTCGTCGCCCTCCAGTCCGGCCGCCCCCGCCCGCACCTCTCCTCCCTCTTCGGCCCGGAACCCCGCGTCCCCGACACCCGCCTCTTCACCGACGACCCGTCCTACGAGGTCTCCCGTCTGGGGCTCCGCCACCCGGCTTCCGCGGGCACCCGCCCACCCTTCCGCCGCCCGCGCCGCGGTGTGGGCAGCACCGCCGGTGTGGGCAGGCGTCCCGCAGGGCGGGACGGGTGGGCACACCGGGACAACGCCGCCCAGCAGCCGTACCCCGCCCAGCCCGGACCCCCTGGTCCTACCACCCCGCCAAGCGGAGCGCAGCCCCTCGGCAGCACCGCCACGCACGTGTCGGGCTCCCCCGCCGCAACGGCGACCGCCGGCCCCGTGCCCGCCCCCCGCCAGGCCGAGGCGTCGGCCGTACAGCCGGGTACCCAGGGCGAGTTCGCCCTGACCGCACACCCCGGCCGGGCCGGACACCACGGCCCCGCCTCACTCGCCCCGCCCGACCCCCAGTGCACCGCCCTGGCCCTGCCCCTCCCCCTCGTCGACACCACGGACCCCAACGCCGGCTTCCTCGCCGGCCTCCTCGCCTCCGCCCCCGCCGACCTGCTCGGCGCGCTCGCCGCCGCGCCCGCCGATTCCGCCGAGCTCCGGCTCCGCGAGCTCCGCGCCCATCTGGAGCTCGGCGAACCGCACGTCGCGGGCCGGGCCCTGGACGACCTGGAGGCCCGCCACCCCGACGACTGGCGGGTGGTCTGGGCCCGCGGCGTGGTCTCGCTCGCCGTCGGCGACGACGAGGCCGCCGCGCTGTCCTTCGACGCGGTCTACGACGCCTTCCCGGGCGAGCCCGCGCCCAAGCTGGCGCTGGGCCTGTGCGCGGAGATCCTGGGCCAGTTGGACAACGCCGCCGAGTACTACCGCCTGGTGTGGATCACCGACCCCGGTTTCGTCAGCGCCGCGTTCGGGCTGGCCCGGGTCCGGCTGGCCACCGGCGACCGGCCCGGAGCGGTGGAGACGCTGGAATCCGTACCGGAGTCGTCCATCCACTACACCGCCGCCCGGGTCGCCGCCGTACGGGCACGTCTGCGCGAACGGTCCCCGCAGGAGCCCCTGCTGGCCGACCTCAGGGCCGCTGCGGGGCAGGTGGAGGCGCTGCGCCGGTTCGGGCTCGGCCCGGAACTGCACGAGCAGCTCGCGGCCGAAGTTCTGGGCTCGGCCCTGGACTGGGTACTGTCGGGTAGCCGGGGTGCCGACCCCGGCCGGACCTCGCTGCTCGGCAGTCAACTCGACGAGCGGGGGCTGCGCTTCGGCCTGGAACGCTCGTACCGCGTGCTGGCCAGGCTGGCCCAGCGGGGTGAGGAGCGGATCGAACTGGTGGAACGGGCAAACCGTTTCCGTCCCCGGACGTGGGTGTGAGTGATGGAGCGGATGCATCAGCCGTCGGGTTGCCCCAGCTGCACGGAGCCGCTGGAGGAGGGTGACCGTTTCTGCGGTGTCTGCGGATACGACCTGTCCGCCCCGCCGCCGGACCCTGCCGACCGTCCGACGATGGCCGTGGCCCCGCCGCCGGCGGCCGCCGCGGGCCGCGGCACGGCCGGCCCCGGCTCCGGCCCCGGCGGGACGCACGGCGCGGACGGGCCGTCGCCCGCGCCCGGCTGGGGCAGCGTGGCGAGCGCCGCGCCGACCCTCGTCGACGAGACGGCCGGCTGGACACCTGCGTCCGAGCCGCCGCCGGGTGCGCCGGACGCCGGTTACGGGCCCGTCCGGCATGAAGGCGTGCCGCAGCAGGGCCCGTACGGCGCCACCGCGCACGGCACCGGCTCGGGCGCGCACGGGAGCCCGTACGACGGCCCCTACGGCGGCCCGGCCGGACCCGCCGACGGGCAGCACCGGCCGACCCGCTACGACGGACCGCAGGACCCGTACGGCGTGGCCGCGGGGCACCCCGGCGGCCCGGAGGGTCCCGCGGAGCCGTACGCCCCGGTCTCCGGCGGTGCCGGCGACCCGCGCCCGTACGGCGGCTCCACCGGAACCCAGGACCCCTACGGGGGCGCGCCGCACGGCGGGACGGCCGGGGCCTCCGCCGCCGAGCCCGCTCCCGCCGCTCCCGCCGCCGACCCGGGCGGCACCGGAGGCGCGGCCGACGGTCAGGGCAGGACCTGCATCGCCTGCCGGGCCGGGCACGTGGACCCCGACGGCTACTGCGAGAACTGCGGCCACGCCCAGCCCCGCGAGCGGGACCACGTGGAGGAGGAGCTCGGCAGCGTCGCCGCCGTCAGCGACCGCGGCCTGCGCCACCACCGCAACGAGGACTCCTTCGCGGTGTCCGCGACCGCCCTCCCGGACGGCTCCGCCGCCACCGTGGCCATCGTCTGCGACGGGGTCTCCTCCGCCAGCCGTCCCGACGACGCCTCCGCAGCCGCGGCCGCGGCCGCGGCCGAGACCCTGCTCGACGCCCTGCCGCGCGGCGTGCACCCGCAGGAGGCCATGCACACGGCGATCCTCGCGGCGGCCCAGGCGGTCACCTCCCTCGCCCCGCAGGTGGCGGGCGCGCAGAACGCGCCGGCCTGCACCCTGGTCGGTGCCGTGATCAGCAGCGGGCTGCTCACCGTCGGCTGGGTCGGCGACAGCCGCGCCTACTGGGTGCCGGACGACCGTGCCGCGCTCCCGCACCGGCTCACCGAGGACGACTCCTGGGCCGCCCAGATGGTCGCGGCCGGGCTGATGGGCGAGGCGGAGGCGTACGCCGACGTCCGCGCGCACGCCATCACCGGCTGGCTGGGCGCCGACGCGTACGAACTGGAGCCGCACACCAAGACGTTCCGGCCGGACCACCCGGGCGTGGTCGTCGTCTGCACGGACGGGCTGTGGAACTACGCGGAGTCCGCGGGTGAGATGGCCGCCGCCGTGCCGGCCGACGCGGCCGTGCACCCGCTGCGCAGTGCCCAGGTGCTCGTCGGGCACGCGCTGGACGGCGGCGGGCACGACAACGTGACCGTGGCCGTGGTGCCGTTCGCGCTGCCCCGCTCCCCGGAGTCCGCTCCGGCCGCCGCCCCGCAGGCCTGATCCTCTAGGAGTCCGTCCGTGGCGAACTTCGCCAAGCCGCGTGCGCCCCGCTTCACCGCCGAGGTCTACCAGAACGAGTTCCTCCCGGCGGGCGGGCGGGACGTGAACGCCATCGTCACCGTCACCTCCACCGGCGGCGCGACCGCCACGCACGCCGCGCAGCCCGGCTCGGCCGCAGTCGTGATCATGGTGGACTGCTCCGGTTCGATGCAGTACCCGCCGGCCAAGATGGAGGGGGCCCGGCAGGCCACCGCGGCGGCCGTCGACACCCTGCGCGACGGCACCGCGTTCGCGGTGATCGCCGGCACCCACGTGGCCAAGGAGGTCTACCCCGGGCAGGGCCGCCTCGCGGTCGCCGACGGAACGACCCGGGCGCAGGCCAAGGAGGCCCTGGCGGGACTGCGTCCGGGCGGCGGCACCGCCATCGGCACCTGGCTGCGGCTGGCCGACGGGCTGCTGCGCGGCAGCTCCGCCGCCGTCCGGCACGGCATCCTGCTGACCGACGGCCGCAACGAGCACGAGGAGCCGGAGCGGCTGCGCGCCACCCTGGACGCCTGCGCCGGGCGGTTCACCTGCGATGCGCGCGGGGTGGGGACCGACTGGGAGGTCGAGGAGGTGACAGGGATCGCGGCCGCGCTGCTCGGCACCGCCGACATCGTCGCCGACCCGGCCCGTCTCACCGAGGACTTCACGCGCATGATGGGCGCCGTGATGGGGAAGGAGGTCGCGGACGTCAGTCTGCGGCTGTGGACCCCGGTCGGTGCGGAGATCCGGTACGTCAAGCAGGTCGCACCCAGCGTCCTGGACCTGACGGGCCGCCGGACCGGGGCCGGCCCGCGCGCGGGCGACTATCCGACCGGCTCGTGGGGGGACGAGTGCCGCGAGTACCACGTGTGCGTGAGCGTCCCGGCCGCCGCCGTCGGGCAGGAGATGCTGGCCGCCCGGGTCTCGCTGGTGCTGCCCGATCCGGCGGGCGGGGTGCCGTCCGTGCTCGCCCAGGGCCTGGTGCGGGCGGTGTGGACGAACGACCTGGCGTCGTCGACCGCGATCAATCCGCAGGTGGCCCATTACACGGGGCAGGCGGAGCTGGCACTTGTGATCCAGCAGGGACTGCACGCCCGCAAACAGGGGGATATCGGGAGTGCCACGGCCAAGCTGGGCCGTGCCGTGCAGCTGGCCAGTGCGTCGGGGAACGAGGACACTGCCAAACTGCTGGCGAAGGTGGTCGACGTAGTCGACGCGGCGGCGGGTACTGTGCGGCTGAAGGCAACAGTTGCGGACGCGGACGAAATGACCCTGGAAACCCGGTCAATCCGGACCGTCCGCGTGAAGAGGGGCTGAAGGGCCCCACAGCAGAAGGGGGAAGGGCTCCATGCCGACCTGCCCGAACGGGCACCAATCGGTCTCCGAGGACTGGTGCGAGGTCTGCGGTCACCGCATGGCCGCCGCCCCCTCGGGCGCACCGGCGGCGCCCTCCTACGGTTACGGATTCCCCCCGGCCGGCGGTGACGCGACCGCGCAGGCCGAGCTGTGCCCCCAGTGCCGCACCCCGCGCGAGGCCATGGCGCCGTTCTGCGAGGAGTGCCGCTACAACTTCCTCACCGGGGCGGCGAGTCCGTTCCAGGGCGGCCCGCCGCCGGTGCCCCCGGTGACGCCCGTGTCCCCGATCTCGCCGGGCTCGCCGGTCGCTCCGCCGCCTGGCCCGCCCGCGCAGCCGTCGTACGGGCAGGACCCGTACGACTACCAGGGCTCGCGCCCCTCCCAGGTGAACCGGCCGGCCGAGGCGCTGGGCGGTGGCGGGGACGACTGGCTGCTCCCGCCGCCCGGGCAGCAGCAGGTCCACCAGCCTCGGCACCAGGTCGGGCAGCCGCAGCACCAGGCGCCGCACCAGGGGTACGGGCAGCCTCAGCACCAGCAGCCGCAGCACCACCAGCAGCATCAGCCACAGCACCCGCAGCAGCAGCAGCCGTTCCCGGCCCAGGCGGGACCGGCCCGCTGGTCCGCGACCATCGCCCCCGACCGCTCGTACTTCATGGCGATGATGCAGCGCAGCGGCCCGGAGGCGGTGGGGCTCAACCTGCCCGCCTACTCCCCCGAGCAGCACCTGCCGCTGTCGGGCGAGCAGATCACCATCGGCCGGCGCCGCGCCTCCACCGGCGAGTCCCCCGACATCGACCTGTCGGTCCCGCCGGAGGACCCGGGCGTCTCGCACCAGCACGCCGTCCTGGTGCAGCAGCCCGACGGCAGCTGGGCCGTGGTCGACCAGAACTCGACCAACGGCACCACCATCAACGGCGGCGAGGAGCCGATCCAGCCGTACGTGCCGGTGCCGCTCGCCGACGGGGACCGGGTGCACGTCGGGGCCTGGACCACCATCACCGTCCGCCGCGGCTGACCGGCGCCGCCCCGCCGGTCACCCGGACTCCCCCAGGGGCCACACGTAGGGCCCCTGGGGATCGTCCAGCCAGGACCACTGCCCGCCGCCGGTGACCGTCACCCCGAAGCGCTCCCGGGCCGGCCGGCCCTCGCGCCGCCACAGGTCCAGTGCCTCGCGCGGGTGCAGCGCGCCCGCCGTGAGCAGCAGCATGAACTGGAACCGCTCGCTGTCCAGGAGTTCGTAGGGGATCCCGCCTGCGAGACCGCCCGGTGCCGCGCCCGCGCCGCGCAGCGGCACGAAGTACGCCGGCGTGTGCAGGAACCCGCCCTCGGCCAGGTCGGCGTCGTTCACCCGCAGGGCGATCAGCCCGGTCGACAGCGGTGCCAGGATCCGCGCTCCGGGGCGGCACTGGCCCAGCCAGGCGTGCGGGATCCGGGACAGCGAACAGGTCACGATGATCCGGTCGAAGGGGGCCCGGGCCGGTGCGCCGCGCGCCCCGTCGCCCGTGATCACCGTGGGGTGGTAGCCGAGCTCCGCGAGGTGGGTCCGCGCCGATTCGGTGATGTCCGGGTCGAGGTCGACGGTGGTGACCAGCCCCTCGCCGAGCCGGTGGCAGAGCAGGGCCGCGTTGTAGCCGCTCCCGGCGCCGATCTCCAGCACGTTGTGGCCGTCCCTGACGTCGAGCGCGGACAGCATCCTCGCCATCAGCGAGGGCTGGCTGCTGGAGGAGACCAGCTCGCCGTCGCGCAGCCGGGTGGCCAGCGGCTCGTCGGAGTACACGCCGCGCAGCCAGCGGGCCCGCCGGGCCGGGTCGGGGTCCTCGCCCCACAGCCGCTCGTGCCCGGCCCCGCGCCCGGTGAAGAACCAGGGGACGAAGAGGTGGCGCGGCACGGCGGCGAAGGCCGCCCGCCAGACCGGGTCGCGCAGCACCCCGGCCGCGGCCAGCTCCCGCACCTGCGCGGCGTGCGCGGCCTCCGGGTCCACGCCGTGCTCGTGCTCCCGCGCCATGTGTGCGCCCATGGCTCCACTGTCCTGCGGAGGCGGGGCGCGGGCGAACGGGAAAGCGGGCCGGAGATCCCGGTACCGGCGTCCGCCGTCCGGGTGTCTGCGACGATGGTCGGGTGAATGAGATTCCGCGGGGCACGCTTCAGGAGCAGACGTTCTACGAGCAGGTGGGCGGCGAGGAGACCTTCCGCCGCCTGGTACGACGCTTCTACCAGGGGGTCGCGGAAGACCCGCTGCTGCGCCCGATGTACCCGGAGGAGGACCTCGGTCCGGCCGAGGAGCGGTTCGCGCTGTTCCTGATGCAGTACTGGGGCGGCCCGACCACCTACAGCGACCACCGCGGGCACCCCCGGCTGCGCATGCGCCACGCGCCCTTCCGGGTGGACTCCGCCGCGCACGACGCGTGGCTGGCCCACATGCGGGTGGCGTTGGACGAGCTGGGGCTGGCGCCGGAGCACGAGGCGCAGCTGTGGAAGTACCTGACCTACGCGGCCGCCTCGATGATCAACACCGCGGGCTGAGCGGGGTCCGCGCCACGGCGCGCACCAGGGGGTGTCCGTAGTACTCGGCGAGGAGTTCCAGGGCCTCGGCGGGGTCCTCGCCCGGTACGCCCCGCGGTGCGGGTCCGGGTTCCCCCAGCGGTGGCCGGCCGGCGGCGAGGGCCTCGACGGCCCGGCGTACGGCCACCGCCTCGGCGGCCGCATCCAGCCGGTGTCCCGTCAGGCCGGCGGCGGCGAGCCGCTCGCGCGCGTCGTCGGCGTCGGTGTCGGTGTCGCCGAGGTACGGGCCGAGGGCGAGCAGGCCGTCGCTGATCTCGATGACGTACCGGTAGAGGAGGACGTCCGGGGCGGCGCGCAGCTGCTCCGGCAGCGGCAGCACCACTTCGGGGACGACCCCGCACACGGCCCGCCACAGCGGTTCCAGCGTGCGCAGCCGCCGCCGGGAGGCGCGGTCGGCGCGCCGCTCGGCGAGGGCGGGCCAGGCGATGCCGGCCAGGTGGAGCAGCAGGGCCGCGGCGAGCAGCGCCTGGGTGGTGGGCACGACCACGGCGTCACGGAAGATCCACCAGCCGCTGTCCTGGGCGGCGAGGTAGGCGCAGCGGTGGACGGCGTAGGCGACGGCGGCCGCGGTGCCGCAGCCGAGCAGGTTCAGGGAGGTGCGCAGCGGGCCCGGCGGGGCGTGCCGGCGGTGGCGCAGGCACATCAGGCCGACCGAGGTCACCCCCCACATGACGTACGCCAGGTAGACCGCCCAGTAGGCGTCGTGGGCGGCCGAGCTGCCGTCGGTGAGCAGGTGCTGTTCGCCGTTGGGCCGGGTGCCCGCCGCGAAGGCGGCGGCCAGGGCCGTTCCGGCGAGCGGCAGGGGGAGCCGGTGCAGCCAGGGCCGACGGGGTTCGGGGGCGCCGGAGAGGTGCCGGACGAAGCCGGTCAGGCAGGTGACCGCGGCCATGCCGAGCAGGTGGCCGAAGACGTTGGTGATGCTCTGGACCCCGGTCGTTGCGTCGATGACCCGGCGGACGGCGGGCACCCCGACCGTCACGGACAGGGTGATCAGGCCGACCACGCCGGCGAGCAGCCGGGCGGGGGCCGCGTCGGGGGTGGCGCGCGCCGAGCGGGCCTTGCGGGCGGTGTGCACGGTCAGGGCCCAGAGCGGGGGCAGCAGGACGATCTCGAAGGGGCGTATCCCGGTCACCGGGCGCCACCCCCGAAGAACCGGGCGAGGCGGTCCAGGACGTGTGCGGCGGCGGCGTCGGCCGGGGGGCCGGCGGGCCGGGTGGTGGTGCGGTGGTGGATGAGGGTGGCCATGAGTTCGGCCTGTCGCTCCTGGATCTCGGTGTAGTCGGTGCGGCCCCGGGCGAGCAGCCTGCTCACCATCGCCGGGTCGAGGCCGGGGAAGAGCCCGGTGATCCCGGCCCACTGTGCGTCGGCGGCTTCCTGGCCGTCCGTTCCCTGGTCGCCTGTTCCGTCGCCTTCACCGTCTCCCCCGCCGGTGTTGCCGTGGTCGAGCAGCAGGTGGGCGATCTCGTGCAGGATGATGTGCTGCTGGTGCAGGGGGCTGGTCGAGGTCTCGTAGAAGATGTGGTCGGCGTCGCCGAGGGCGATCCACAGCCCGCACAGCCCCGCCGTCTCCCCCGCCCGCTCGGGAAGCGCGGACAGCACCAGGGGCCGGCCCCGCTGTTCCTCGATGGCCGTGCGGAGCGCGTCGACGGTGACCGGCGTCCCGGCCGGCAGCGGCAGGGCGTCCAGGAGGCCGGCGCACCGGGCGCTGAACTCGGACCAGGAGGTGCTGCGCATCCGCTCGCTCCCCCTCCCCCCGCACGCCCCGTACGGGCGAATTCTAGCCGCGTGGCGCGTCCGGGCCCGGACTCCGGGGGTGGCGTGCGGCCCGCTCGACGAGGTCGCGTACGACGTCCAGGCCCTGGGCGGAGAGGGAGGCGACGGCGGCGGCGCGCAGGGCGACGGCGCGTACGTCGTTGGCCCGCATGGCCTTGATGAGGGCGAGCTGGGCCATGGTCTGCTCGGCGACGGCGTCGTCGACGAAGTAGCCGACGGGGACTCCGAAGAAGGCGGCCAGTGACCGCAGGGTCCCCAGGGTCGGATTGGGCGCCTTGCCGTTCATCAGCATGGAGAGCCGGCCCGCGGACAGGGAACCGCCACCGCCCGGCTCCTCGACGGCCTTGATCCCGTCGACGACCTCCTGGAGGGTGTGCCGCCGGCCGAGCGGCTGGACGTGCGCGAAGAGGTACTCCAGCCGGTCGGCCAGCGCCTGTCCCTCGGTCCCGCTCACCGCTCGCACACCCCTGGGCTCCTGTCGGTCCGCCGTGTCACAGGTGATTGTCCTGCACGTACGGCGGCCACCGGTACCGGGCAGGGCAGACCCCCGTCCCGCCCTTCCCGGCACACGGCAACCGGTGACCTTCTCCTAAAGTGAACCACACGGACCCATGGACGCTCACCACCAGGTACGTCACACCACCTGGCGGGCCGATCGAGAACTTAAAGTGAAGAGGAGTGGGGCGGCGGAACGCACAGGGGCCGGGTCACGCCTTGCGTGACCCGGCCCCTGTGGAGCTTCCGGTGGTTCCGGTGCTCCGGGTGCTTCCGGTGGTTCTTGACGTCAGACCGGGCGGACCTGGAGGGTGCCCAGGCCGCCGCCGGGGCGGCGGGTGGCGATGGAGCCGTACGGGGTCCGCAGGCGCAGCCAGCTCCCCGAGCTGAGCAGGGCCACCGGCGCCGGGGCGCCGGCCGGGCGGGCCGGGGCCGGGACGGTCGTGCGTATCGGCCGCAGGAAGCCCAGGGACTGTGCGGCGTGCACGGCGCGCAGCGGGAGCTCCGTCCCGCCGAGCGTCCGGGACCAGATCTCGCGGCCGATGCGGTCGCGTTCCGCTCGGGTCCGGCGGTCCGCCGGCAGGGCCTCGTCCCGGGCCCGGAACTCGGCGACGGCGGCGGCCACGGCCGCCCGCATCGCCTCGGGTCCGGGCAGCCCGGGGACCTGCTGCCAGCCGCCGCGCGGCGGGAGCACCCCGGCCCACGGCGGCCCGGTGACGGGCGCGGGCACCACGGCGGTGGCGGCGGCCTCGTCGACGGACTCCAGCAGTTCGCCCGCGGAGACCGTGAGGTCCAGCGCGGCCGGCTCGGCCAGCCGTACCGCCCGGATGGCCAGCACGTCGAAGGACGGCGGGCGGCCGAACACGGCGAGCGCGCCGCCGCCCGCCTGGAGGCGGACCGCGGCGGCACGGTCGTAGTGCACGAGCCGGCCCAGGAAGGCGGCGAGGTCCGCCGCCTCCCCGGAGTCGGCCAGCAGCAGGTGCCCCGTCATGCCGCCGCGCCGCCGCGCTGCCGGGCGGAGTCGTCGACGTACTCCTGGAGGAAGTGGCGCTCCTCCTCGGTGATCCGGCGCGGGCGCTGGCTCTCCAGGTCGAAGGGCACGACGACGGTGGACGCGGCGACGTACACCAGGTCCGAGTCCTCGGCGTCCTTGACCTCGTAGGCGATGGTCAGCGACGCCGCGCCTATCTTCGTCACCCACGACTCGATGACGACCGGCTCGTGCCGGTGCACGAGCGGCCGCTTGTAGTCGATCTCGTGCCGGGCCACGACGGATCCGCCCTGGAAGGAGGCGGACCCGTTGCCCGGCGCCAGCCGGAACATGAAGTCGATCCGGGCTTCCTCCAGGTAGCGGAGGAAGACCACGTTGTTGACGTGCCCGAAGGCGTCCATGTCCGACCAGCGCAGCGGGCAGCGGTAGATGTGACGGGCCATGCTCAGCCCCGGGTCAGCTTCTTGTAGGTCGCCCGGTGCGGACGGGTGGCGTCCGGGCCGAGGCGCTCGACCTTGTTCTTCTCGTACGACTCGAAGTTGCCCTCGAACCAGAACCACTTGGATTCGCCCTCGTACGCCAGGATGTGCGTGGCGACCCGGTCCAGGAACCAGCGGTCGTGGGAGACGACCACGGCGCAGCCGGGGAAGTCCAGCAGCGCGTTCTCCAGGGAGCCCAGGGTCTCGACGTCGAGGTCGTTGGTCGGCTCGTCGAGGAGCAGCAGGTTGCCGCCCTGCTTGAGGGTGAGCGCCAGGTTCAGGCGGTTGCGCTCACCGCCGGAGAGCACGCCGGCCGGCTTCTGCTGGTCCGGGCCCTTGAAGCCGAACGCGGAGACGTAGGCGCGGGACGGCATCTCGACCTGGCCGACGTTGATGTAGTCCAGCTCGTCCGAGACGACCGCCCAGAGGGTCTTCTTGGGGTCGATGTTGGCGCGGCCCTGGTCGACGTACGAGATCTTGACGGTCTCGCCGACCTTGATCTCGCCGGAGTCCGGGGCCTCCAGGCCCTGGATCATCTTGAACAGCGTGGTCTTGCCGGCGCCGTTCGGGCCGATGATGCCGACGATGCCGTTGCGCGGCAGGGTGAAGGACAGGTCGTCGATCAGGACCTTCTCGCCGAAGGCCTTGGAGAGGTTGTTGACCTCGACGACGATCGAGCCCAGGCGCGGGCCCGGCGGGATCTGGATCTCCTCGAAGTCCAGCTTCCGCATCTTCTCGGCCTCGGCGGCCATCTCCTCGTAGCGGGCCAGACGCGCCTTGGACTTGGCCTGGCGGCCCTTGGCGTTGGAGCGGACCCACTCCAGCTCTTCCTTGAGGCGCTTGGCGCGCTTCTCGTCCTTCTTGCCCTCGACCTTGAGGCGCTCGGCCTTCTTCTCCAGGTAGGTGGAGTAGTTGCCCTCGTAGGGGTGGGCGCGGCCGCGGTCGAGCTCCAGGATCCACTCGGCGACATTGTCGAGGAAGTACCGGTCGTGGGTGACGGCCACGACACAGCCCTTGTACTGGGCGAGGTGCTGCTCCAGCCAGTTCACCGACTCGGCGTCGAGGTGGTTGGTGGGCTCGTCGAGGAGCAGCAGGTCGGGGGCCTCCAGCAGCAGCTTGCAGAGCGCGACGCGGCGCTTCTCGCCACCGGAGAGGGTGGTGACCGGCCAGTCTCCGGGCGGGCAGCCCAGCGCGTCCATGGCCTGCTCCAGCTGGGCGTCGAGGTCCCAGGCGTTGGCGTGGTCCAGGTCCTCCTGGAGCTTGCCCATCTCCTCCATCAGCTCGTCGGTGTAGTTCGTCGCCATTTCCTCGGCGATCGCGTTGAACCGGTCGAGCTTGCCCTTGATCTCCGCGACGCCGTTCTGGACGTTCTCCAGGACGGTCTTGGACTCGTCGAGCTTGGGCTCCTGCATGAGGATGCCGACGGAGTAGCCGGGCGACAGGAAGGCGTCACCGTTGGACGGCTGCTCGATGCCCGCCATGATCTTCAGGACGGTGGACTTGCCGGCGCCGTTCGGGCCGACGACGCCGATCTTCGCTCCGGGCAGGAAGTTCAGGAAGACGTCGTCGAGGATCACCTTGTCGCCGTGCGCCTTGCGCGCCTTGCGCATGGTGTAGATGAACTCAGCCAAGAGAAACCGTCCGGCAGATCGAGGGATGGGCAGATACACCCATCTTGCCAGCCGTCGCCCCCGGGGCGGAAACCCGTATGGTCAGCGCGGCCACAGGGTGAGCAGCGCCAACAGCAGCAGACCGAGCAGTGACCAGCCGAGCACCCCGATCCTGCGCCGGTGGGGATTGCGCCCCTGGTGCCATGCGGTGTCGTGGAGCGGAGCGTCTCGCATGGCCGGTCAGCATAGGCCGGGCCGCCCGGTACGGCACCCGGGCCGCGCCCCGGGACTCGGGCCGGGTGCCGGGTGCAGGGCCGGATGCCGGGTGCGGACCGGGTGCCGAGTGCGGACGGGGTGCCGGGTCCCGGCTCAGGTCCTGGGGCGGTAGACCGTGAGGGCGCCCGGGAGCTTGTCCAGGACCAGGCCCCCGGGGGCCAGGGCGTACTCGCCGTCGCAGGCGAGGGCGGTGCCCGGCGGGATGTCGGTGACCCGCAGCGAGCGCGCGTGGGTCGCGAAGTGCACCGGGGAGCGGGTGAGCGGGCCGGTGAGGGCGGCGGCGAGCAGCCTGGCCCCGGGGTGGCCGCCGCCCAGCACGAGGCGGAGGTCGAGCTGCGGTTCGTCCAGGCCCAGGCGGCGCCGCGGGGCGGGCCCGGTGCCGTGGTACGTCCCGTTGCCGGCGAACAGCAGCCAGACCGGCACCGTACGGCCGGCCACCCGCAGCCGGACCGGGCGCCGGTCCTTGAGGACCCGCCGGGCGGCCAGCAACGCCGCCGGGCCGGGCCCGATCCGGGGCGCCCAGTGCAGCCGGTACCGCAGCAGGTCCGGGTACACGCCGATGCTGAACGTGTTGAGGAAGTAGCGCGGTCCGGTGACGACGTCCGCTCCGGGCCCGTCGCCGTGCGCGGCCCCGGCGCCGTGCGCGGCCCCGGCGCCGGCGTGCCCGGCGGGGCCGCCGCCCCCGGCAACGCCTCCCCCGGCAGGGTCGCCGCCCCGGGCAGCCTCTCCGCCGCGGGCGGCGTCGCCGCTCCCGTCGCCGCTCCCGGCCGGGGCGGGTCCCGGCTGCGGGTGCGGGGTGATGCGGCCCACGCTGACCCGGACGGCCTCCCCGGCGTTCACGGCCCGGCAGGTGTCCTCGGGCGCGCCCAGGCCCAGGTCGGCGGCGAAGTGGTTCAGGGTCCCGCCCGGGAACACCGCGAGCGGGATCCCCGCGTGCAGCGCCGCGGTGGCGGCCGCGACCACGGTGCCGTCGCCCCCGCACACCCCCAGCGCGGCCGACCCGGCCGCGGCCCGGGCCAGCGTGGCGGGCAGCTCCTCACCCGTGCACTCGACCACCTCCGCCGCCGGCAGCGCCTCCCGCAGCGCCGCCGCGTCCACGGAGCCGCCCGACGCGGTGTTGACCACGACGGTCAGCCCGGCCCCGTCCGCCAGCGCCGGCGCCTCGGCGGGCTGCTCCTCGCCGGGTGCCTTCCGCGCCTCCTCGGCCTTCCGGGACAGCCGCCGTACGACCAGTCCCGCGCCGACCCCGAGGGCCGCGCCCGCCACCACGTCGGTCGGGTAGTGCACCCCGGTGTAGACCCGGGAGAAGGCCACCGAGGCCGCCAGCGGCGCGACCACCGCGCCCCAGCCGGGCGCCGCCGTCGCGACCCCCGTGAGGAAGGCGAAGGCCGACGCGGAGTGCCCGGACGGGAAGGAGGTGGTCCACGGCTGCCGGGCGGGCAGGCGCGCCGCCGGAACGCCCTCGGTCAGCGGACGGGCCCGCCGTACGGTCCACTTGCCCACGGTGTTGACGGTGGCGGAGGCCAGCGCCAGCGAGGCCGCCCCGTGCAGGGCCGCCCGGCGTGCCGGAGCCTGCCCGAAGAGGGCGAGCCCCGCCGCCACCCCACCCCACAGCAGGCCGTGGTTCGCGGCCCGGCTCAGCCGGGGCAGCACCCGGTCGCCGCCCGGCCAGTGGCGCCGCGCAACCACGTCGAACAGCGCCCGGTCCCATCGGGCGACCGCTCCCCGCCAGGTGACCGGGCCGCCGTGGGCGGCCGCCACGGGCCCCGTCGTACTCGTCTCCAGTCCGGCGTTCATTCCGTTCGACTACCCGGATCCACCCGGTCCACTAACAAGGGGTCACTCCGCTTGTGTAGGCCCCGCGCTTCCCGACCACCGCGGCCTGGTTGTTCCTACGATCGGCCGCATGGGGGACGTGTTCGCACCGGGGACGGTTCTGGCCGGGAGCAAGTACCGCATCGACGGACTGCTCGGCAGCGGCGGGATGGCGCAGGTGTACCGGGCCTACGACCTCGGGCTCGCGCGCCCGGTCGCGGTCAAGACGATGCGGCCGGGACTCGACCTCGACGACGGGGCGGCGGCCCGCTTCCGCGACGAGGCGCGCGCCATGGCCGCCCTCGACCATCCGCACGTGGTGACCGTGCACGCCACCGGCGAGGAGCCGCGGCCGGACGGACCGCCGGTGCCGTACTTCGTGATGGAGCTGGTGAACGGCCCCTCGCTGGCCGAGCGCCTGCAGACGCGGGGCGCGCTCCCCGTGTCCGACGCGGTGCCCCTCGCGGACCAGGTCCTCTCCGCACTCGGTCAGGGCCACGGGCAGGGGCTCGTGCACCGCGACATCAAACCGGGGAACATCCTGCTGGCCCCGGGCGGCATCGCGAAGGTGGCGGACTTCGGGATCGCCCGGGCCCTCACCCGGACCGCGGGGACGGGGACCCGGGCGGGGATCGGCACGCCCCACTACATGTCGCCGGAACAGGTGCGGGGCGCGGCGGACCTCGACGGGCGGTCCGACCTGTACGCGGTCGGACTGCTGCTCTTCGAGATGCTGACGGGCCGCAGGCCCTTCGACGGGGACGACGCGATCGCCCTCGCCGTGCAGCACCTCACCGCTCCGCCGCCGACGCTGGCGGCCTCCGGGCTGCCCGGCCACCCGCGGCTGGAGGCGGTGGTGGCCCGGGCGCTCGCCAAGCAGCCGGAGGACCGCTACCCGGACGCGGCCGCGATGCGCGGCGCCCTGCGGGAAGCCGTCACCGCCGACGAACCGTCCCGTCCCCGCCCGCCGCGCGCGACCGATGCGTCGGCCGGAGCGTCGGCAGGGGCGGCAACGGGGGCGGCGGGCGGTGCGTGGGCCGCCCCCCGGAGTCCGACCGCGGGCTACACCGCACCCGCGGCGCACGCCCTGTTCCCGCCCCTCCCGCCCCCGCCCGGACCGGCGCCCACCAGGCCCGTGCCCACCGGACCGGCGCCGCGGGGTCAGGCGGGGGTGCTCGCGCCCGCCCTGCCGCTGCCGCGGCGGACGCGCCTCCTCCACGACGGCCGGCTGGCCGTGTGCGCCGTCCTGGCGGTGACGGCCTGGTCCTTCGGAGTCTGGGGAGAGCAGGACAACCTGCTCTGGGCCGCGCTCGTCGGGCTGGCCGCAGGGATGACCGGTGCGATCGGCTCCCTGCCGGTATGGCGTCCCGGCAGGGGGACACCTGCCTCCCCGCACACCTCCCGGTACCGGGTGCTCTCCTGGATCCTGCTCCTCGCCAACCTGTACTGCGTGGTGGGTGGCCTGGTGACGGCGGTGAAGGTCGGCGCCGAGCTGGAGGACTGCGTACCGAACTACGGCAGCACGTGCGCGCGCTTCCAGGACGCGGTCCGCTAGGACCGGAACCGGGCCGGCCCGGTCCTGGCGGGCGGCGGCGCTACGCCTCGTCCTGGCGCTACGCCCCTTCCTCCTCGTCCAGCGGGCGCTTGCGCAGCAGGACGACGACCAGGCCGCCGAGGACGACCAGGCCGACCGCCAGCGAGGCGATCACCGGGGTGGCGGCGGAGCTGCCGCTGGTGGCCAGGCGGTCGTCGCCCTCCTCCTCCGTGGACAGGTCCGAGGCGGCCGATGCCGCGGCCACCCCGACCGCCGTGCCCGGCGCCCCCGGCGCGCCGTGGACCGTCAGGGTGCGGGCCGCGGGCCAGACGGCCGTGCCCGTGGCCGTGGCCGCGGAATCGCTGGACCCCGCCACGATCTGGGCCTGGCTGTGCCCGCCGCTGGTGAAGACCCGGCCGACCGGGACCTTCGTGGCGCCGTGGATCGTCACCGAGGCGGTGCCGTCCGGGGTGCCCGCCGGCACCTCGAAGTACAGCCGGGTGCCGTTCGCCGCGCTGGTCACCGGCTGTCCGTCGGCGTCCACCACCCGCACCCCCATCCGCTGGGCGGCCGCGTCGGGCAGGACCGTCACCACCTGCGCGCGCGTCCGGACGGTGACCGGCCCCACTCTGGTCCCGGCCGGTCCCGACACGTCGGCGGGCTCCAGGCTCAGCGAGGCGGGCGGCTCGGGCAGCCGCTGTGCCGCACGCTGGAGGTAGCCGGCCAGCTTCTCCGCCGCCGGATCGGCCGCCTGTACGTCGGCGCCCTCGGTCAGCCGCCAGATCGCGACCTGGGTGCCGGCCGCCGCGCTCTCCGCGGTGAGCGCACCGGCCCCGGCCGCCTTCGCCAGCCCGGCCAGGTCGTTCAGCTGGGGGTAGGAGTGCTCCAGCACCCAGCGGATCCGGCCGGCCTCGCCGTTCCCGCCGAGCGGGCTGCCGCTCCACGCCGTCTCGGTGTACCGCTCCTCCGGCTGGGCGAAGCCGGCCAGGCCCACCCCGTAGGTCTGCAGCATTCCGCCGCCGTCGACGCGCATCTCGTACAGCCCGGCCGGTACCTGGCGAACCATTCCGTCCTGCCCGCGCAGCACGGCCTGGCCGAAGGTCTTCAGCCCGTCGAGCACGGCGCTCGCGCCTTCCGGCGGCCGGGACACGGGCGGCCCCTCGGCCTCGGCGGCCAGGGCGGGACCCGGCGCCGCCGCGAGGGCGGCGGCGAGCAGCGCGACGGCCAGCGGCCGTCGTACGCCGACAGAAACGGAACGTGCGGGAACGGCAATGGACACAGTCTTCCCCTTCGGGCCGAAGCCCCAGGCGTCCGTGAGTACCGGGGAATCCTAGCGGTCTCGAACACCTAGACCACCGCCCCCTTCTGAGCTTCCGTCAGCATGGGTTCCGCCCTGGCCACCCGACGGAAGGCCGCGGTGCCCCGGCTCAGGTCGTGCCCGACGGCCACCGCGTCCACATCGGCCGAGAACCACCTCTGGCCGTCCCGCTCCTCGTCCCGGACCCGCAGCCGGCCGTGCACCACCAGCGGCTCGCCGACCGCGACCGACCCGGCCACGTTGGCGGCGAGGGAGCGCCGCACCCACACCGTGTAGAAGCTGGTCGGCCCGTCCGTCCAGGCCTGCTTCTGCCGGTCCACGAACCGCGGCCGCACGGCGAAACGGAATCTCGCCGACGGCCCGTTCACAGTCTCCCGGTAGTCGACCTGTGTCGCCACGTGGCCCACCAGCGTCACCAGGGTCTCGTTCATCCCCGTCACCCCTCCCGCTCCACATCACCCGTACGCACCGCCGTCCGCGGTCACGTACGAACATGCTGCGCCCCGCGGCCCCCACCCCGCCCGAGCCTGTGGATTACTGACGGGTTGTGGACAACCGGTTCCCCCCTGCCGCGACGGTGGCGTACTGCTCCCGCACCTCCCGGTACCTCAGGAGTTCGGCCGCCACCGGCTCCAGCACCCTGGCCCGGCCGCAGCCGGCCGCGGCCTGCCGCAGCCGCCGCTCGGCGTCCTGCCCGTAGCGCCGGGCGGGCCCGCGGGCCGCCATCGAGCAGGCCCACTCCACCAGCGGCCCGCCCACGATCCCCGCCACCATCAGCAGGACGGGTGGCAGCAGGCCCGGCTCCAGCACCCCGGCGATCTGCCCCACCAGCCACAGGCCGCCGAAGATCTGCAGCAGGGTCATGGACGCCTGGGTGAGCACCGCCGCCGGCCACCAGGCCGGCCGCGGCGGCTTGCCGGTGGGCACGCCGACCGTGACGGCCAGCTCGTCCAGCGCCTCGGGCAGTTCGTCCGCGCCGCGCACCGCGGCCTCCCGGACCGCCTGGGCCCACGGGTCGGGCAGCCCGGCGGACGCCTCCTCGGCGACCGTCCGCACCGCCTGCTCCACCCGCTGCCTGGCCGTGACCTCCGCCTCCGGCGGCGGCTCCGGATCGCCTCCGAAGGTGCGGCCGCCGATCGCGGCCAGTGCCGCGAGCCCGCTGAGCCCGCGCGGGGTCCGCCGGTTCTCGTACCAGCGCCACAGCCGCAGCCAGGGCGTGCCGCACGCCTTTCCGGCGTTGCGCCGCCAGGCCCGTTCGGCCGCGAGTCCGGCGGCGTAGGCGCCGACGGCCTCGGCGAGCCGGTCCTCGAACTCGGCCCGCACGGCCTCGCCGATCTCCGCCCCGGCGCGGCGGTCCGCCACGTACAGGGGGCGCAGCCGGCCCGCCGCCCGGTCCACGTCAGCGGAGATCCGCCGGGTGGCGGCGCCCCGCTCCTGGGCGAACTGGCTCAGCAGCTCGCGCAGTTCCCCGACGCCCTCGCCCGTGAGGGCGGACAGGCCGAGCACCGTGGCACCCGGTTCGCCGTGTTCGCCGAGTGCGATGCCGTCCTCGTCGAGCAGCCGCCGCAGGTCGTCGAGGACCTGGTCGGCGGCGTCGCCGGGCAGCCGGTCCACCTGGTTGAGCACGACGAAGGTGACCTCGGCGTGTCCGGCGAGCGGGCGCAGGTAGCGCTCGTGGAGCACGGCGTCGGCGTACTTCTCCGGGTCCACCACCCACACCACGGCGTCGACCAGGGCCAGGACCCGGTCCACGTGCGCGCGGTGCTCGCGGACCGCCGAGTCGAGGTCGGGCAGGTCCACCAGGACGACCCCCTGGAGGGATTCGGCCGCGACCGATCCCTCGCGGGGGCGGCGGCGCAGCCGGCCGGGGATCTCCAGCCGGTCCAGCAGCCCCGCCGCGCCGTCCGTCCAGGTGCACGCGATGGGTGCCGCGGTGGTCGGACGGCGCAGCCCGGTCTCCGAGATCTGCACCCCGGCGAGTGAATTGAAGAGCGTGGACTTGCCGCTTCCGGTGGCTCCGGCGATGGCGACGACCGTGTGCTGAGCGGACAGGCCGCGGCGGGCAGCGGCTTCGTCCAGGATCCGGCCGGCCTCGGCGAGGGTCGCGCCGTCCAGCCGTGTGCGGGAGAGGCCGATCAGCTGCCGGAGCGCGTCCAGGCGGGTGCGCAGGGCCCGTGCCTCCGGGCTCAGGGGCGGCGGCGCGGGGGTCTTGCCGCCGTCGCTGCCGGCCCCCGAGACGGTGCCGGACACGGCCCGGACCAGTTCGTCGTCCGTGCCGTCGTCCTCTTCGTCTTCGTCGCCGACGGCGATGCGCCGGGCGATCAGCCCGTCGTCCCATCGGTCGTCGGTACGGTCGGTGAGGGCGGTCACCGCGGTCACCTCTCCTTCTGCAGTACGGAGAGCGCGGCGATCAGCTCGGCCTGCGGCTCCGGGGTGACTTCCAGTGCGTCGAGGGGGGCCAGGCGGCGGTCGCGTTCGGCCCGCAGCACCTCGTCCAGGTGTTCTCCGACGAGTTCGCCGCCGCGGTCGCGCAGCCGCAGGGCGGCCTGGGCGCCGATCCGTTCGGCGAGTTTCTCCCCGGCCACCCGGGCGCGCTTCCCGCCGAGCAGCGCGGAGACCAGCAGCGCGGCCACGCTCTCGGGGTCCGGCGCGGGCTGCCGGTCCAGCCCGGCGACCTCCTCCTCGGCGAGTTCCTCCAGTACGCGGCGCCAGCGGCGGACGGCCACCCCGATCCGTTCGCCCGACTCCCGGTCGGTGACGGGTGCCGGGAGGGCGCCGGAGGCGGGTTCCCTGCGCCAGGCGGCGGCGATCCGCTCGTCGGCGGCGGCAACGGCGCACTGGATGAGCGCGGTGAGGCTTTCGGCCAGCGAGTCGAGGAGTTCGTCGGCGGTGGTGTCGAGCGGGTAGCCGCGCCAGCGGGTGAGGGCGTCACCGGCGAGCACGGCGCCCTGGTCGAGCCGGTTGCGGACCCGGCGACCCTCCTTCCGGTACGCGTCCTCCACCGCGGCGGTCAGCCGTACGGCGGCGGCGTGCTGGGACGCGACGGCGGAGGCCAGCTCGGGCAGCCGGCGGCGCAGTGAATCGAGGGCGCCGAGCGCGGTCCTGCCCACGGCGTGCTGGCGGGCGGCCGGGTCCTGCGCGTGGTGGATCAGCCAGGCCGCCAGCGGGGCGACGGCCGAGGCGGGCAGCAGTCCGCCGCCGCCCGCGGACTCGGGCAGCTCGGGCACGGTGAAGCGGGCCACGTCGCCCAGTCCGGCGCGGGTGAGCAGGGCGCCGTACTGGCGCGACACCTCCGCCAGCACCTGGTGCGGGACCCGGTCCAGCACGATGATCAGGGCGGCCTTGTACTCCTTGGCGGTGCGCAGCAGGTGCCACGGCACGGCGTCGGCGTACCGGGAGGCGGTGGTGACCATGACCCACACGTCGGCGGCGCAGATCAGTTCGGCGGCCAGTGTCCGGTTCTCGACCACCAGGGAGTCGATGTCGGGGGCGTCGAGCAGGGCCAGGCCGCGGGGCAGGCTGCCGACGGTCTCGACGCGCAGTTCGCGGATGGGCCCGCCGGAGGTCCGCCGGGCGGCGGCCCCGCCCCGCCCGCCCGAGCCGCGCGACCCGCCGTCGCGGCCCACCGGACCGCGGTCGCGGTCGCCCTCCTCGCCCTTGTCCGCCCAGACCCGCATCAGGTCGGGCAGTACGCGCATCCCGGCGAACCAGTGGTGGTCATCCGGATGGCAGACGAGCACGGGCGTTCGGGTGGTCGGGCGCAGCACGCCGGCCTCGCTGACCTGCCTCCCGACCAGGGAGTTGACCAGCGTGGACTTGCCCGCGCCGGTGGAGCCCCCGACGACGGCGAGGAGCGGCGCCTCGGGGGCCTTGAGCCGCGGCACCAGGTAGTCGTCGAGCTGCGCGAGCAGCTCGGCTCTGGTCTGGCGGGCGCGCGGGGCGCCGGGCAGGGGCAGCGGCAGACGCACGGAGGCGACCCGGTCGCGCAGGGCGGAGAGGGCATCGAGCAGCTGAGGCCGAACATCCAAGGTCACCACATGCGAAGAATGCCCAATTTGGGACCATTTTTGAAGCTTATAGACCCTCTGCGCGCCGATCGCCACCCCGGACGGACACACAGGGACAACAGGGAGGACTGGGGCACAGGCATAACGACTGCACAACGGCCCGCGCGCGGCGGCGCAAAACCGATGCGCGAATCGCACCTGCCTGCGATTATCGGGACCGCTTCACCGAACCTCCACATCGTGGCACGCGGGTGAAGCAACCGGGACGAGCCGACCGGAGCCCTATCCTTGACCCGGCTCACGGTCACCTTCCGGCCCCCGTAGCTCAGTGGATAGAGCAGGTGCCTTCTAAGCACTTGGCCGCAGGTTCGAGTCCTGCCGGGGGCACTCGCGCCCGTCCGTACATGCCGAAAGAGCGCCGACCCGTGGTTTCGTGTCCACGGGCCGGCGCTCTTTCGATGTGCGGCGGCGGTTCTGTTGTGGTGGTTCAGTGGTGGCGGCTCAGCCGTCCGTCTCGGTCGTCCATCCGGCGAGCAGTGCCTCCAGTCTGGCTTCCCGGGCCGCCGCCCGGGCCGCCGCGTCGTCCGCCCCGGCGGACGCGGCCGGATCGATCACCGCGGCGGGCTCGATGACCTCGTACGGGGTCGCGGCCTCGTACGGCTCCGCGCCGGCCTCGTAGGAGTCCGCCTCGACCTCGAAGGAGTCCGCCTCGGCCTCGTAGGAGTCCGCCTCGACCTCGAAGGAGTCCGCCTCGGCTTCGAAGGGGTCCAGGTCCTCGTACGCCTCGATGGCTCCGTACGGGTCTGCCGCGCCGTACGGATCCGCGGCCCCGTACGCCTCGGCTTCCCCGTATGCCTCCGCTTCCCCGTACGGCTCCTCGGCCGCGTAACGCTCGAAGGGCTGCGGGGAGGGGAGGAGCGAGGGGACCGACTGCGCCGGCGGCACCGGTTCCTGCGCCGGTACGAGCGTGTCGGCCGGCTCGGCCGGTGCGATGGCCGCCGGGCGGGCCGGGGCCACCGGCCCGGGCCGGACCGGCTCCGCCGCTGCCGACGGTCCCGCCGGCTCCAGGGCGGCCCGCCGGCCGGCCGGGCCCAGGGCCTCGAAGACGCTCTCGGCGGCCCGGTCGAGGGTCGCCAGAACCCACTCGTCCAGGTCGGTGCCCAGCTGCTCGGCGGCCTTCACCCAGTGCTCGAACCGCTCCGCCGGTACGGCGAGCTGGCGTCGCGGCGCCGGACGGTCACGGATGACGCCGTCGCCCTCGCGGGCCTCGCGCAGGGCGGCCCGGAGCTGCTTGGTCGTCCACGTCAGCTCCTCGGCACGGCCGAGCCACTGGTCCGCCTCCTCCGTCGGCAGGGACGCCACCTCGGCGTGGTGCTGGAAGGTCAGCTTCCCGTGCCGCCGGGAGTGGTCGAACCGGCGGGCGACCCAGGCGTAGTTGCGCAGGGTCTGGTACCGGAGGCCCGCCGCCTGGATGCCCTGTTGGTAACGGTCCCCGTAGTGGTCCTTGCCATAGGCCAGCCAGTCGCCCATCCACCACGCGGAGGAGTCCACGACCCCGGCCAGCTGGCGGCCGGCGCGTTGCCAGTCCTCGAAGGTGAAGACGACGGGGAGTTGCAGGCCCACTCGCGTCGTCAGTACTTGTTCCGCCCCGGGCTGCCCTTTGCGCGTGGCCCGCTGCGGGGGAATCAGCCTCGACACCTGCGGACCGGGACGGTGGGGGGCGGCGTGCGTTCCGACACCGGTGTTGTTGGCCAGGTTCACGTGCACGACCTCATTTCAGCCGACTAAGTGCGCGCTATGAGCCCATGATTTTCCGCCAACGCCTCCTGGAGAAGGGCGGGATTGAGACCTTGTCAAGTCCCCTCAAATGAATCTTGAATTCCGCACAGGGCCCCACTAGGCCGCGCGGGACAGCATCCGGCGGCGCCGCTCCCGGGCGATGTCCACGGTGGCGGGAGCACGTCCGGTGACCGGCTTGACCAGGGGATTCCCACCGATCCTGCCCTGGTGCGCGGCCAGGTAGCGGAGCACCGCCAGCACCCGGCGGTTGTCGGCCGGGCTGCCCGGTATGGCCAGCTTGTCGAAGACCGCGGCGACCCTCTTCTCCACCGTGCCGGCCGAGACGATCAGGCGCTCCGCGATGGCGCTGTTGGTGCGGCCCTGTGCCATCAGCGACAGGACCTCCAGCTCCCGCTCGCTGAGCGAGGCGAGGGCGTCCGGAGTGGCCTCCTCGGCCGCGCCGCGGCCCGTGGCCCGTGCCGCCAGGGCCCCGACCATACGCGGGTCGACCACCGTGCCACCGCTCGCGACCTGCGACAACGCGCCCACCACCTCGTCGGCGTCGGTCATCCGGTCCTGCAGCAGATAGCCCAGTCCGGCGCCGTCGCTCCCGAACAGCCGGGCGACGTGCTGCGGTTCGGGAGCCGCGGAGAAGAGCAGGACACCGGTGCCCGGGTGGCTGCCGCGCGCGGCGAGCGCCGCACCCACGCCCTCGTCGTTCCAGGTCGGTGCGAGCCGGACGTTGGAGATGAGGACGTCCGGGCGGTGCGTGTCGACGAGGGCGGGCAGCACCCGGACGTCGTGGACCGCCGCGACCAGTTCATGGCCCTGGTCGCCGAGCACGTGGGCCAGGCCCGCCCGCAGGATCGCGGAGCCTTCGGCAATGACAAGACGCATGCTGGATCACTTCCTTCGGCCTCGGCCGGGATCGTGGTCGATCGGGGGTCAACGACGCCGGTACATTTCGGCGGTGAGAAAAGCGAGTTCGAGGGACTGAGTTCGGTTCAGCCGGGGATCGCAAGCAGATTCGTAGCGATCCGTCAGGTCGCCGAAACGCACCCGGGCGCCACCGCCGACGCACTCCGTTACGTCGTCTCCGGTGAACTCAAGGTGGATTCCGCCGGGGTGAGTACCAAGGCTCCGGTGCACCTCGAAGAATCCGGTGACTTCGTCGATGATGTCGTCGAAATGCCGCGTCTTGTGACCGGAAGGGGCCTGGAAGGTATTTCCGTGCATGGGGTCGCAGACCCACGCGACCCGGGCACCCTCCATCGTCACCCGCTCCACCAGCGCGGGCAGCCGGTCGCGGACCGTGCCCGCACCCATCCGCACCACGAAGGTGAGCCGGCCGGCCTCCCGCTCCGGGTCGAGCCGGTCGATCAGCCGCATGGCCGCGTCCGGGGTGGTGGTGGGCCCCAGCTTCACCGCGATCGGGTTGGCGATCCGGGAGAACCAGTCGATGTGCGGGCCGTCGATGTCCCTGGTCCGCTCCCCGATCCAGAGCATGTGCCCGCTGGCGGCGTAGGGCCGGCCGGTGGCCTCGTCGATCCGGGTCAGCGAGCGCTCGTACTCCAGCAGCAGGCCCTCGTGGCTGACGAAGAACTCCACGGCGCGCATCGCCGCCTCGTCGCTGCCGCAGGCCCGCATGAAGGAGAGCGCCTGGTCGATCTGGTCGACCAGCCGGGCGTAGCGCGAACCGATCGGGGAGTTCTGCACGAAGTCCTGGTTCCAGCTGTGCGCCTGGTGGAGATCGGCGTCGCCGCCCGTGGTGAAGGCGCGCACCAGGTTCAGGGTGGACGCGGCCGCCTGGTACATGCGCAGCATGCGGCCCGGGTCCGGGATGCGCTGGGTCCGGGTGAAGTCGAAGCCGTTGACGGCGTCGCCCCGGTAGGCCGGCAGGGTGATGCCGTCGCGGGTCTCGGTCGGCTGGGAGCGCGGCTTGGCGTACTGCCCGGCGATCCGGCCGATCTTGACGACCGGGACGCTGCCCGCGTACGTGAGGACCAGGGCCATCTGCAGCAGGGTCCGCATCTTCGCCCGTACGGCGGGGGCCGAGGCGTCGGCGAAGGTCTCGGCGCAGTCGCCGCCCTGCAGCAGGAACGCCTCGCCGCGGGCGACCGCGGCCATGCGCTGCTTCAGGGTCGCGCACTCGTTGGCGGAGACCAGCGGCAGCGCGGCCTCCAGCTGGGCCCGGACCACGTCGACGGCGGCGGGGACCGGCCAGTCGGGCTGCTGGGCTGCGGCGCGCAGCTCCGGGGTCCAGTGCCGGGGGTCGAACCGGTCGGCGACGGGACCCGTCACGGACGGCCCTCCCACGACCGCGCCTCCCGCGGACGGCCCCTCCACGGGCATCCCCTCCGGGGACGCGTCCGTGACCCGCTCCGCGACCTGCTCCGTGACCTGCTCCGTCGTCGTGGCTTCGATTACGGTCGTCATCTTCCGCTGTCTCCCATGAACGATTCGAGTGGATGCCGGGCAGGCGTCAGCCGAGGGCCGGTACGGGTCGGGCGCCTTGCCTCTCGTCGAGCAGGGCCGCCAGATCGCCGAGGGTGGAGCAGCGCGCGAACTCGCCCAGGGAGAGGCCCTGGTCCAGCGCGATCACCAGACGTGCGGCGGCCCGTGAGGTGCCGCCGATCTCGAAGAAGTTGTCGGTGCGCTGGATGCGTTCGGCCGGCACGCCGAGCACGTCGGCCCAGAGACCGGCCAGCTTGCGCTCGTTGTGGGATCCGAGGCCGCTGTGCCGCTCTCGCGCCGCGATGCCGTACTCGTCCGTGTCGTCAGTCATGTGCGTCGCCTCCACCGGGGATCTGCGCCTCCGCGTGCGCCGGGGTCGGCGTCACGTCTTCATGGGGACAACATTAGGGAGGGGCGTTATCAGGCCAATATCAGCCTGCTTACGGCGGATGCGGGGGGCTCGAAAAGGCCCTGGAAGGCCCGCCGGAAGAAACCGGCGGTGACACCTTCACCAGCACATCGGGAGGGAGGAAGAAGAACGTTCGAAAAGGGGAGAAGAGGGTTTTCGTACGGGAGCCAGGGGTGTGCCGGGTGCCTAGTCGGCGCCCTCCAGCAGCCGCTGCATGGCACCCACGCTTCGCGTCAACTCAGCGACTTCGGCGCGCAGTTCACGCTGCTGTACGGCGGCTGCGGCCAGGTCCGCGTGCCGGCGCTCCCGCGCCCGGCCGGTGGCCAGCCAGACCAGTCCGGTGACGACCACGGCCGTGCTGCTCAGCATCGCCGAGCTGGCGATGACGGCGCCTGCGGTGGAATCCATGACGGAACCTCTTTCTCTTTCGGGGCGGATGCGAATGAGTGCGGGTCAATGCGGGTGAACGCGGGAGGGGTATATCCGAAGTTACGCGCACGCGCGCGCGAGCACCATGGAGGAAAACCTCCGTGTTTCCTCCGTCTTCCGGTTCCCCTGGCCAGCAGAATGCCCCCCGCGACGACCCGTGGCGGAAACGGGTCGTCGCGGGGGGCGGGCGGCGACGGGGACGATCAGCTGTCGGCCGCCTGGAGGGCGGCGGCCGGCGCCAGTTCGCGCTCGGCCCGCCGCTGGATGATGGAGTCGGCGATCTCACCGCTGCGGACGGCGATGTTCGACAGCAGGGACGAGCTCAGCCCGTGGGTGTGCTCGGTGCCGCCCTGGAGGTAGATGCCGACCGGCAGGTCCGGCGTGGTGACGAGCCGGTAGTCGCGCTCGACCCGGTGGCGGCCCGACTCGTCGCGCAGGCAGTAGCGGTCGAGGTCGCCGAGCAGCGTGCTCGGGTCCAGGGAGTCGTATCCCGTGGCGAAGACGATGGCGTCGACGTCGAGCTGCTGCGGCTCGCCCTCCAGCTGCGAGACCAGGTGCACGATCCGCTCGTCCCCGGCCTGCTCGACGGCCCGGACCTTGGTCAGGTTTCGGTAGTGCAGCCGTTTGGCGCCGCGCACCTCCTCGTCGTACTGGGTCTGGAACAGTTCGCGGATGATCGCGGCGTCGGCCACGCCGTAGTTGGTGTTCTTGTGGTAGCGCCAGAAGGCGTCGCGGGCGCCGTCGGTGCCGAAGTGGTACTCGTCCACGGCCGCCGCGTCGAAGATCTGGTTGGCGAACGGGGTGTCGTCGGCGACGGAGTACCCGTACGACGGCATGATCGCGGTGACCTGCGCGTCGGGGAGGCGGTCGTGGAAGAACTTGGTGATCTCGGCGGCGCTCTGGCCGGCACCGACGACCGCGACCCTCTTGAGCCGGGCCGGGTCCACCTCCGCGAACCGCGCCAGGAACTCCGAGCTGTGCCAGACCCGGTCGTCCCGTTTGATGCCGTCGGGCATGCGTGGGACGAGCCCGGTCGAGACGACCACGTTCCTCGCGTTGACCGTGCGGGTCTCCCCGTTGGCGGTGCGTACGTCGACCTCGACGTACTCGGGCGTTCCGTGGACGGCCTCCGGGGGGAGCCGGACCGCGGTGACCGCCGAGCTGTAGGTGACCACGTTGCTGAGGCTGGACTCGGCCCACTCCAGGTACTGGTGGAACTCGGCCCGGGTCGGGAAGAAGTCCTGGCGGTTGACGAAGCGGGCGAGCCGGCCCTTGGAGTGCAGGAAGGAGACGAAGCTGTAGCGGGACACCGGGTTGCGGAAGGTGACCAGGTCCTTGAGGAACGAGATCTGCATGGTGGCGTCCGGCAGCAGCATGTTGCGGTGCCAGCCGAAGCGGGGCTGCTTCTCGAAGAACGCCGAGGTGATCGGGTTCGTCAGGACGTTCGCACGGTGCTCTTCCAGGGAGATGGCGAGGGACAGGTTGGACGGGCCGAAGCCGATGCCGACCACGTCGTAGATCTGGTGTTCGCGAGCAATCATGGAAATTCTCTCCCGCTTGGGTAGGGGTGATGGGTGGTACGTACCGCCGGCGGTGCGTGCCGGAGGCGGCACGCGACGGTGGTGCGCATCGGGTCAGGCGCCTGCCGGGACCCGGTGGCGGATCTCCAACGTGCAGCACTTGACGCTGCCGCCCGCCTTGAACAGTTCGGAGAGGTCGACACCGATAGGTTCGAAGCCGCGGGCACGCAGCTGTTCCGCCAGGCCCGTCGCGGTCTCCGGCAGGAACACGTGCTTGCCGTCGGAGACCGCGTTCAGGCCGAAGACCTCGGCGTCCGCCGCGTCGACGAGCAGCGCGTCCGGGTAGAGCTCGCGCAGCACGGCCCGGCTCTCCTCGGAGAAGGCGCCCGGGTGGTACATGACCTCGGTGTCCGAGAGCGCGGCCAGGGCCACGTCGAGGTGGTAGTAGCGCGGGTCGACCAGCTGGAGGCTGACCACGGGGACGCCGAGCGCCTCCTGGGCCTCCGCGTGGGCCCGCGGGTCGGTCCGGAAGCCCGTGCCGGCCAGGACGGTCCGGCCGACCACGATGTAGTCGCCCTCGGCCTCGTTGACGTACTCGGCGGAGGTGACCTGGGGGTAGTCCCGGGAGGTGAACCACTCGTGGTACGAGGGGGCTTCGGCGGTCCGCTCGGGGTGGCGGAACTTCGCGACGAGCACCCGGTCGTCGACCACGGTGGCGCCGTTGGCGGAGAACACCATGTCCGGCAGGCCCTCGACCGGCTCCACCAGGTCGACGGTGTGGCCGTGTTCGACGTACAGCCTGCGCAGGCCCTCCCACTGTTCGACCGCCAGGTCGGCGTCGACCGGCTTCCCCGGGTCCATCCAGGGGTTGATCGCGTAGGTGACGTCGAAGTGGGTCGGCCGGCACATCAGGTAGTGGCGGGGTGTGGCCTCGCGGACGGGCGTGGGCTCGGACAAGGGATCTCTTCCTCTCGGTCGGTGGGGATTCCCGGACGGCCGGGTGGCCTGTGGGCCGGATCGGCCGGGTGTACGGGGTGGGGCCATGGTGGGCCGTATTGGACCGTGATTGAGCGCTTTTGAGCGCGTTTGCGCCTGATTGCTCGCGCTTGCGCTTGTTTCTGCTCTGCTGACCTGAAGTGGCCGGAACGCGATCTCTGCAACGAAGGTATCGGGGCGGGTTTCGCTTTCGTTATTGATCGCTTTTCGGTGGGGGCTTCGGCTTTGCGCCCGGCCCTCACCCCGGGTTCCGCCCTCAGGCGGCCTCCCGCTCGATGGGGCAGCTCATGCAGCGCGGGCCGCCGCGGCCGCGGCCGAGCTGGTCGCCGCGGATCCGCAGCACCTCGATGCCGTTGTCCTCGAGCATGCGGTTGCTCGCCTCGTTGACCTCGTACGCGACGACCGTGCCCGGGGACAGCGCGAGCAGGTTGCTGCCGTCGTTCCACTGCTCGCGCTCGGCAGCGTAGGAACTCTGACGGGTCTGCAGCACCCGCACCCGGTCCAGGTCGAGGGCCTCGGCGATGGCTCCGAAGAAGTCCTTGTTCTCGGTGATCTCGGGGGCCCGGTGGGCGCCCGGGGCGAGCGTCCAAGACCGCAGGTGGTGCCGGTCCAGTCCGGTGAAGAGGGTGAAGGCGTCCCGGTCCACCATGGTCAGCACGGTGTCGAGGTGCATGTACGCACGCGCCTTGGGCAGCTGGACGGCGATGACCCGCCGCGCGGAGCCGGTGCGGAAGAGGCGGCGGGCCAGGATCTCCACGCCGGCCGGAGTGGTGCGCTCTCCCAGTCCGATGAGGACGGTGCCGTTGCCGATGACCTCCACGTCGCCGCCCTCGATCGCAGCCGGGGCCATGGCCTCGCCGTCGATCCAGCGCTGTGCGCCGGACTCGGCGAACATCGGGTGGAAGGTGTAGATGGCCTCGTAGTTGACGGTCTCCCGCTTGCGGCCGGCCATCATCATCGGGTTGACCGACACCCCGTCGTAGACCCAGCAGCTGGTGTCGCGGGTGAAGAGGGCGTTGGGCAGCGGGGCCAGGACGAAGTCGTCGTCCGCCATCAGCTCCAGACCCAGGGAGCGGGCACCGCGGGTGCGGTGTTCGCCCAGCGAGTCGAGGAGTTCGCGCTTGTTGAGGCCGCCCAGCAGGTGCGTGGCGAGCTCGTCCGGACCCATGTCGGCCAGCACGCCGGCCGTGACCCGGGTGAGCGCCGGACCCATGTGGGGTTGCCGGGCGTCGAGGATGCGGTCCAGGATGAAGCCGACCGCCTGCTCGTACTTCACCGTTTCGGCGAGCAGATCGTGCAGCAGATGGACAGTGACCCCGCGGTCGCGCATGACCTGCTGGAACTCCCGGTGCTCCTCCTGGGCCCGGGACACCCATACGACGTCGTCGAAGAGCAATTCGTCCTTGTTGCCCGGGGTCAGCCGCTCGAAGGCCAGGCCCGGCTCGTGAAGAATGACCTGTTTCAGGACGCCGACCTCGGAATCCACATGGAACATGTTCTCTCCTGACTTCGATCCGGAGCGGTGTCGACTGCTTCCGAAGCTAGGCCCGGGGGTTTAACTTTCGGTATCGAATGCTTTTCGGCCAAAGTCTGGCGGCGTGACTGTCCGGGGTACCCGTCACGACCTGCGGAGGCAGTCCGTCACCAGCGGTAAACGAGCCGATAACGATCCAAAATTCGGCCCCCGTAACTTTCTCGGCAGACACCTCGCAAGCCACCTGCCGAGAGAGGGCGAATTCCCGATGTTCGTGCCGCCGTTCTACAAAGAGCCGTCCGGCTCGTGGATGGTCGATCTGATCCGCAACAATCCGCTGGCCCTGCTGGTGCACAACGGCACCGATGCCGCAGGGCCGTTCGCCACCCATCTCCCGGTGATTCCGGATCCGGAGATGACGGGCGACTGGGCGGAGGACCTGTCCGGGGCCGTACTGCTCGGCCACATGAACCGCAACAACCCGCACTGGGCCGTCGTGGAGAAGGGCGGAACCGGCCTGCTGACCTTCACCGGTCCGCACGGCTACGTGTCCCCCACCGTCTATGGGAAGACGCCGGCCGCTCCGACCTGGAACTTCACCTCGGTGCACCTGCGCGGCACGATCGAGAAGATCGATTCCCCGAAGTCCTCCGAGGAATCGCTGGAGGTCGTCAAGGCCACGGTGCGGGCCTTCGAGGCCGATTTCGGCGACCGGTGGGACATGACCGAGTCGATCGACTACTTCCGCCAGATCCTGCCGGAGGTCGGTGCCTTCCGGTTCACCGTCGGCGGGGCGGACGGCATGTTCAAGCTCAGCCAGGAGCAGCGGCCCGAGGTCCGCGAGCGCGTGCGGGTGTCGTTCAGCGACCGCGACTGCGCCCGGCACCGCGCAACCGCCTCACTGATGGCGCAGTTGCCGTGAGTTCCGCACAAGCCGGCGCCGAAGAGCGGCAGTTCTTCCCGAATTTCGACCTGGGCGTCCGTTGCGCCGCCATGGCACTGTCCAGGATGCTCGCGGTCCAACTGCCCGCATTGTTGAGTCGGATACGTCGGTAAAACCTTCGCGCCCGGCCTTCTTCGTCCCGCCGACAGGACGCCGCCAGGACACCGCCGGGACGCTGCCGAGCCGCCCGTCAGCGCGTTGACCGCCCCGACCCCGTAGGACACAATGAAGCCTGGGAATTTCGTCGAGAGTTTCACGCACTCCGCCCATGCGGTCTTCTGCAAGAACCGCAAACTCGCCTTCCGTCTTACCGACCGAATGCGCGGATCCCCCTATTCATCGCATCAACCCTCGACGTCCGCACGGGGCGGGCGAAGCATTCCCGCTCCCCGCTCCGACGGCGATGCGCCCCTTGCGCAACTCGCTTCATTCAGTTCACCAAGAGGAGGAATGTCATGACGGCCATTTCGGCTACCGGTCTGCGCAAGGCGTACGGGGAGCACAAGGTGCTCGACGGGGTGGATCTGCACATCCCGC
>NZ_JBFBGR010000036.1:0-81350 GCF_040684755.1 Streptomyces sp. NPDC089799 | reverse complement strand
GGCCACCCGCAGTGCGGTGTCCAGGGCCCGGGTGTGGGCGCCCATGTCCTCGTGCACCTTGAAGCCGGAGGCGCCGCCCTCGGCCAGGGCCTCGACCAGCGGGGCGGCGTCCGAGGAGGAGCCGCGGGCCAGGAAGCCGATGTTCACCGGCCAGGCGTCGAAGGCGTTGAACCCGTGCCGCAGGGCCCACGGGGAGTTGACGCCGACGCCCCAGCTGGGACCGATCTCCTGGCCGATGATCGTGGTCACGCCGCTCGCCAGCGAGGCTTCCATGATCCGCGGGGAGAGCAGGTGCACGTGGGTGTCCACGGCACCCGCCGTGGCGATCAGGCCCTCGCCCGAGATCATGGTCGTGCCGGTGCCGACGACCACGTCGACCCCGTCCAGGGTGTCGGGGTTGCCCGCCCGGCCGATCGCGTGGATCCGGCCCTCGCGGATGCCGACGGACACCTTGCGGATGCCCAGCACCGCGTCGATCACCAGCACGTTGGTGATGACCGCGTCGCAGGTCTCCCGGACCGCGGCGGCCTTGAGGTGCAGCCCGTCACGGGCGGTCTTGCCGAAACCGGCCAGGAACTCGTCGCCCTGCTTCTGCGCGTCGGATTCCACGCGGACGACGAGCCCGGAGTCGCCCAGGCGGACCCGGTCGCCGGCCCGCGGACCGTGGACCGCGGCGTACTCGTGCGGGTCGATGTGCCGGCTGCCGGGGGCGCAGTGGTCACTGTGCTTGGTGGGCCTGCTCATGCCGGGGTTCCTTCTTCCGTGCCGTCAGTGCCGTCAGTGCCGTCCGCGCCTAGGTATCCGCAGGCAGCGGCCCTGCGCAGGGCTTCCTCCCTGGCTCCGGGCGCGTCCAGCGGCCCGTCCACGAGACCGGCGAAGCCGATGGCGATCCGGTCGCCGCCGATGGGGACGAGGCCGACCTCCACGGTGACGCCGGCGTCGAAGCGGGTGGACGAGCCGGCGGCGACCGCCAGGTGCATGCCGTAGGCGGCGGCCCGGTCGAAGTCCAGCCGCGGGTTCGCCTCGAAGAAGTGGAAGTGCGAGGTCACGCTCACCGGAACGGTCGCGGTGTTCCGGACGCTCAGGGTCACGGCGGGCAGCGGGGCGTCGACGCCGTGCGGGGCCGGGAGCACGGCTCCCGGGGCGCGGTCGTCACGCGGATGCACACCGAAGGGATCGCTGATCGCCGCGAGCCGGGTGCCGTCCTCGAACACCGCCTCGACCATCACCTCGGTCACCACGTCCACGACGCCGGGCAGCACGTCGGCCGGGCCGAGTACGGCGCGGCCGCGTTCCAGGGCCTCGGCGAGACGCAGGCCGTCGCGGGCCGCCTCGCACACCGTGTCGGCGATCAGGGCGGTGGCCTCCGGGACGTTGAGCTTCAGGCCCCGCGCGTGCCGGGCGCGGGCCAGTTCCGCGGCGGTGAACAGCAGGAGCCGGTCCCGCTCGGTGGGTGTCAGGGGCATGACGCCCGCCGGGGGTTCCGAAGGTTCATGGTCATTCCTTCTTGCCTTCTTGCCCTCTTGCGGGAGGGCGAGGGGTCCGGGAGGGGCCCGGACCCGCGGTACGGGGATACGTGGAGGGCCGGGGGGTGCGCGAGGGGCGGGGGCCTCGGCGGCCGGGGGAGGAACGGGGCCGGTGGGCGGCCGGAGGGACTCGGCGCGGAGCCGGTACGGACTCGGCGGGGCCCGGCGGGGAGCCCCGTTGGTGGTGGGGCGGCCCGGAGGCGCGTACCTGCGGCGGTGCCGGCCTGGGGCTCACTCTGGCACTGACTGAAAATTCAGTCAATAGATGCGGCGGCGAAAGGTCCCGGCCATGTGGATACAGGGCCGGGACGTGCTTCCGTCAGCTCTGCCGGAGACCCGCAGGCCCGGCGTCGATCAGCTCTGCCGGAGGCCCGACAGCTCGGCGTCGATCGCCCCGCGCATGAGGTGCTGCGCATGCTCGATCCGGATGCCGCCGCTGAGCCAGCGCATGCTCAGGCCCTCCAGCAGGGCGGTGAGCCGCTCGGCCGCCGCGGCCAGCGAGGAGGCCGGCGCCATCGGCTGGACCTGTCCGAGCAGGGCCGCGACCTCCTGAACCCAGACCAGGGTGGCCCGGGCGAGGTCCTCGCGCAGCACCTCGTCGAAGACGGCGCTGGCCCGCAGCTCGCCCCAGGCCGAGCTGTTCTCCCGGACCTCCACGGTGTCCTGGAGCTCCAGGAGCAGGGTCTCCTCCAGCTCCTCCCGGGGGGTGAGCGGAGGGGCGTCGGGGTCGCGGTCGGTGGTGTAGCGCTCGGCGCGGTCGTTGATGAACTCCAGGGTCTGGCGCAGGACCCCGGTGCGGTCCTTGAAGTGGTAGTAGATCAGGGCCGTGGACACCCCGGCCTCGGCCGCGAGTTCCTCCACGCGCAGCCCGCGGACCCCGCGCCGGGCGATGACCCGGGCGGCCGCTTCGAGGATCTGAGTACTGCGAGACGCCATGCTCCGCACCCTACCGGGCGGTCCCGGCCGCACGTGCACGGCCCGTCACCTGCCCGCACGGGCCGGGGGCGGATGGGCGCCGGGCGGACGGCGGCCGGGTACGCGCCGCATCAGACGGCCGCGGGGACGGCCGCGGGGGCCGCCGGGTGGGACTGGGTGGCGCAGTGGATGCCGCCGCCACCGCTCGCGATGCCGTCGATGGCCACCTGGATCACACGGTGACCGGGGTACGCCGCCTGCAGGATGGCGTAGGCCACCCCGTCCGCGTACGGGTCGCCGAACTGCGGCGCGATGACCGCGCCGTTCGCCGTGTAGTAGTTGGTGTAACTGGACAGGAACTCATCCCCCTTGCCCCGGATCTCCAGGCGGTCGGGGCCGGGGAGTTCGGTGATGTCCAGGCGGCGCCCCCGGGCGTCGGTGGCGCTCTGCAGGGCCCGCTTGGTCTCCTCGTAGACCGCCACCCACTTGGGGTCGGTACGGGGACCGGGCTTGTCCAGGATGACCTTGCCGGGGGCGGTGAAGCGGGCCAGGCAGTCGATGTGGCAGTCCGTGATGTCCTGCCCGGCCAGCCCCGGCACCCAGATCACCTTGTCGATGCCGAGCGAGGTCTTCAGGGCCTGCTCGACCTGATCCTGGGTCATGCCCGGGTTGCGGTTGGGGTTCACCAGCGAGCTGACCGTGGCCAGCAGGGTGCCCTCGCCGTCGGTCTCCAGCGAACCGCCCTCGCCGGTGAATCCGGCCCGGACCCGGGGCACCCCGTACTCGCCCAGGAGGATGCCGGCCGCCGCCGCGTCGTTGGCGAAGGGCTGCGCGTACTTCGTGCCCGTCTTGCCCCAGCCGTTGAAGTTGGTGTCCACACCGGCGACGGCGCCGGGTGCGACGACGAAGGTGGGGCCGAAGTCCCGGATCCACAGGTCGTCGTTGGGGATCTCGATGACGTCGATGCCGTGGTAGGCACCCCGTCCGCACCGGTAGCGGGCCTCGGCCGCCTGCGCGGGGCGGGCCAGCACCACGACCGGCTCGTAGCCGGATATCCGGTGCGCGACCTCGGCGATGTCCCGGCGTACGGCGCCGAGGCCGTCGCCCCACACCGACGAGAGGGCGGGCCAGGCCATGTACGTACGGATGTGCCGGTCGGTCTCGGCGGGCATGCGCAGGGGCGCGGGGCCGGCGGTCGGGGACCCGGCCGCCCGGGCGGCGGCGGAGGGGAGGGCGGAGCCGAGGGCCGCGAGCGGTACGGCCGCCGCGCCGAATTGGAGCAGCCGGCGACGGGTGGTGCGGGGCATGTCCATGGGAACTCCCTGATGCGGAGGAAGCGGAATGACCGGCATCCTTTCGTTAACTGAAAATTCAGTCAAGCCTTGGGGGTCAGCTTCGGCGGTAGTGGTCCACCGAGATCGTCACGGAACCGCCCCGGGCGGCTTCGAGCAGGCGGACGATCGCGATCTCCCGCTGGTCCGGGCTGCGGACGCAGAACGGCCGCTCCCCCGCGAGCCCGGTGAAGGGCAGCTCGGTCACGGGCCGGGTCTCGATGCCCCGGACGCAGTCGGCCACGGTCAGGTCGCCGCCGGCACCGTCCCCGGCGGCGCTGTCCGCGTCGGCACTGTCCCCGGCGGCGCTGTCGCCGGCGGCCTCCCCGTCGGCGCCCGCCCCGTCGGAGACGAAGGCGTCGGACTCCTCGGACAGCACGAAGGAGTCCGCCTCCCGCGCCAGGTACCAGGCGGCCGTCTCCGCCGGAACCACCTTCCCGGTCCGGAGGTCGAACTCGTAGTCGGCCGCGGGGACGGTGAGCTCGACGTGCCGGTAGCCGGGCACGTAGGCGGCCGCGGCCGGCTGGGGCGGGCGGGGGGAGGGCGCTGCCGCCGCGGTGTCCGGGCCGCCCTCCGCCGGCAGGCCGAGGTGGTACACGGCGGCGCAGGAGGCCGACAGTGCGAACGCCGCGAGGGCGGCGGTCTGCAGGCGCCGCCGCGCCCGTCGCGGCGCACGGCGGGTCCGGCCGCGGGACGGGGCCGGACCGTCCTCCTCCCCGTCCGCCGGCGGCGCGACCGCAGGCCCGGGAGCGGGGGTCGTCCCGAGGGCGGGTGCGGGTGCAGGTGCGCGTGCCGTGCTCCCCGGACCGAAGCCCGCTCCCCCGGCACCGGCACCGGCACCGGCCCCGGTCCCCGCCCCGCCCGCCCCGCCGAGCTCGTCCCGGACCGGGCCGGGCAGCCAGCCGTCGGTGAACTCCGGACGCGGGCCCACCGCCGGGTGCCCGTGCACGGCCGCGATCAGTTCGGCCGTGGTGGGGCGGTCCTCGGGACGCTTGGCCAGGCACCGGGCGAGCAGGTCGTGGAGCTCCCCCGGGATCCGGGCGAGGTCCGGCTGCTCGTGGACCACGCGGTACAGGGCCGCCGACTCCGGCCCGTTCCCGAAGGGCGGGACCCCGCCCGCCACGTACGCGGCGAGCGCCCCGAGCGCGAAGACGTCGGTGGCGGGCGTGACCCGCAGGCCCAGCGCCTGTTCCGGCGCCATGAACGCGGCCGTGCCGATCCGCAGGCCGGTGCCGGTGAGGGCGGCGGCGTCGGCCGCGCGCGCGATGCCGAAGTCGATCACCCGCGGCCCGTCCCCCGCGATCAGTACGTTGGCCGGCTTGAGGTCCCGGTGGACGACGTCCGCCCGGTGGATCACCTGGAGGGCTTCGGCGATGCCCGCGACGAGCAGCAGCACCGTGCGCACCGGCAGCGGGCCGTGCCGCCGGACCACCTGGTCCAGCGAGGGGCCCGGCACGTAGGCCGTGGCGAGCCAGGGGGTGTGGTCGTCCACCCCGAAATCCACCACCTGCGCGGTGAACAGGCCGTGGATGCGGCGGGCGCTGGCCACCTCCTGGGCGAAGCGCTCCCGGAACTCGCGGTCCGCCGCGAACTCCCTGCGGACCGCCTTCAGGGCGATCGGGCGGCCGCCGGGGGTGTACGCCAGGTACACCACGCCCATGCCGCCGGAGCCGAGCCGGGCGTGCAGGCGGTAACCACCGATCTCGTGGGGGTCTTCGGCGGACAGGGCCGTGGGGACGGGCGGTGCGCCGGGAAGTGGTGCGGACATCTGTGGCTCTTTCAACGATGCGGCAGTGACCTGCTTCGTATCGTGCCCCTGACTAAAGTTTCAGTCAATGTGTGACAATACGAGACGCAGACGGCCGGGAGGAATCGCACAGTGACGACGGAGCGCAGAACGGCAATCCTGGAAGCCGCCGCCAGGGTCATCGCGCGGCACGGCGTCCGGGGCCTGCGGGTGGCGGACGTGGCGGCCGAGGCCGGCGTGTCGACCGCCCTGGTGTACTACCACTTCAAGGACCGGAGCGGGATCCTGCGCCACGCCCTGGCCTTCATCGGGGACCGGGCCGACCGCTACACCGCGGTGGAGGACGACGCTGCCGGGGGTCCCCCGGCAGACCCCCGGCAGCTCCTGGAGCGGACGATGCTGCTGGAGTTCCAGGACCTTCCCGAGGTCCGCGAGAACAGTACGGCCTGGGGGGAGCTCCGGGCCCACACGGTCTTCGACCCGGAGCTGCGGGAGGAGCTCGCCGCCGCGGGGGCGGCCTGGGCGGCGGAGGTCGCGGGACTGCTGGGCGGCCTGCGTCCGGGCGCACCGGCGGCCGATCTGACCGCTGCCGCCGAGCGTCTGACCGCCCTGCTGGAGGGACTCAGCATGCGCTGGCTGAGCGGTCTGCTGCCGCTGTGGCACGCCCGGGAGCTGGTCAGGGAGGCGATCGGGGTGGAGATCGGCCGGCTGGACCGGGCGGCCGGCTCCCCCGCCGAATCCCCTGCCCGCCCCGCCCCCGCCCTCCCCTTCTTGAATTGACTGAAAATCCAGTCAGTGTCACAGTGGCGACACGTGGCCGTTCCGCTTCGCCTTCGGTGACGGCCGTTCCGGGGGTGGAGCGCGCACCCTGGTACCAGGGCCCCGGGCCCCGGGCCGGTGCCGCGGACCCGCCCCACACCCTCCCGCGCCCGACCCGGCCGGACGTTCCGCTTTCCGGCCGGACCACGATCGGAGTTCCCGTGTCCTTCCCTCCCCCCACCCGCCGGTCCGTCCTCCGCACCCTAGGCGGTCTCGGCGCCCTGGTCTTCGGCGCCTCGGCGTGCGGCCCCGCCGGGACCGCACCCGGCTCCGGCGCCGCCAGCGGTCCGCCGCCGCAGGCGGCCGCGCAGGGGAAGCGCCGCCTGGGCGCCGAGTGGGAGAGCCACACCCGCACCTTCATGTCCTGGCCGGCACTGTCCGCGGTCTGGGAGGGCGACCTGCCCTACGTGCGGGAGGACATCGCGCGCATCGCGCGGGCCGTCGGCGAGTACGAGGCGGTCGTCATGATGGCCCGCCCCGACCAGGTGGCCGCCGCCCAGCGGGCCGTCGGCTCCCAGGTGGAGGTGATCCCGCTGGCCGTGGACGACCTCTGGGCCCGTGACACCGTCCCGGTCTTCGTCGAGGAGAACGGGAAGACCACCGGCGTCGACTTCAACTTCAACGGCTGGGGCAACAAGCAGCAGCACGCGAACGACGCCCTGGTCGGGCGGACCCTGCTGCCGAAGTACGGCGTCCCCTGGGTGCAGGCGCCGCTGGTCGCCGAGGGCGGCTCCTTCGAGCCCGACGGCGAGGGCACCCTCCTGATCACCGAGAGCTCGATCGTCAACGCCAACCGCAACCCGGGGAAGTCCCGCGACACCATCGAGGCCGAGCTCAAGCGGACCCTGGGCGTCGAGAAGGTGATCTGGCTGGCCGGCGTACGCGGCGAGGACATCACCGACGCCCACGTGGACAGCCTCGTACGGTTCACCGCACCCGGTGTGGTGCTGCTGGACCGGGCGCACCCGAGCACCCCGCCGGACTCCTGGTCCCGCTCCGCCGACCAGGCGAAGTCCGTGCTGTCCAAGGCGACCGACGCCCGGGGCCGGCGTTTCGAGGTCATCGACCTGCCGCAGCCCGACCTGAACCGGATCACGGGCGAGGGCGACGACTTCGTGTCGACCTACGCCAACTTCTACGTCGCCAACGATGCGGTGTTCATGCCCCGGTTCGGCGACCGGAAGGCCGACGACCGCGCCCGCGGCATCCTGCAGGAGCACTTCCCCAAGCGGGACGTCGTGCCGGTCGCGATCGACACGATCGCCTCGGGCGGCGGCGGCATCCACTGCTCGACGCACGACCAGCCGGGCAAGCCCGCCGCCTGACCGACCCCCTGACCCGTGCCGCCCGACCGGCGCCGCCCGCCGCCCGCCGCCCGACCCGCGTCGGGCGGCGCCTTCTTTCACCTGTCTTTCGCCGGCCCCGCCCCCGCCGGCCGGTCCGGGCAGCCTCTCCCTTGCCCGGCCCGTCACAGGTGACCGTTCGATCCCGTTTCGCCACCTGCTCGATGTACGGGGCGCCAAAATTTCGGAACAGATTCCAAAAAGTTCTGCATTACTGACCGGTTTTATCTCCGCGCCGTTCGATCACCTGGGTAGCATCCGAATCGGGCGTGGGTCGTCAGGGGGACGGCTCCACTGTGCCGGGGGTGCGGACATGCAGGTGCTCGTGGTGGAAGACGACACACGGATCGCGGAGGCCCTGACCGAGGCCTTGCAGCGTTTCGGGCACGACGTCGACTGGGTGGGCAGTGGCGCGGAGGCTCTGAAGGCCGTGCCGGACACCGAGTTCGTCCTGCTGGATCTCGGATTGCCCGACCTCGACGGGCAGGAGGTGTGCCGGCGCGTCCGGCAGACCTCGGCCGTGCCGATCATCGCGGTGACGGCCCGCAACGACGAGCTCGACCGGGTACTGCTGCTCCAGACCGGCGCGGACGACTACCTGGTCAAGCCGTACAGCATGCGCGAGTTACTGGCGCGGATGGAGGCGGTCTCCCGCCGCGTCCACGCGCCCGTGCCCGCCGTGGCATCGCCCGGCGGCGCCGGCGGCGGCGAGCACTGCGTCTTCGGACCGCTGACGGTGGACATGCGGACGCGTCAGGTGGAACTGGACGGCGAGCAGGTCCATCTGACGCGCCGTGAGTTCGACCTGCTGGCCGCCCTCCTGACGGACGCCGGCGCGGTGTGCGGGCGGGAGGACCTCATCAACGAGGTCTGGGATCCCAACTGGCACGGGTCGACCCGCACCCTGGACGTCCACATCGGTTCCCTGCGGACCAAGCTCGGGGCACGGGAGTGGATCCAGTCGGTGCGGGGCGTCGGCTTCCGCCTGGTCCTGCCAGACCAGCAGTGACCGGCCGGCCGGAGCGACCGGGGCGGGACGAGGGGGGATTCTGGCGTGCGGCGTCATCTGGTGGCTGCGTTGGTGGCCTTGCCCTGCGCGGTGATCATCGTGCTGGGCCTGCCGCTGGCCCTGCAGCGGAGCGACGAGGCGCTGCGGGAGCTCGCCCACACGCGGACCGCCGAGGCGCGCGAGCTGGCGCCCGTGGCGGGGCAGGCCTTGAGGAACGGTGAACGGGCGGGATTGCGCCAGCAGATCGCCGAGTACCAGGACCGGACCGGCGCCCGGGCGCACGTCGTCGACGACCGGGGACGCTCGGTGGAAGGAGCGCTCTGTTCGCTGGCCCCCGCGGATCTCGCACGGGAGGGCGTCGTACGGGAGGCGCTGGCGGGCCGGTTCACCGACTCGGCCGACCCACAGGTCTCCGAGGCCACCCACGAACTGATCGTGGCGGTGCCGGTCATCGACGAACGCACCCTGGTCGGCCTCGTCGTGGTGTGTTCGGACCTGGACGACCTGGAACTGCAGCAGTGGACGATCTGGGCCGTGGTCGCCGTCATCGGGGCGCTGGCCCTGGCGATGAGCGGCTTCCTGGCGGAGCCGCTGGCCCGCTGGATCCTGCGGCCCGTGCGCTATCTGGAGGCGGCCGCCCGCCGGTTCGCCGACGGGGACCACACCGCGCGCGTGCCCGTCCACCTCGGTCCGCCGGACCTCCGGGTGCTCGCGGAAACCTTCAACCACCTGGCCGAGCAGGTCCAGCACCAGGTCACGGTGCAGAAGTCCTTCGTCTCCGACGCCTCCCACCAGCTCAGGTCCCCGCTGGTGGCGCTGCGGCTGCGCCTGGAGAACCTGGAGCCCCACATCGAGCCGGACGGCAGCCGCGGACTGGAGCAGGCGCTCGACGAGGTGGACCGGATGACCGGCATCCTCAACGCGCTGCTGCTGCTGGCCCGGGCGGAGTCCGGCACCCGCGCCGCCGAGGAGGTGGACGTGCTCGCGGTCGCCGAGGAACGGGTGGCGTCCTGGCGGCTGGTGGCGGAGCCGCGGGGCATCACCGTGACCATCGACGGCGAGGGCGACCTCGTCGCGGCGGCGGTCGCCGGCACCGTCGACCAGATCCTCGACGTGTTCCTCGACAACGCCCTGCGCATGGCACCGGCCGGTACGACCGTACGGGTCCACCTGGTCGAGGACGCGGGCATGGTGGCGGTGCGGTGCATCGACGCCGGACCCGGGATGACCGCCGCCGAACGGGCGCGTGCCTGTGACCGCTTCTGGCGCGGGGCGAACGCCGCCTCCTGTGACGGGTCCGGACTGGGCCTGGCCATCGCCGCCAGCCTCGCCCGCGTCAACAACGGACACGTGCTGCTGGAGGACGCACCGGGCGGCGGACTGCACGCCGAGGTGCGCCTGCCCGCCGGCGGTCAGGGCGTCGCCGCCGGGCTCTCGGGCCAACGGGGGTGATCTTGGGTCGACTCTTGCACCTCTCCTGCATGTGCCCTGCCGGACCGCTGCAGCGGTCGTTCCTACGCTGACGCCCGGCACCGGCACGCGCGACGCACCGCACCGGCACGCGCGGTCCGTCCGCCCAGCCCGTTCGCTACGGCCCTTGAACCCCCCGTGCGCGGCTCCATCCGGCCGCTCGCCCTATTTCACCTCCAAGGAGGAGGCGTGGGTACCCAATCCACCGTCCGCACCGCAACGCCGCCCAAGGCCGCACCCCCGGCGCCCCCCAGGGGCCTGGCCGCACTCGGCCACTGGCTGGCCCGGCGCAGGCTCGTCGTCCTGCTGATCACCCTGGCGGCGCTGGTGGTCGCGGTGCCGTTCGGCTCCGACGTGGAAAGCCGCCTGTCGGAAGGCGGCATCACCGCCCCGGCTTCGGAGTCGGCACGCGCCGACGCACTGCTCAACACCCGCTTCGGGGGCGGCTCCCCGCACCTGGTGCTGGTCACCTCCGCCGGCGCCGGCGTCGACGACCCCAAGATCGCGGACGAGGCGACGGCGCTGACCGACCGCCTGTCGCGGGAGCGCGGCGTGGTGCAGGCGGCGTCGTACTGGACGCTCGACAAGCCGGCGACGCTGCGCTCGAAGGACGGCCGCACCGGCCTGATCATGGTGCGCCTGTCCGGTGACGAGGACGAGATCCGCAAGACCGCGGCCCGGATCGTGCCCGAGGTGGTCGGCGACCAGGGCTCCCTGAAGGTCACCGCGACCGGTGTGACCGCCGTGCGCATGGAGATCGAGCGGATCAGCGAGGAGGACCTCAACAAGGCCGAGCTGCTCTCCGGCCCGCTGGTCCTGATCATCCTGCTGCTGGTGTTCGGCAGCGTGGTGGCGGCGAGCATGCCCCTGGCGGTCGGCATCTTCGCCGTGATCGGCTCCTTCGTGATCCTGCGGATCCTGGACATGTTCGTGCAGGTGTCGGTGTTCGCCGTGAACATCACCACCGCCCTGGGCCTGGGTCTGGCCATCGACTACAGCCTGTTCATCGTCACCCGCTACCGCGAGGAGCTCGCCCGCGGCCGCACCGTCCACGAGGCGGTCGGCGAGTCCGTGCGCACCGCGGGACGCACCGTGCTGTTCTCCGCGCTGACGGTCGCCGTGTCGCTGTCCGCGATGCTCGTCTTCCCGATGTACCACCTGCGTTCCTTCGCCTACTCCGGCATCGCCGTGGTGATCCTGGCCGCGCTCGGCTCGGTCGTGGTGCTGCCCGCACTGCTGGCGGTCCTCGGGCACCGCATCGACTCCCTCAACATCCGGCGGCTGTTCCGGCGGAACGCCAAGGCGGCCGCCGCCACCTCCGACACCGAGGGGTTCTGGCACAAGCTGGCCACGGCGGTCATGCGCCGGCCGGTGCCGTTCGCGCTGGCCGTCGCGGCCGTCCTGGTCGCACTGGGACTGCCGTTCATGCGGGCCACGTTCGGCGACAGCGACGACCGGGTGCTGCCCGCCAGCTCCCCGGCGTACCAGGGTGCCCAGGTGCTGCGGGAGCAGTTCGACAACCGGGAGAGCTCTCCCCTGAACGTGGTCCTGCCGGACATCGACGCGACCGCGGCCGCGTCCTCCGGCAAGGTGGCCGACTACGCCAAGCAGCTGTCCACGGTGCCCGGGATCACCCGGGTGGACACGCTGACCGGCTCCTACAGCGAGGGCACCCAGGTCGCCCCGCCCGGCCCGGCCTCGGACCGCTTCAAGGGCGACCGCGGCACCTGGCTGTCGGTGGTCTCCGACACCGAGCCCTACTCCGACCGCGGCATGGACCTGGTCAAGACCCTGCGTGCGCAGCCCGCACCGGACCACGTGCTCGTCGGCGGGCAGGCCGCACTGCTGGTGGACTCCAAGGACACCATCGGCGAGGACCTGCCGTGGGCGCTGGGCATCATCGCGCTGTCGACGATCGTGCTGCTGTTCCTGTTCACCGGCAGCCTGCTGATCCCGCTCAAGGCCATCGTGCTCAACCTGCTGAGCCTGACCGCCACGTTCGGCGCGATGGTGTACATCTTCCAGGACGGCAACCTGAAGTGGCTGGTCGGCGACTTCTCGGTGACCGGCATGCTGGACATCGACACACCGATCCTGATGTTCTGCGTCGCCTTCGGCCTGTCCATGGACTACGAGGTGTTCCTGCTGTCCCGGATCAAGGAGGAGTACCACCGCACCGGTGACAACATCTCCGCGGTCTCCTGGGGCCTGGAGCGCACCGGACGGCTGGTCACCGCGGCGGCCGCGCTGGTCGCCACGGTCCTCCTCGCCTTCGCCACCTCCTCCCTGCTGCCGATCAAGCTGCTCGGCATCGGGCTGGCGCTCGCCGTGATCGTCGACGCCACGCTGGTGCGGGGCGTCCTGGTCCCGGCGTTCATGCGCCTGGCCGGCCGGGCCAACTGGTGGGCTCCGCGCCCGCTGGCCAGGCTGCACGAGAAGATCGGCCTCAAGGACTGAGGCACCGACCTATCCTCCGACGCCGACGGGGCGCGGGCCGACAGGGCCCGCGCCCCGTCGGCGTCACCGCGCCGCCCGTCGGCGCCGATGTGCCCGTCGGCGCCGATGTGCCCGTCGGCGCCGATGTGCCCGGCAGAGTCGACGTACCCGTCGGCGACACCGCCCGGGGGCGTCAACGTGCTGGATGAACAGGACACCCGGGAACTTTTCACACCCCGGCATGAAGGCTTCACGAGCCGGTCCACCCACGCGAGATCGTGTCGAACTCCTGAGCGGAACCTTTACTTCCACTGCATGGGCGCTGCATCTGGGGCTCATAGCGTGGGCCGTGCCGCTGGGACGTCCGACCAAGATCCGCCCGCATGCGTCCCCCGGCCGGAAAGTGTCGAGCGACCAGTGGGGGGTCCCGGTCCATGCGATTCCTGCAGCGTGAACGAACTGTCCTGGAGCAAGTCCTGCCCGGCCTGGACGAGCTCCTGGCCGCCACCCCGCTCACCGAGCTGGAGGCGGTCGGCGGCCCCGGGGTGAAGCTGTTCCGCGAGGCCGGCGGCCCCGGACTGCTGGTCCCGGCCGAGCACGGCGGAGCCGGCGCCGACCTGCGGACCGCCCTGCACGTGCAGCGCGCCCTCGGGTCCCGCTCCCCCTCGCTGGCCGTGGCGACCACCATGCACCACTTCTCGGTGGCCTCCATGGTCGAGGCCGCGGCCGCCGGCAGTGGCATGGAATGGCTGCTGCTCGCCGCCATCGCCAAGGACAACCTGCTGCTCGCCTCCGGCTTCGCCGAGGGACGCACCGGCCAGGGCATCCTCAGCCCCTCCCTGACCGCCCGCACCGAGGGCGACAAGGTGTTCCTGAGCGGCTCCAAGAAGCCGTGCAGCCTCGCCCACTCCATGAACCTGCTCACCGCGTCCCTGCCGCTGCCCGGACCGGACGGCACCGACCGGCTGGCCTTCGCCCTGATCCCCGCCGAATCGCCCGGACTGTCCGTCCGGCCGTTCTGGGGCAGCCCGGTCCTGGCCGGCGCCGAGAGCGAGGAGATCGTGCTGGACGACGTCGAGGTACCGGGCGATCTGCTGGTCGTCACGGACGTCACCGCCGACGGACGCCTGGACCAGCTGCAGACCGTCGGCTTCGTCTGGTTCGAGGCGCTGATGACGGCGAGCTACCTGGGGGCCGCGTCCGCGCTGGTCGAGCGCGTCCTCGCCAACCCCCGCGGGGACGCGGCCGTCGCCGCCGACGCGGTGACCTCCGTCGAGACGGTCGCCCTCGCACTGGAGGGCCTCGCGGCGGAGGTGGCCGGCGGTGAGGTCACCGAGGACACCCTGACCCGTTCCCTGATGTGCCGCTACGCCGCCCAGGACGCGATCGGCCGGGTCCTGTCGCTGTGCGTGGAGGCGCTGGGCGGCATGGCCTTCATCGGCTCCGGGGACATCGCCTACCTCAACTCCACCTGTCGCGCCCTCTCCTTCCACCCGCCCTCGCGCGCCCGGATGGCGGCACCGCTGACCGAGTACTTCACCGGCAACGAGCCGCTGCGCATCCCCTGAGGACCCCCGCTCCCGCGTTCTTCCGCTCCCGCGCTCCGGCGCTCCCCCGGTCCACCGCTCGGCCCGGGGCCCGGAGCCCCTTCCCCCAGCCGGGAAAGGATCCGGGGAGGGCGCAGGAGGAAGGGGTCGGGGAGGGGGAACCTCCGGACCGGCCGCCCGGCCGCCCGGCACGCGAGTCCGCCGTGCCTTCCGCTCCCCGCCGGCCGTCCCGTCGGCCCCGTCCCCGGCCTCCCCCCGCGCCTCCGCACCGCCCGCGGTTCCCGGCCCTGCGCCCCACGCGCGCCGCGACCGCTCCGGCCGCTCCGCCACCGGCTGCCGCCCGTCTTCGATTCCCGTACGCCCACTGACCCGTCCGTGAGGTGCTCGATCGTGCCCAGCCATCCCACCGTTCTGCTCACCGGCGCCTCCGGTGTCGTCGGCAGCGCGCTCCTTCCCCAGCTGTCCGACTGCCACGTGATCGCCCTGATCCACCGCACTCCCGTAGCCGGCGCCGACGAGCAGCTGGCCGGCGACCTGACCGCGCCCCGGCTCGGCCTCGACCCGGACGCCTACCGCGCCCTGGCGGCGCGGGTCGACGTGATCGTGCACTGCGCGGCCGTCACCGGCTTCTCCAACGGCCCCGAGGCCACCCACGCGCTCAACGAGGCCGGCACCCGCCGGATGACGGAGCTCGCCGCGGACGCCGGCGCCGTGCTCCACCACGTGTCCACGGCCTTCGTGGACCGCAACGACCTGACCCGGGCGCAGCTCGGGCAGGACCACGGGGACGCCACCGCGCGTCCGGAGGACTACCTGGACTCCAAGCGGGCAGGCGAGGACGTCGTACGCTCGTCCGGGGTCCCGGCCGTGATCATCCGTCCGTCGGTGGTCATCGGGGACTCCGTCACCGGTGCGATCTCCGCCTTCCAGGGCATGCACGGCATCCTCCACGGTCTGCTGCGCGGTGTGCTCCCGCTGGTCCCGGTGCCCGCCGAATCGCCCGTCGACTTCGTGCCGCAGGACCTGGTGGCCGCCACCATCGCCGGTCTGATCCGGCAGGGCCGGCGGGACGGCGAGGTCTGGGTCACCGCCGGGAACAGCGCGCTGAGCACCGAGCGGGTCATGCAGGTCGTCGGCGACACCGCCGAGGAGCTCGGCCTCGACCCCGTACGGCCGCGCATGGTCGGCCCCGAGATGATCGACCGGCTCATCCGTCCGGTGTTCATCGCGAACCTGCACCCAAGGGCGCGCCGCCGGTTCGACGACATGCTCGCCATGACGGCACTGTTCGCGCACGGCCACGTGTTCCCCACCGGCCTCGGCCGGGAGCCCGGTGTCCCGGCCGCGCCCAGGCCGGAGGAGCTGGAGGCCGCGCTGCGGGCCTCGGTCGCCTACATGGCCCACGCCAAGGGCATGGTCCGCCGCCTCCCGGAGCCGGTCCTCGCGGGCGGGCAGGTCCCGGCATGAGCGGACTGACACTTCCCGCGACCGACCCCGGCACGCCCGTCTCCCCCGCCGCGCCCGCCGCGCCGCGCCCGGCCTCGGCGCCGTCCGCCCCGGAGGTGCTGGGCATCTACCGCCGGCACGTGAGCAAGGGCCGGGCCCGTCTCGCCTCGCTGACCGGCGCCGTCATGGAGGTGGCCTCCGCGGGCAGCCTGGTGTGGGACGCCGACGGCAAGGAGTACCTGGACTGCGGCGGCTACGGGGTGTTCCTCCTCGGCCACCGCCACCCCCGCGTGGTGGAGGCCGTGGTCGACCAGATCCACCGGCACCCCATGGCGACCCGGATGCTCCTGGAGCCGGTCGCGGCGACCGCGGCGGCGGAGCTCGCCTCGGTCACGCCCCCCGGCCTGGAACGGGTCCACTTCGTCAACTCCGGTGCCGAGGCCACCGAGACCGCGATCAAACTCGCCCGCGCCCACGGCCGGCACCGGCTGATCTCCGCGGTCGGCGGGTACCACGGCAAGACCACCGGCGCGCTGGCCGTCACGGCCAAGCCGCTCTACCAGGACCCGTTCCGGCCCCTGCTGCCGGCCGAGCACGTCCCGTACGGGGACGCCGAGGCCCTCGGGCGGGCGCTCGCCGCCGGCGGCCCGGCCTGCGTGATCCTCGAACCCGTCCAGGGCGAGGGCGGTGCCGTCGTGCCGCCGCCCGGCTACCTGACCCGGGTGCAGGAGCTGTGCGCCGAGCACGGGGCGATGTTCGTCCTGGACGAGATCCAGACCGGCCTCGGCCGGCTGGGCTCCTGGTGGGGCGCCGACGCCGAGGGGCTGCGGCCGGACGTGCTGCTGGTCGGCAAGAACCTCAGCGGCGGCGTCATCCCGGTGGCCGCCGCGGTCGCCACGCCCGAGGCGTACGCGCCGTTCGACAAGGACCCGTTCCTGCACACCTCCACCTTCGCCGCCGCCCCGGTGGCGATGGCGGCCGCCGCGGCCGCCGTCGCCACGATCCGGGAGGAGGGCCTGGTGGAGCGGGCCCGCACCCTGGGCGACGAGCTGACCGGCCGCCTCCGTACGGCGCTGGCCCCGCTGCTCGGCGGGGTGGTGGCGGACATCCGCGGCCGCGGCCTGCTCCTGGGCATCGAGATGTGCGACGAAGGGGCCGCCGGCCAGCTCGTCATGCACCTGCTGGAGTCCGGCGTGCTGGTCAACCACTCCCTCAACGCCCACCGCGTCGTACGCCTGACCCCGCCCGCGGTGCTCACGCCCGCCGACCTGGACCGGATCACCGACGCCTTCACCTCCGCGGCCACCGTTCTGGCCCGGACCTCCGCACCCACGAAGGGGACACGCTGACATGCCCGAGGTGACCCTCGAAGCCCTGGTACCCGACACGACCGCACCGGCCGTCTTCGAACGGCTGCGGGACTTCTCCGCCTACCCCACCTACACGGACGCCGTCCGCGAGGTGGCCGTCACCGACAACGGCGGCGACGTCATGGACTCGGAGTGGTCGGTCAACTTCCGCAACGGCATCCTGTGCTGGACCGAACGCGACCGCATCGACGCCGCCAACCTGACCATCGACTTCACCCAGACCGACGGTGACTTCGACCAGTTCGACGGCGCGTGGACGGTGAACGGCCACGCGGACGGCACGGTCACGGTGCGCTTCGCCGCCCGCTTCGACCTCGGCATGCCGACCCTCGCCTCGATCATCGACCCGATCGCCTGCGAGGCCCTGGTGGAGGCGATCGGCCTCATCCTGCGCGGACTGCTGGGCGAGCACATCACCCTCACCACCCCCGAACCCGTCGGCGCCTCGGCGGGAGCGGACGCGGCGTGAGCGGCGCGCTCACGGCCCCCGCCGTCGCCCCGCCCACCGGCGGTGCCGCGGCGGCGGTGACGGCCCGGGAGTTCAAGGAGGTCCTCGCGCAACTCCCGTCCGGCGTCACCGTGCTGACCACCGCCGGACCCGACGGCAGCGGGATGGCGGGCATGACGGCGAGCGCCGTGTGCTCCCTCTCCCTGGACCCGCCGATGATCCTGGCCTGCGCGGCGAACCACAGCCGCACCCTGGCCCGGATCCGGAGCACCGGGAGGCTGGCCGTCAACGTCCTGCGCGAGGACCAGGGCCATCTCGCCCGCCGGTTCGCCGACCCCCAGGTCGGCCAGGACGCCCGGTTCGCCGCCACCGCGCACCACCTGGAGGACGGCCTGCCCGTGCTCGACGACGCGCTGGCCTGGCTGGCCTGCACCGTCGACGCCGCCCATCCCGGCGGTGACCACACCATCCTCACCGCCGGGGTGCGCCGGCTCGGCCTGGGCGGCGGGCATCCGCTGCTCTGGCACAACCGCACCTTCCGGATCCTCGCCTGATCCACCACCCGTATCCGGCTCCCCGTACGCCACGTACGCACCGCTCCGTACCAACCGGCACTCTTCTGGAGGCTTCCCACCGTGCCCAGGGACATCAGGAACAAGATCGTCGCGATCACCGGCGGCAGCCGCGGCATCGGCCGTGCCACCGCCGAGCAGTTCATCGCCGCCGGCGCCAAGGTGGCCATCGGCGCGCGCAACCACGACTTCGCCGCCAAGGTCGCGGCCGACATCGGCGCCCGCGCCTACCCGCTGGACGTCACCGACCCGGCCGGCGTCCAGGCGTTCTGGAACGCCGTCGAGGCCGACCTCGGCGCGATCGACATCTTCGTCAACAACGCGGGCGAAATGATCGTCGGGCCCTTCGAGAAGGAGTCCGACGAGGACACCGCGCACCAGCTCGGCGTCAACCTCATCGGCACCCTGAACGGCATGAAGACCGCGATCGGCCCGATGCGCTCCCGCGGCCACGGCCACATCATCAACATGGTCTCGGCCGTCGGCATGATCGGCCTGCCCGGCTGCGCCACGTACTCGGCCGCCAAGCACGGCGTCGTCGGCCTGTCCGAGGGCGTCCGCGCCGAACTCCGCGGCAGCGGCGTGGACCTGTCCATCATCCTGCCCATCCCCGCCCAGACCGAGCTGACCTCGGGCGTCGGCAAGGGCCGCTTCGTGCCGCTGCTCACCCCCGACGACATCGCCAAGGCGGTGCTGCGGACCGCCCGCCGCCCGGTCTACAACCGGTACGTGCCGGGCTGGACCAACCCGGTCACCCGCTCGCTGTTCCTGCTGCCCCAGCCGTGGCGGGACGCGATGGGCCGCTTCCTCAAGGCGGACCAGCTGCTGCGCACCACGGACTACCAGGCCCGCATCGCCTACGAGGCCCGGGTGAAGGTCCCCAGCGCGGAAGGAGCCGGGGCGTGACCTCCGCAACACCCGCCCGCCCCAACAACTACAAGGGCGCCGTCCGCCGCGGCAAGGCGCCGGCGGTCGTCGGCTGGCGCTGGCTGGACCACCTGATCCACGTCCATCCGGTCACCACCGTGCTCATGTTCTCCCCGGTGATCGCCGTGTGCGTGTGGTTCTCCATCGGCGACGCCGGCGGCTGGGCCCTGCTCGGCTGGGCCGCGGCGGGCTACCTGACCTGGACGCTGTCGGAGTACTGGGGCCACCGGATCGTGCTGCACTACGAGCCCGAGAAGGGTTTCGGTGCCCGCCTGCACTACATCCTGCACGGCATTCACCACGACTACCCCACCGACCCGCGGCGCTCCATCCTCAGCCCGCTGCTCAGCATCCCGATGGTCGGCGGAACGATCTACCTGGCCTCCGGGGTCGGTTCACTGCCGCTGGTCTTCGGTGCCGGCTACACCTTCGGCTACCTGACCTACGACCTGTTCCACCTCTACCTGCACCTCGCCACGCCGAAGAGCAGGCTGATGCGGCACCTGCGGTCGCTCCACATGCGCCACCACTTCCGCGACGACACCAAGGGCTTCGGCATCTCGGCCCCGTACTGGGACGAGCTGTTCGGGACCTCCATAGCCCGGGAGACCCGGTCCAAGGAACCGGCCGCCTGAGGTGCGTCCCCGCCGGTCCTGCGACCCGGCCCCCAGACGGCGCGGGCACCCCGCGGCGAACGACTGACCCCCTGTAGTCGTCGATGCCCCCGCGAGGGTGCCCGCGCCCACGTCGCGCCACCGCTCACCCGGCACGCCCGCCTGCCCCAAGGACCGGATGCCGGAGCCGAACGCCATCCGCGAGGAACTGATGAACTCCGAAACGCTTCTGGCTCGCATCTACACCCTCGACACCGCCACCGACGACACCAGCACGCCGGGGTCCCGGCCCGCGCCGGTCAGCCGGCCGCACCCCGCCGAGGCCGACTGGGACGAAGCGGAGGAGTTCATCCGCCTCCACCACGGCGAGCACCCCGACCAGGCCGTGCCGCCGGCCGCACGGCTCCAGCAGGTCCGCGCACAGATCGACGGGACCGGCACCTACACCCACACCGCCGACGAACTCGCCTTCGGCGCCCGGGTGGCCTGGCGGAACTCCAGCCGGTGCATCGGCCGCCTGTACTGGAAGAGCCTGCGCGTCCTGGACCGCCGCGACGCCACCACCGGCGAGGACGTGCACCGCTACCTGGGCGAGCACCTGCGCCACGCCACCAACGGCGGCCGCATCCGGCCGGTCATCTCCGTCTTCGCCCCGGACACCCCGCAGAGCCGGGCGCCCCGGGTCTGGAACGACCAGCTCATCCGCTACGCCGGATACCGCCAGGAGGACGGGACGGTCATCGGCGACCCCACGTACACGGACTTCACCGAGACCGTGCAGCGGCTCGGCTGGCAGGCCCCCGGCGGCGCCTGGGACGTACTGCCCTGGGTCATCGAGGCCGGCGAGGACAAGCCGGAGCTCTTCGACGTCCCGCCGGACCTGGTCCTAGAGGTCCCGCTCACCCACCCCGACCGGCCGGACTTCGCCGACCTCGGCCTGCGCTGGCACGCCGTCCCGGCCATCTCCAACATGCGGCTGCGGGTCGGCGGGATCGACTACCCGCTGGCACCCTTCAACGGCTGGTACATGGGCACCGAGATCGGTGCCCGCAACCTCGTCGACGAGGACCGGTACAACCTGCTGCCGGTGATCGCCGAACTCCTGGGCCTCGACACCGGCAGCGAGAGCACCCTGTGGCGCGACCGCGCCCTGGTCGAGCTCAACGTGGCCGTGCTGCACTCCTTCAACCGGGACGGCGTCAAGATCAGCGACCACCACACCGAGTCTCGGCACTTCATGACGCACCTGGCCAAGGAGGAGAAGCAGGGCCGGACCGTCCCTGCGGACTGGAGCTGGATCGTGCCGCCCGTGTCCGGCGGCATCACCCCGGTCTTCCACCGCTACTACGACGAGGCCGAACAGCGCCCCAACTTCCACCTCGACGAGGACGCCCGGGCCCGCGGCCGCGGCGGATGCCCCTTCGGCCACGGCTGAGGGCGGCGGCCGGCGGGGCCGGCCGCGACGGCGGACGCTGTGGACACCATGGGCACTGCGGGCGCTGCGAAAACCGCGCACTGCGAAAACTGCGAATACTGCGGACGCTGTGGATACGGCGGAGACGGCTGAGGCTGACGGTCCTTCGGGGACCGACGGCCTCAGCCGCCGTCCGTTCCCGGGGCGCACGCCCCCCGCGGCCGGAACGGCTCGGACAGCTGGGCCAGGTACTCCGTGGGATAGCGGGGCTTGGCCGCGATGCCCAGGTCGTCGCTGGAGAAGCGCCGGCCGGGGTCGAAGGAGTACGTGCCGAGCATCCGGTCCCACACCAGGGTGAAGAGGCCGAAGTTGACGTCTCCGACACCGGCCCACTTCAGGTGGTGGAAGCGGTGGCCCTCGTTGAGCGACAGCACGTACCGCAGCGCACCGACCCGGTAGTCGGCGTTGGAGTGCTGCAGGAGCAGCTGCACGGCCACGGTCAGGGCGAGGGCGGCGGCCACGTCCGCCGGCATCCCGGCGAGCAGGAGGGGCGCCACGCCGGCCGCCAGCTCCGCGCTCTGGTGCAGGGGGTGTTTCATCAGCCCGTTGAAGCCGTAGAAGCGCTTCACCGAATGGTGCACCGCGTGGAACCGCCACAGCAGGCCCACCTTGTGGCTCGCGAAGTGCACCAGGGTGATGCCCGCGTCGGCCACCAGCACCGCCAGCAGCACCTGGACCGGGAACGGCCACGCGGACGGCCACACGTCCGCGACCGTGACCGCGCCGGCGAGCACCGGCAGGGAGGCGACGCTCGCCAGGATGAGGGTCTCGTTGACGAAGGCGTGGAGGACGTCCCGGCGGCGGTCGGCCATCGGGAGGTTCCACTCGTCGGCGTAGGGGAGCAGCCGTTCGGCCGTGAACGAGGCCGCGACGGCGGCCCCGAGCAGCAGGAGCAGCCACGCCTTCGACGCGCCGGCGGCCGCCAGCGCGATACCGGTCCCGTTGACACCGACCAGGAGCAACGGGACGTATCCGTACCGGATGAGGGTTTCGACCATGCCGTCAGCGTGCGCGCCGGCGGCTGCGTCGGCTTGTACGGATCCGCTGCCCTCAGGCCGACCGGCGGGGGGCCGGCCGCGCGGTGGCGGGATCCTCCCACCGCAGGCCCCGCAGCAGGTCGGAGGGGCTCGTGCCGAACATCTCGTGCACGACCCGGGTGAGGTGGGAGCTGTCGGAGAAGCCCGCGCCGTGCGCGGCGCGGGTCAGGGTGGCGCCGGCCCGGACGAGTTCGATGGCCCGGCGCAGGCGCGCCCACCGCAGGTAGGCCGGGAAGGACATGCCGACCTCCTGGGCGAAGAGGTGTCCCAGCCGGCTGGGTGAGATCCCCGCGGCGGCCGCCACGTCGTCCAGCCTGACCGGCCCGCCGAGCAGCGCCCGGATGCGGGCGGTGGCCGCGCGTACGGCCGGGTGGGCGGGAGTGGCCGGGTACTCCGTGGCCACGAGCAGCGACAGGTCGGCCGGCCCGTCGGGCTGCGCGGCCCTGATCCAGTCGGCGATCCGGTCGCCCCCGGCCGGGCGGGGGCGCACGGCCCGGCCGAGGACGGAGTCGGTGTCGCAGTACACCAGGGTCCCCCGGGCGTCGAGGGCGCGTACGGTGTGCAGCGCGCGGGCGGGGATCACCGCGGCGCGGACCGGGCGGGCGTGCCCGTGGCCGTCGGTGAGCTCGACCGTTCCGGAGGTGACGATCACGATCTGCACGGCGGCGTGGGCGTGGGCGTGGGCCGACCCGATCCGTCCGTGGAACGTGAGCCGGCCGGGCTCCAGGGTCACCTTGCCGTTCCACCTCTGCGTCACCGGCGACACCCGACCTCACCCGGGGCAACGTCACGACGCAGGTGTTATGCCCCGGGGTGCGGTGGTTCGAACGGCCCCGGCCGAAGGGCGTCCGGGGAACGGCCTGTTCGCACCGCTCCCCGGCGGCTCAGGTTCCCGCGTACCGCCGGCTGATCAGCGTGAGGGCGGGGGCGGTGAGCACGGTGGAGACCAGGGCCATGATGACGAACATGGTGAACACCGTGGGTGTGATGACCCCGAGGTCCAGGCCGACGTTGAGCACGACCAGCTCGGTCAGCCCGCGGCAGTTCATCAGGGCGCCCATGGCCATGGAGTCCTCCCTGCCCATGCCGCAGCCGCGGGCGGCCAGGGTGGTGCTGCCCCACTTCGCGGCCATCGCCACCACCAGCACGGCCAGGCACCACAGCCACGCCTCGGCGTCGCCGAGCAGTCCCAGCGAGGTGCGCATCCCGGAGTAGACGAAGAACAGGGGCAGGAGCAGCGACTCGGTGACCGACCGGAGCCGGGCGAGGGCCCACTCCAGGGGGGCCGAGCCGCGGGGGGTGACCGCGCCGAGCAGGAAGGGCCCGAAGATGGCGTGGATGCCGATCTCCTCGGTGGCCAGGGCGCAGAGCAGGATGGCGGAGAAGAGCACCGGCAGGACGGCGGGGCCCGTGGCCCGTCCCGGTGCGCTCAGCACCCGCTGCAGCAGGGGCCGTACGAGGAAGTGCAGCAGGGCGCAGAACAGGAGGGTGAGGACGAGGATCCAGCCCACGCCGGCCGGTGAGGAGTCCGCCGCGACGGCGACGACCACGGCGAGGAGGCACCAGGCGGTGACGTCGCCCACGGCCGCGCAGGAGAGGGCGACCGGTCCCACGCGCAGTTCGCCGGGCCGCCGTTCGGCGATGATGCGGGCCAGGACCGGGAAGGCGGTGATGCTCATGGCGACCGCGATGAACAGTCCGAAGGCCGTGAAGCCCAGCCCCTCCGGGGCGTACGTCCCGTACATGCCGAGGGCCAGGAGGGATCCGGCGAGCAGGGGGACGGCCACGCCGACGTGGCTGATGGCCAGGACGGTCTGCCCGCGGCCGCGCACCGCGCCGAGGTCCAGCTCGTAGCCCACGACGAACATGAAGCAGACCAGGCCGAGTTGGGCGAGGATGTTGAGGGGGCCGGAGATGTCGGCGGGGAACAGCCACTGGTGTCCGGAGGGCCAGAGCCATCCCAGCAGTGAGGGGCCGAGGACGACGCCGGCGAAGATCTCCCCGATGACGGAGGGCTGGCCCGTCTTCCGGAAGAGACCGGCGATCAGGTGGCAGACGATCAGGATGGCCGGCAGGGCGAGCAGCAGCGCGGCGAAGGTCCCGGCGGCGGGCGTCTTGCCGCCGGCCGCACCGCCGCCGTCGGCGGTCCCGGCGCCGAACCGGAGCACGACGAGGACCAGGGCTGCCGGGAGCAGTACCAGGAGGACGTAGACGTGCCGGGGGCGGGATCGGGTCCCGGGGCCCGGTGGCGCGTTCTTCGGGGATGCCAGGGTCAGGTCTTCGGCCACGACGGGTGCCTCCTCGGCCTGTGGGGCAGGGGGATGGTGCCGGGCCGGGGAGGGCGGCGCGCGGGTCTCGGCGCTGCGTTCACCACGTTCTCACCCGGCGCGGTGCGGGGGCCGGGTCCCGGCCCACCCCCGCCGCGCGGAGGAAGGTCCGGGTCCGGTGCAGCATCTGGTCGTGCACCTCCAGCCGGGCGGGGTGCTCCATGGCGCGGCGCCGCAGGGCCGGCCCGTCCGGGATGCCGGCGTCGCGGTAGGCGGCCGGGTTGTAGAGGGTGCCGACGGTGTGCCCGAGGTGGTCCTCCAGGGACGCGGCGAGCAGCGGCAGTTCGTCCCGGTCCCGGTCGGCCACCCGGCCGAGCAGGGTGCGCACGAGCGTGCGCCCGAAGTCGATGTGCCGGCTCTTGTCCCGGTGGAGCACCCGGTGGATCTCCCGGACGGCGTGCGGCAGCGACGGGTCGGCCGCCATGTACGCGTGGTGGTGGTCGACGACCTCCTGGAGGATCAGGACGCGCGCGAAGACGATCGCTTCACGGGCCGCCGGCGAGAGCCGGCCGAGGTGGTCGGCGTTCGGCGAGGGCGGGGCGGGATAGAGCTTTCCGCCGTGGCGCAGGCAGAATTCGGCGAGGACGCGCAGGTGTTCGTTCTCCTCGCCGATGAAACGGTGCAGGAGTTCCGAGACGTCCGCATAGGGCCGCTCGTGGACGCGCATCACGGCCGCGCTCACGAAGACGCGGCTGCCGTGGACGCCGAGACTGAAGAGGCTGATCGCCTCGTACCTGGTCAGCGCGGTCTGCTGGCCGGGGGTCAGGTCGTCCCACATCGGGGTGCCGGCCGGCGTGGTCAGGAACTCGCTCATCCACGGAAGGCCGGGCTCGATGCTTTCGGGCCAGTCGAACAATTCGCCTACCGCCATCTTCGCTCGCCCTTTCGGATGTCGACGCTACCAGCCGGGGTTGACGGCCCGGCAGATGAATTGCGCACCCCTGTCCGTGCGTTTCGCACGGACGGGAGCGGTGCCGTCGCGCACGGCACCCGGGCGGCCCCGGGGCCGTGCAGCAACGACGAAGCTCCCGGCGGCCGGGCGCGCGGACCCTCGGGTCCGCTCCGCGGCTGCCGGGAGCCCTGTGCTGTCCTCATTCCGTTCGGCCGGTGGGCCGGCCTGGTGGGGACCGGGCCGTGGCGCTCGCCGCGGCCGGTCTTCCCGAGTCGCCCGGGACGGGGTCGTCCGGGTCCGCCGGGGCACGGTCGCCCGCGCCCGGCGGGAACCGGCCGTCCGGGCCCCGGGAGACACGGTCACCACCGGCCCGTATCCACGCCCCCACGGGGCTAGTCCCGGCTGGGGACCGCGTCGCGGGCGTCCGCTTCCGCCGCGGGTGCGGTACGGGGCAGGACCGCGATGGCGATGAGGACGGCGCCGAGCACGACCACGGCACCGATCGTCATGGCGAGCGCGTAGCCGTCGTTGAGGGCCTCGAGGGTGAGGCGGTCTCCGGTGCGCTCGTTCGCGGCGGTGCCCAGGGCGGCCAGTCCGAGGGCGGCACCGATCTGGCGGGTGCTGTTGAGCAGGCCGGAGGCCGCACCCGACTCGTGGGGTTCGACACCGGCGGTGGCCAGGGAGACGGCCGGTGCGAGGCAGAGGCCGATGCCGATGCTGGCGATGATCGACGGGCCCAGGATGTCGCCGGTGAACGAGCCGCCGACGCTGATCATGCCGAACCAGGCGAAACCGGCCGCGGTCAGCACGCCACCGACGATCAGGATGTTCCGGGGGGCCACCTTGAGGCCGAACTTGATGGCGAGGACGGAGCCGATGATCACACCGATGGCGAACGGCAGGAACTCCACACCGGACTTGGCCGGACCGGTCCCGAGCACGCGCTGCAGGTAGAGGGAGACGAAGTAGAAGGCCGAGGCCATGCCGCCGCCGAGGAACAGGATGAAGGCGTTGGCGCCGGCGACGGAGCGGTTGGTGAACAGGCCGAGCCGGATCAGCGGGTCGCGGGAGGTGGTCTTCTCCACGTAGACGAACGCGGCCAGCAGGAGGACGGCGATGCCCAGGGTCGTCAGGGTCTGCGAGGAGGTCCACGGGTGCTGGTCGGTGCGGACCACGCCGAAGACGAGCAGGCTCATGCCCGCGGTGGCCAGGACGGCACCGAGCACGTCCGGGCGTCCGCGGTGCGTGGACGGGCTGTCAGGAGCGATGCGCCAGGCCAGGGCCAGGGCGACCGCCGCCATCGGGACGTTGACGTACATGACCCATTCCCAGCCCGCGTACTCGGTGAGGAGGCCGCCGATGAGGACGCCGAAGGCGCCGCCCGCGGCGTTCATCGCGCTCCACACGCCGAACGCCTTCACGCGTTGCTTGCCGGAGGGGAAGGTGGCGGTCAGCAGGGCCAGTGCCGCCGGTGCGAGGGCCGCGGCCCCGACGCCCTGTACGGCGCGGGCGGCCACCAGGTGGCCGGGTTCGGTGGCGAAGCCGCCGACCAGGGACGCGAGGCCGAACACCGGAAGGCCCAGCATCATCAGCCGCTTGTGGCCGAAGAGGTCGGCGATCTTGCCGCCCAGCAGGAGCAGTCCGCCGAAGGTGAGGGCGTAGGCGTGGATCACCCAGGTCAGGCCGACTTCACTGAAGCCGAGGCTGGTCCTGATCTCCGGAAGTCCGACGTTCACGACCGACAGGTCGAGGGACACCATGAACTGGACGACGGCCACCGCGGCAAGGGTGAGCCCTGCAGCACGGGCATCCCGGCTGGTGACGGTCGATCCGCTTGTTAAATCCGTGTTTGTCACAGCAAGCCAGTCCTCTGCGCTCTCGTGTCAGTAGAGTTTCCGAACTCGTTCTGAAATTAGCACCGAGCCCGCCGCGCTGTCGAGCGGCGAGGAATCGGAGATAGTTCGAAAATGCTGCGGAGAGGGACTGGCCACGGCGTTCGGCTAGGGCATGATGGGACGATGTCACCCAACACACCCCACGGCCGTGTCGGCCGACCCCCCGTCACGTCCCGCACCCAGATCCTGAGCGCGGCCCGCCGGCTCATCGATCGCGACGGCTGGGACAAGCTGACGATCCGCCGGCTGGCGGCGGAGATCGGCATCGGGGCGACGACCCTCTACCACCACGTGCGCGACAAGGAGGACCTGCTCCTGCTGCTGATCCGCGAGTACGCCGAGCAGATCCCGCAGCCCGAGCTGCCCGACGAGCCGCGGGAGCGCATCATCACCGCCGCCGCGGCCATCCACGACTCGCTCGCGGCCTGGCCGTGGGCGGCGGAGGTCCTCACCACCGACGGCTTCATCGCCCGGCTCGGCGACTCGGCGCTGTGGCTGGTCGAGGCCATCCTGTCGGGTGCCGTCGAGCACGGCTGCACGCCGGAACAGTCCGTCTACGTCTTCCGCAGCATCTGGTACTACACGGTCGGCGAGATCCTGGTCCGCGCGCACTCCGCCCGTGCCCAGGCGGTCGACGAACTGCCCACCGCCGAGGACTTCGTGCAGCTCGGCGACACGACCCAGCTGCCGCGGCTGGCCGCGCTCAGCGAGCAGTGGATCAAGCTGGCCACGCAGGACACCTTCGCCCTGGGGCTCCGCGCCTTCACGGACGGGCTCCTCGCCCAGTCCACGTCGCCGGCGCCACAGCCACATCTCGGCTGACCGGGGCCGGCCCGCCGGCGCCGCACCGCCGGCCGGGGCCGTACCGGCCAGAGAGCGGGACCCCCGCCCGCCCGGCCGGGCCGCCCCCCGCGGTCCGGGCCGCCGCGCCGTCAGGCCAGCCGGGCGTGGGCCAGCCAGTGGTGGTCGCGGGGAGGGCAGAGACGGGCCGGAGGAGTGGGGAGCCAGGGGCAGGCGCCCTCGGCGAGGGCGTGCAGGGTGTGGGCCTCCGCCTCCCAGCCGTGACCGCGCAGGAAGCCGCCGAAGTCGTCCAGGCCCAGCCGGAAGGCGGATCCCCGGGACTTCATGAAGGCCAGGAACGTCTCGTTCGCCGGGTCGGTGAAGTAGTCGGCGTGCGGGGCGTCGATGAGCAGGACCGAGCCGGGGGCCGACAGTTCGCGGACCTGCGTGAGCAGCCGGGTGAAGTGCTCCAGCCGGAGGTACGGCAGCAGGCCCTCGACGATCCAGGCCGTGGGGGCGTACGGATCGAGGCCGGCGGAGCGCAGCCGGCCGGGCCAGGTTCCGTCGCGGAGGTCCGCGCCGAGGGCGATGCGCCGGCACGAGGGCCCTTCGCCCAGGGGTTCCAGCAGTTCCTCCTTGGCTTCGAGCTGCCCGGGGAGGTCGACCTCGAAGAACGCGGTGCCGGCCGGGAGGCCCAGCCGCCAGGCACGGGTGTCGCTTCCCGCCGCCAGGCAGACCACCTGGGTGATCCCCCCTGCGACCGCCCGGGACAGGGCGATGTCGCCGAACCGGCCCCGTACGATCACCGATCCGACCGTGCCGCCCGCGTCCAGCGCCTCGGCGGCCATGGCGCGCGAGACCGGCGTGCTCAGCAGTTCCGCATGCCGGTCCGTCAGGTAGGGGTCGGGGCGCTCGTTCTCCAGGGCCCTGATGACGGCGGTGATGAAGCCGGTTTCCTTGACGGCCTCGGTGGCCGGGTCCGGGGCGGCCGGGTCCCGCCGGGCCGTGCCGTGCTCGGCTGCCTCGTGGCCGGCGGCGTCCTGCACGGCTGCGTCCTGCCCGGCCGTGTCCTGCATGGCTGCGTCTGTCACTGTGTTCTCCAGCTCTCCATGGCGGCCGGGGGCCGGCGGACGGACAGGGAGGGCCTGGAATTGACCCGGTCCTGGTCGAACCTGCCGGTCTCGGCATAGCTTCGGGAGATCTCCGCGAGTTCCTCCTCGCCGAAGACCTCCCGTACGTCCGCGAAACCGCGGGGGGCCCGTTGGTGGGCCAGGGTGATGACCCGCTCCGGCCCCATGGAGCGGTTGCTCCGCTGGAGTTCCGTCATCTGGGGCCGGCGTTCCTCCTCGTACGCCCGCAGGGCCGCGCCCGGATCGGAGTTCCGGGCGAGGTGCCAGGCGAGCACCCGTGCGTCGATGACGGACTGGGTGGCCCCGTTGGACCCGGCGGGGTACATCGCGTGGGCGGCGTCGCCCAGCAGCGTCACCCGCCCGTACGTCCACCGGGCGAGGGGGTCCCGGTCGGTCATCGGGTGGTGGTGCACCTCCGGTGTGTCGCCGACGAGGCGGGCCAGGTCCACTCCGGGGGGCGACCAGCCGCCGAAGTGCCGCAGGACGGAGGCGTGCCCGTCGTCGGCCTCGGCGTCCGGGAGGGCGGCCACCCAGTTGACCAGGGTCCGGCCCGTGGCCCGGTCCGTTTCGATGGGGTACAGGACCAGCCTGCGCCTGTCGTCCCCCAGGACTGCCATCGACGCGCCCGTCAGGAACGGTTCGGCCCAGGCGGTCCCCCGGTGGATGGTCGTCCCGTTGGCGGGGGGCGGGCCCTCGCCGGGGTGGAGCGCCGCGCGGACGGCCGACCGGATGCCGTCCGCGCCGATCAGCAGGTCCGCCCCGACGGTCCGGAGCGTGCCGGCCGGGTCCGTGAAGGTCGCGGACGTCCCGCCGGGTCCGTGGTCCAGACCGACGAGCCGGGCGCCGGTGACGATCGCGCCGTCACCGAGCCGGCGGCGCACCTCCGCCGCCAGGACGTCGACGAGGTGGGAGCGGGAGACCGAGAGCTGCGGCCACCGGTAGCCCGCCCCGACTCCGCGGTCCTCCCGCCAGACGAGGTTCCCGTACGGGTTGTACATCGCCAGTTCCCGGGTGCGGACGGCCCGTTGCTCCAGGGCGTCCAGCAGTCCGAGTCCGTCGAGTTCGCGCACCGCGTTGGGCAGGATGTTCAGGCCGAAGCCCAGGGAACGGATGCGGGGTTCGGCCTCGTGGACGGTGACCTCGTCGAACCCTGCGGCGTGCAGGCTGAGCGCGGCGGCCAGTCCGCCGATCCCGGCTCCGGCAATCGCGATTCTCATCGCCTCACGTCACTCCTGTAGGTGGTGGGGTCGTGGGGGCTCTCAGGGGTCGGTCCCCATCAGCGCGGGGCCATGGCGGAGCCGATCAGGGCGCCGTTCTCCCGGGTGAGGGTGAGGATGTCCTCCAGGAGCCCCACGCTCCCCCCGCCGCTGCCGAGTTCGTAGAGCCGGACCTCCTCGTGATAGGCGCGGCGCGCCATCACCAGGTGCTTTCCGCGGAACGCGGTGAGCGAACGGAGGGCCTGCCGCAGTCCCCTGGCGCCGGACTCCAGCGGGTCCGGCCCGGACTGCGCGCACGGACCGCAGAGCGCCTCGGCGATCCGGGAGGTGAGGGAGGGCATCCGCGCCCACTCGGCGTATCGTTCCTGCCAGTCGGGGAGGGTGTGCAGGGCGACCTCGTGGCAGAAGTCGAGGTATTCGGGGCTGCCCCGGTCCGACGCCCAGAGCAGCAGGTCGATGAGGAAGAGGGGGATGTGCGCCGCGGCCGGCCCCATGTAGCGCCGGCCGGCGATGTGCACGTCCTCGAAGAAGGGCCGCAGTTCCAGGGCGAAGAACTCGGGGGTGACGTTCGCCATCACGTCGCCCATGGCCCGGTCGGCCGCCGTCACGTGTGCGGCCAGGCAGAGGAGCTTCTCGGCGTGGGCGGGGCCGTAGGGGTCCCCGTCGTCCTGCAGGGAGCGGCCCACTGCGACGGCGTGGGCCAGATCGGGTATGCACCGCCGTACGGCGCCGATGAGGCTGCGCTCCATCTGCTGTCCGCTGTACAGGCGTTCGCGGTCCCCCTCGGGGTTCCAGCAGGTGTAGTGGTAGACGGTGTCCCGCGGGATCATCCGCGTGCGCAGGCCCAGCAGTTGGAAGCAGCGGGTGGCTCCGGGGACGGCCTCGAAGGCGGACACCCCGTGCCTCTTCAGGCTGCCCAGGTACATGCCCAGGTCGCGCATGGCGGCGAGGCACTCCGGCACCGTGAAGGCGGAGACGATGTCCTCGCAGGGGAGCGCCTCGCCCAGCACCCGCGCCAGCGCGGCGACGTCGGCCGCCTCGTTCATCTTCGCCAGCGACCGCAGGTCCTCGTCCAGCCTCAGCGGGTCGAGCCGTCTGACCGCTTCGTTGCGTTCCTCGGAGGTCACATCGATGTCAGCTTGCATGTCGACCAACTCTTCCGATGGGGATTGATTGTCACTGGACGTCGGAGGAGGGGGGCGCGACCGCGCGACGGGGGCCGGTGCGGCCCGGCGCACTGCACGCCGGGCGCACCGGCCCCCGCTGCCGGCCGGTCCGTCCGCCGGCCGTCTCCGTACGTCGCCCGTGGGATCAGGCGCCGGAGGGCAGCCATCCTTCGACGAACATCTCCCGCGCCTTCGACCGCTGCAGCTTTCCGCTGGTCGTCTTGGGAATGCTGTGCTTCGGGACCAGGTGGACCGCCGCGGCCCGGACGCCGGTGCGGGAGCTCACGGCCGCGCCGACGGCCCGGCGCAGCTCCTCGTGCCGCTCGTCCTCCAGCTCCGTCTCGACGACCAGGTGGAGTTCCTCCGAGTCGCTGTGGTCGTCCCGGTAGCCGACGGCGATCACATTGCCCAGGCGTACGCCGGGCACCGTCTCCGCGGCCTGTTCGAAGTCCGACGGGAAGTAGTTGGCGCCGCGGATGATCACCAGGTCCTTGGCCCGGCTGGTGATCCGCAGGCCGCCGTCGCGCAGGTAGCCGACGTCCCCGGTCTTCCACCAGTCCGGTGCGTCCACCGACGCGGCGGTGGCCTCGGGGAGGTTGAAGTAGCCTGCCGTGCGCGAGGGTCCGCGGAACTGGATGTGGCCGATGTGGTCCTCACCGAGGGCGTTGCCGTCGTTGTCGACGATCCGCACCTCGGTGCCGGCCACCGGGTGGCCGCAGTCGACCACCTGGAGCGCTTCCGCGCTCTCGGGGTCGACGTCGACGACGCGTCCTTCGCCCACGGCGGCCTGCCGGTCGATGGAGTCGAAGACCAGCGGTGCGTCCGCTCCGGTGTTGGTGATGGCCAGGGTGGCCTCGGCCATGCCGTAGCAGGAGGTGAAGGCATTCTCGGGGAGGCCCCACTTGGTGAAGCGCCCGACGAAGCGGCGGACCGTGGCCGGCTGGACGGGTTCGGCCCCGCAGACCGCCACCCGCCAGGACGACAGGTCCACTCCCTCCAGTTCCTCGTCGCGCACCCGGGCCGCCGCGTAGCCGTACGCGAAGTTGGGCGCGGCCGCGATGGCGCCGCGGTGGGCGCTGACCAGCCGGAGCCACTCCCCCGGTGCCCGCAGGAAACGGGTGGTGGGCATGAGCACGGTGCTCGACCCTACGAAGACCGGGCACAGCAGGCCGGTGATCAGGCCCATGTCGTGGTAGAGCGGCGCCCAGCTGACCGTGGTGTCGGCGCGCGACCAGTCGACGGCACTGGCCGACTGTTCGCAGTTGGCGGCCAGGTTGGCGTGCGAGATCATGACGCCCTTGGGCGTGCCGGTGGACCCGGAGGTGCACTGGATCAGCGCCAGGTCCTCGGGGTCGGGCAGCCGGACGGGGTGCAGCGGTGCGTCGTCCGACAGGGCGCGGGCCAGGATTCCGGCACCGTGCAGCAACCGGGTGTCGCCGAGGTGGGGAATGGCCTCGATGACCTTCGAGGTGGTGATGACCGCGGCGGGCCGCAGGTATCCCACGAGGTCCTTGACCTGGCCCTCGAATCCGGCGGCGCCGCCGAGGCTCATGGGCAGCGAGATCGCCGTCGGTACGGCCCCCAGGAGCTGGACGCCGAAGAAGGAGACGATGAACTGGGAGCCCGTGGGCAGGCAGAGCAGCACCCGGTCGCCGTGGCCGACGCCGTGCTCGGCGAGGTGTGCCGCGCACCGCCGGGCGGCCCGGAGCAGTTCGTCGTAGCGGAGCGTTTCCTCTCTGCCTGGCTCTGGGACCAGGGTCACCCCGGACGCGTCGGAGCCTCGTTCTGCCTCCGCCGCCAAGGCGTGCAGGATGCTGGGGAAGCGCGGGCGAAGGGCGGTCATCCGATGTTCTCCTCGAGGGCGCCGGTGAGCTGGTCGACGATCCACGGTTGGACCGAGACGTCGTCGGAGACGATGCGGGCGGGATGGAGTCCGTGCCGGACGGCGAGGTCCGTGGCGGCGAGCACGCCCGCCGAGGTGAGACCGCCGTACGAGGGGCTCGGCGTGCCGGGTTCGAGGCCGAGCAGGATGGTCTCGGCCAGGCAGGAGTAGACGATTCCCGGCGGAAGCGTGATGCCGGGGAAGCGCGGGGTCTGGCCGCCCGGGAGGCGGATGCGCCCGCCGGAGACCAGGTCGACGCCGGGCAGGCCGGCCACGGCCGGGTGCACGTCACCGGGGACCGCGAGGTCGCAGACGAGCACGTTCCGGTCGCCGGCGAGGTGGTGGGGCAGGATCACCGGGTCGGCCGAGTTGGTGGCGCTGACCACGATGGGGCAGTCGCGCAGGGCGGCCATGTCCTCGGCCACCTCGACGTCCGCCAGGTGGGAGAAGCGGGCGGCGACCGCTTCGAGCCGGCGGGCCGAGCCGGGCCGGCCGACCAGCACCAGCGAATCGCAGTGCGGGGCGGCGAGTTCGGCCATGACCGCGCCGATGTTGCCGATGGCGCCGACCACTCCGACGCGGCGTTCGCCCGGACCGGACCGGGCCAGCTGGCCGAGCAGCAGGTCGTGGGCGCAGGCGGCGGTCAGCGAGTTGCCCGAGGTGACCCGGACGTCGCACTCCACCACGTCGCGCGCGGCGTTGGTGACGATGGAGGTGTGGCCGCCGAGGCCGATGACCTCGGCGCCGAGCGAGACGCCGAGTTCCACGGCGTCGAGCACGGTGCGGCTGAGCCAGGCCCGCTGTCCCGCGCGGAGCGCGGCGTTGGCCTGGGCCGCGGTGAAGGGCGCCGCGATCAGGATGACCTCGACCTCTCCCCCGGCGGCGGAGGTGATGCGGTGGCGGGCGACCTCGTAGGGGTCGAGTTCCCCCCACATCCGGTCGAGGGCGGCCTCGCACTGCTCGTCGGTCCACGCCGAGAGTTCCGGCGCCATGGAGGACAGCTTGCCGGGGACGTCCAGGTTGGCGAGGAAGGCGACGCGGCGCACGCCCGAGCGCTTCCCGCCGTGCTGCGCGGGCCGGTCGCGGCGGGGCAGCGGTACGTGCTGCCGCGGCTGCCAGTCACCGGCCGGCGGTACGGTCAGGTGCTCCAGCAGGGTGGCGTATTCGCCGCGGGAGAGCAGGCCGGCGACCTCGTCGAAGGCGGCGGCGATCCGGTCCACGTCGGCCGGCTCCAGCAGGGCCGAGGGCTGGACGCGGACGGTGGTGGGGGCGGACAGGGTGGGCATGACCCTGATCCGGTGGGCGTGCAGCAGCCGGCCGGCGATGACGAAGCCGAGCGACTCGGAGTCGAGGACTCCCTGGAGCAGTGCCGATCCGGGGCTGGGCAGGGCGAATTCGATGCCCAGGAGCAGGCCCCGGCCGCGGACCTCGACGACGGCGTCGGGCCACCGGGCGGCGACCTCCGCCAGCCGGTCGCGCAGCAGCCGGCCGGTCTCGGTGATGCGGTCGCGGTAGGTCTCGGAGAGGCCGAGGGCGGCCGTGGCGATCCGGGACGAGAACTCGTCGTCGGCGAAGGTGGAGGTGTGGTGGCGGCCGAAGTCCGGTACGTACCGGTCGGCGGCGACCAGCATCGCCGACACCTTGGCGAGGCCGCCCCCGAGGGACTTGGAGAACAGGTAGTAGTCGGCGGTCACACCGGAGGCCTCGGAGGCGAGGAAGGTGCCGGTGCGTCCCATGCCGCACTGGATCTCGTCGAAGACCAGCGCCGCGCCGTGCCGGTCGGCCAGTTCGCGCAGGGCGGCGAGGGTCTCGGCGGGGACCTCGCGGACCCCGGCCTCGCCCTGGACGGGTTCGGCGAAGCAGGCGGCCAGCGGGGAGATCAGGCGGACCTCGGAGTGCGGCACGCCGGCGGCGTCGACGCGGACGGTGTGCACCGCGACGCATTCGGCGTCGAGCGCCCCGGTCACCTCGGCCGGGGTCCAGTCGTGCAGGAGCCGGTGCCGGGGTCCGGGTACGTGCAGGTCCGCGGGTACGTTGCCGCCGTGGGTCAGGGTCGCGGCGCCGGCCGTCTTGCCGTGGAAGGCGTTGCGCAGGGAGACGAAGACCGGCTCCGTCCGGCGCATCCCGGCGATCCGGTCAAGGGTCTCGGTCAGCACCTCCGCGCAGGGGCGCCCTTCGGCGGGCCCGGTGGCGCAGGGGACGGTTGCCAGGCCGTCGCGGCGGAGGCGCCGCAGCGACACCTCGCACTCCTCCTGGAAGGCGCCGAGCCGGCGCCGGTGCTCGACCGTCGCGTGCTTCACGGCGGCTTCCACCGCGTCGGCTCCGGTGCTGCCGAGGGTGACCACGTAGCGGGTGCCGGTGGTGGCGCCGACCATCGAGGAGAGCCGTTCCGCCAGTTCGGCCGCTCCGGGGCGGATGCTGGCCTGGGCGTTGAACGGGGTGCCTTCGTCGAAGCACGCGCGTGCCACGTCCAGCAGTGCCGGGTGGTTGTGCCCGAACAGCGAGGAACCGGCGCCGCCGACCAGGTCCAGGACCTGGTCGGCGCCGTCGGGGGTGTCCAGGGTCAGGTGGTCGCCCCGGCCGGCCGTGTAGGTCACGTCCAGGTGCAGCGCGCGGAAGAGCCTGGCGAACTCCGGCCGTGCGTACCGTGCGAAATCGTCCCGGGCGTTCACGCGGCACCGTCTCCTCGGCCGACGGTCACGGCCAGGGATTCGGCGACCTGGTCCACGACGTCGCGCAGGGTCTGCATCGAGGCCGCCTGCTCGTCCGAGATGTGCACGTCGAACCTGGACTCCATCTCGACGATCAGGTTGATCGAGCGGATGGAGTCCAGGCCGTAGTCCGTGAGCGGGACGTCGGGGTTGATGTCGGGTACCTGCAGTTCTCGACGGAACAGTTCGTCGACGACCGCGAGGATGTCGTGGCTCATTGTCTTCCTTCCCCGTTCGGACACCCTTCCTCCGGCCGGACGGGGCGCGGAGGAGAGGCGCGTCGCGGAGTTCAGCGCCGTATGGACACGGCGAACGAGAGATCGGCTTCCGAGCGGACCCACACCGGGACCGGCTGACCGCGGTAGGACGCGGTCAGCCCGGTGTCCGAGAGGCTGAGTTCGATCCGCCAGAAGACGAACTCGCCCAGTGCGCCCATGCCGTTGAGGGCCTTGAAGGCGGCCTCCTTGGCGGCGAACAGATCGCGCGGGGTGTACGCCCCGCCGGGCGGGAGCAGCAGGCGCCGCTCCCGCTCGCGGAGGACGAACGCGGCCGCCCGCGGGCTGATGGCCGCGTTCTCGATGTCGACTCCCACCGCGGCGGCGCCGGGGACCACCACGGCGACCGCCAGGCGGTCGGTGTGGGAGATCGAACCGGCGAACCCGTGCGGGAAGCCCGGCCGGCCGCCGGGTCCCCTGGGTACGGTCCGCTCGGCCGACCCGGCCGCCGCCAGGGCCGCGGCGGCCGCGCGGCGGCCCGCCGCGAACTGCTCGGCGGGACCGTGGGGCGGGGGCACCGGGTGGCAGGAGACCGTGGTCTGCGGTGCCACCCCCTCGGGGAGTTCCAGGGCGACGGCCACCGCAGGTCCCGCTGCCGTCAGCCGCGCAGTGCGAGGACGTGGCCCGTGAGGGAGTCGACGGAGCGGAGCACCTCGGGCTGGACGTCGTCGTCCCATTCGAACCCGAACGCGTCCTCCATCGCCACCAGCAGGCTGACCAGTCCGGTGGAGGGCAGTCCGGCCTCGCGCAGCGACACCGAGTCCTCGATGCCGCCGGGGAAGCGCTCACGGCCGAACAGCTCCACCAGGAGGTCGCGGATGCGCTGCCGCACCGCGACCTCGGTGTCGGCCTCGCGGACCCCGGTGTCAGCCACGCGCTTCCACTTCTTCGATCAGCTTGTGGATGACGGCCTCGAAGCCGTCGGGGTCGTCGAGGAAGGGCACGTGGCCGGCGTTGGGGACGAGCTCCAGGCGGCCGTCGGGGAACAGGGCGGCCACCTCCCGGCCGCGTCCCGGGCTCAGCAGGATGTCGTCGTCGCCGAGGTAGATCACCGACGGGGCGGTGACGCGGGTCAGCAGCTCGGGGTCGGTGTCACCGGTCTGCACGAGGGAGAGGCCGTTCGCCAGTTCCTCGGGGGTGGACATGGCCATGAAGCTCTCGCGGAACCCGAGGAAGGCCGGCGTGCCGCCCTCCTCGTTCATCTGACCGCTGATCACCTCGGCGTAGATCTGGTTGTACAGGGAGGCCATGCCGTGGTTCTGCAGGGTCAGCAGCCAGGACTTGTTGAGCTGCCGGTGGCGGCGGAAGCCGCGGAGGCCGTAGACGGGGCCGGCCAGCACCAGGCCCTTGACCCGGTCGGGGTGGGCGATCGCCACGTCGCGGGCTATCTGGGTGGAGGCCGAGGTGGCGACCAGGTACGCGGACTCGACGCCCAGGGCGTCGAGGATCCCGATGACGTCCTCGGCGTGCTCCTCCCAGGTCGGCTCGCGGTCGAGGCGGCTGGAGCGGCCGTGGTTGGCCAGGTCGTAGCTGATCACCCGGTGGTTCTGGATGAGCGACTGCGTGTGGGACCGCCAGAACGGGGCGGTGATGAAGAAGTTGTTGAGGGTGAGGATCGTGGTGGGTCCCTCGCCGTGGGACTCGTAGTAGATCTCCACGCCCTCGCGGGTGGTGATGCGCTCGGTGCCCTCCTCGTAGGAGAGGTCGTACGGGCTCTCTGGCGCTTCGGTGTCCGTCATGGTCTCGTCCTTCGTCCTTCTCTAGTTCGTGACCGCGGGGGAACCGGGAAGTACCCCCGCGAAGCCGGCGACGACGTCGGCGGCCGATGTCTCGGCGGGAATCGCACTGCAGGAGAGGCCGCAGTAGAGGGCCATCTCCTCGATCCGGCCGGTGGTGGCCTCGGTGGGGACCGCCGCGCTGAACCGCGGCACCAGGTACGGCTTGCCCTCGACCACCGTCTTGCCGATGAACTTCTTCGGCTGGTCCGGGTCGGCGGTCACCGCGGTCGCCAGGACCCGGTGCCGGCGGCCCGGCCAGCCGATCTCGTAGACGTCGGTGATCACGGTGTCGCTCTCGCCGGCCGCGGTCACCAGTGCCTTGAACCGTTCGTGGGCCCGTGACTCGTGGGCGACCACGAAGGCCGTTCCGAGGAGCACGCCGTCGGCGCCGGCGGCGACGGCCCGGGCCGCCTCCTCGGGCGAGCCGATGCCTCCGGATGCCGCGATGCACGCGTCGGGCAGTTCCGCGCGGAGCGCGGCGACCAGCTCGTCGCGCCTCGCGGTGCCCAGCAGGTGGCCGCCGGCCTCGATGCCCTGGGCCACCACCACGGCGCCCAGGCCGGCCGCGCGGACCCCGTCCTCGACGGTCCCCACCTGGACCACCAGGTGCCGGCCCGCGTCGGCGACCCGGTCGAAGACCTTGTCGTCGGGCATGCCGAAGAGGGACACGTACACGTGCGGCGGGGTCTCGTCGAGGACCTGTGTGAGCTGGTGGTCGAGCTCCTCGGCTCCGACCACCTCGGGGATCAGGTTGATGCCGACGGGCCGGTCGGTGCCCGTGCCGAGCCGGTCGAGCATGGCCGACAGGGGGGCGCCGACGAGCTTGTAGCCGCCCGCGCAGCCCGCGGCGCCGGCGTTGGACACCGCACAGGCCAGTTCCGCGCCGGCGACTCCGCCCATGCCCGACTGCAGCAGGCCCACGTCGATGCCGAGCACCGCCGCCAGTGGGGGACGCATCAGCTCAGGCTCTCGACCGCGGCCAGGGCGGCCTCCGCGCTGCCGAACCGCTCGGTGAGGGTGTGCACCCACCGCTCCAGTCCGAAGGCGAGGCAGCTGGTGTGCGCGGTGCTGTCGCCGGCCTCGATGGAGCACCGCTCGCCGAAGAAGTTCCGGTGGTAGTTGACCGAGCCGATGGACAGCCCGTTCACGATGAACTCCTCCTTCACCGGGAACAGCCGCTGCATCTTCGCCTTGCCGCTGTTCTTGTCGAAGAAGGGGTCGGTGGCGGGCTCGATCTTCATGTCCAGGCCGAGCTCGTCACACAGGGCGGTGACGGCGTCCTTGGCGCGGAGCAGGTGGTCCTTCGCCCGGTCCTCGGGTCCGATGCAGACGATCTCCCGCATGGAGAAGCCGAGCAGCCGCTGGAGGCCCCGGTAGTGGTCCTCGTTGCGGAAGCAGGTTCCGACGGTGGTGACCATGGTGCCCTCGGCGGGCAGCGTACGGCCGGCCAGGTCGACGTAGATCGAGTAGCAGGCGGCCGACGGGAGGGCGAACGAGGTCGGCTCCATCACCTCGGTGGGCATCCGGTCCACGGGCCGGGGCGCCTCACCGAGCAGGCCGCCGAGGCGCTCCGGGTCGAGCCGGGTCGCCGTGAGTCCCAGGTGCGGGAAGTTGTCGTAGTAGTCGAACGTGTCGAGGTCCTTGCACCGCATCAGGAACGGGTAGCGGAACTCCGGCGCGTCCCAGCGTTCGGCCAGGCGCAGGAAGACCGCGTCGGCGGCCCGCAGCAGCTTGAGCTGGCTGCCCTGCAGGACTCCGAGGCCGTTGTCGGTCGCTGTGGTCATCGGACCGGCTCCTTCTTGAAGAATCGTGCTTCCAGCGCGAGGAGGGTGCGGAAGTCGTCCAGGTCCAGCTCTTCCGGGTCGATCGGCTCGCCGGTGAGCTCCTCCAGCAGGAAGATGAACTCGACGAAGGCCAGGGAGTTGATGGCCCGGCTGTCGATCAGGTCCAGGTCGTCCGTCAGCACGCCGAGCTTGGGGTTCCGGCCGGTGATGAACTCGCGGACCGCCTGCATCGGTTCGGTGGTCACTTGATCACCTCTCGGCCCACGCCCGACTTGGACAGGAACTTGCGGGTCCGCTTCAGCACCGCGTCGTGGGCCTCGATCCGGGCCGGGTGCTCCAGCGCGGCACGGCGCACCGCCAGCGGGTCCGGGATGCCGGCGTCGCGGTAGGCGGCCGGGTTGTAGAGGGTGCCGATGCTGTACTGGAGGTAGTTCTCCAGGTACTCGGCGACCACCGGGACCTCCTCCGGGTCCCGCTTCGCCACCTGGGAGAGCAGGTTGGTGAAGATCATCCGGCCGAACGCGACGTGGCGGCTCTCGTCCTGGTGGTGGACGCGGTTGATCTCGCGGGCGATGTGCGGCAGCGACTGGTCCGTCGCCATGTGCGCGTTGTAGTAGTCGACGATCTCCTCGAAGATGAGGATGCGCGCGAACACGATCAGCTCGCGGGCCACCGGCGAGAGGTGGTCCACGGAGTCGGCCTTCAGCGTGGGCTGGGCCGGGTAGAGCTTGCCGCCGTAGCGCAGGCAGAACTGCGCGAAGAACCACATGTGCTCGTTCTCCTCACCGATGAAGTGGTGGAGGAATTCCGAGACGTCGGCGTAGGTCCGCTCGTGGATGCGCATCACGACTTCGCTCATCAGCTCGCGGATGCCGTGGATGTTGAGGCTGAAGAAGTTGATCGCCTCGTACCGGGTCAGTGCGATCTGCTGCTCACGCGTCAGCTCGTCCCACATCGGGGTTCCGGCCAGCGTGGTCAGGCTCTCGCTCATCCACGGCATGTCGGGCTCGATCTTCTCGGGCCAGTCGAACATCGTGTACGGGTTGTAGTACCCGGACTCGGCCAGCTGCTCCAGCCGGTCCAGCTCCAGCACGACCGGTTCGATCTCACGTACCGCCATTTTGACTATCCTTCCCAACGGAGTGGCTCTGGAAATGCGACTTCGGCACCGGGGACTTCTTCGGCGTCAACTCGGCGTCAACGCGCCGAACGGATGTCGGCGCGCACGTGGACCGGAAGCGGTGAGCCACATTCGTGATAGCCGAAGGACCCGTTACCGGAAGCGGTGGACGGAATCACCTTGTTGTAGATCGACCCGATGCACAGTTCCTGGAAGTCCCCGGTGTCGGCCGAAAGCCGTGCCGCCAGCTGCGCCTTGGCGATGTCCACGGTCTTGAGCACACCGTCCTCGTCCTCGACCTCCACGCAGGCGTGCGGCAGGTCGAGGGCGCCGCCGAGGACGCCGCAGAACCAGCCCCGCTTCGCCTCGGCCCGGTAGCCGGCCGCGCGGAACCGCTCGGCCAGCAGGAGGCTCGCCGCGATGCAGCTCGTCGCGCCCAGGTCGTGCACCAGCGCATAGTCGGCCTGCATGGCGACGGGGATCATCTGCCAGCGGTAGCCGGCGCCGAGGTACTCCCGGGTCAGCCTGCGCAGCTCGGAGGAGACCAGGGGGGTCCGCACCCCGGTGGTGGTGACGGTGGCCGCGTACTCGGCAGACCCGGCGCTCGGCACGGGTGCCGTCCCGCCCTCGACGCGCCCGCCGAAGCGGGCGGCGTCGGGCGCCTCGAACCGCCAGGGTGCGACCCCGTCGCACTCGGTGCATTCCAGGTGGACCCGGAAGTCCCAGGTCTTCTCGCGGAGCAGGTCGTCCATCGACCGCCCGGCGAAACGGAAGAGCATGCGGAAGGCGAGCTCGGGCTGCGTGTTCGACTTGCCCGAGTACATTCCGAGGTTGTACAGGTCGTTCGCGTCGAAATTCCGCACGCCCGACTTTTCCTCGAAAGGCAGGCCCGCGTCGACGAGCCGCTCGATCTCCTCGGGCCCGCAGCGCAGCATTTCCCGGGCCGCGGATTCCGAATGGGTCCTGACGGCGTACTCGCCGGGAATGAACTCGATGGAATCCGCCACTTTCTCCCAGGGCGTATCCGTTGCTACAGCTTGGTCTGGCACAGTGCCGGCCCCCCTGCCTGAAATCTGCGGAACAATCCCGACGGTATCAGCCGGAGTTCACGTCGCGACAGATTAACTTCACATACGTACCCATGCGTTTCACACAAACGCATTGGAGAAATCAATGCCCGGAGACCAGCCGCACCGGACCTACCCGTCACCGGGCCCTTTCACCCGCCGCGTTCAGTTCGCCGTTCTCGTAGCGCCGCTTGCACTCGCGGCGCTGCACCTTGCCGCTGGAGGTCTTCGGCAGTGCTCCGCGCCGTACGACGAGGACCTCGTCCGGGGTGATCCGGTGGCCTTCGCGCACCGCGTCGTACACGCGTTGGCGAATGGTTTCCGCACCGGTGGTGTTGAGCAGCCGGCCGTCGGCCTCCACGACCAGCACCAGACGCTCGCGCTCGCCGTCGTCGCAGGAGAAGGCGGCCGCGCTGTTGGGGTGCAGTCCCGGTACGGCGCGTTCCGCCGACAGTTCGAAGTCCTGCGGGTAGTGGTTGCGGCCCTTGCGGATGATCACGTCCTTCAGCCGCCCGGTGACGTAGAGCTCGCCCTCGTGGAGGAAGCCGAGGTCGCCGGTGCGCAGGTGGGGAGCGGTCGGCGCGCCGGGGCCGGCGAGGCGTGCGCGGAAGGTCCGCTCGCTCTCCGCCTCCCGGCCGAGGTAGCCGGCCGCCACGCAGGGGCCGGAGATCCAGATCTCGCCGACCCGTCCGTCGGGGAGGGTCCGCCGGGTGGCGGGGTTGACGATCCGGATCACGGTGCGGCCGACCGTGCCGCCGTTGGCGACCAGGGGTACGGCCCCCTCGTCGTGTTCGCCGGCGGGCAGCGCGGTGCCGTCGCGCAGGGCGGCGGCGGAGACCCAGAGGGCGGCGGGCTCGTCCTCCGGGCGGGAGCCGGTGGTCTTGAGGGTGTTCTCCGCGAGGCCGTAACCGGGGCACATGGCGCGGGAGTCGAAGCCGTGGGGCGCGAACGCCTCGGTGAAGGCGCGGATGGTCGACCAGCGGACGGGCTCGGCGCCGTTGGCCGCCAGGCGCCAGCGGGACAGGTCGCCCACCGTATCGGCCTTGCCTTCCGCGGCGGCCCGGGCGCAGAGCTCGTAGGCGAAGCTGGGTCCGCCGGAATGCGTCCCGCCGTACCGGGCGATGGCCTCCAGCCAGCGGACCGGGCGGCGGATGAACGCCTCCGGGGGCATCAGGTAGGAGGGGATGCCCGCCCACAGGGGCATGACGATGCCGAAGAGCATGCCCATGTCGTGGAAGTGCGGCAGCCAGCTGACCACGGTGCCGTCGGGTTCGCAGGGGCCCACCTCGTCGGTCTCGGCCACGTTCGCCAGGAAGTTGGCGTGGGTGACGACGACGCCCTTGGGGGTCCCGGTGGAACCGGAGGTGTACTGCAGCAGCGCGGTGTCCTCGGGGCCGGGGGGCGCCGGCAGGGGCGCGGCCGGGTCGTACCGGAGGGTGTCGGTGGCGATCAGGGTGAGGCCGGCCAGGGCCGGCATGTCGCCGAAGTTCTCCCGGAGGTCACGGGCGACCTCGCTGGTGGTGAGGACGGTCGAGGTGCCGGCGTCGTCGGCGATCCGGCGCATCCGCTCGACCTCGTCGCGGCGCCGGGGCACCTGGACGGGGGCGCCGGCCACGCGTCCGTACATGCAGCCGAGGAGGGTGCGGACGAACTCCAGTCCGGCCGGGTGGGCGAGCACGGCGCTCCGGCCGGCGAGCCCGTGGGCCGCGAAGGCGGCGGCCCGCAGGCCGGCCTGGTGGTGGAGTTCGCGGTAGGTGAGCGTCTCCTGCGGTTCCTCACCGTCGTGCAGGAACACGAAGGCGGTTTCGTCGGGTTGCTTCTCGCTGCGCAGTAACAGGGCGTCGCGGAGGGTGCGGACGCCCACGGTCGTATGCGGTCCGGTGGTGCTCACGGTCAGGTCTCCTTGTTGGCCGGTCGTCGTGCACGCGGGCCGGCGCGCGCCGTCCGGGTGCACCGTCTGCCCGTCAGGGCCGGGGAATGCGGGGAAGCGGGAAGGCTCCGAGCGGGACAGTCGAAGCAGGAAGAAGTGGGAGCAGGAAGAGGCGGACACGGGGCGGAGGTCCGCGGCGTGCGGCGGACGCACGGCCGGCGGGCCGGGTACGCCGGGGCGCCGGGCGCGCCGGGAAGGCCGGCACCCGGAACCGGTCCGGTGCTCCGTGCCCCGTCCGGGGCCGGGTACCGGGGCCGGGTCCGGGTCCGTGCCCCGCGGCGCCGCACAGCCGGCGCGGGGTACGGACCCGGTGGCCCGGCCCGACTGGGGGCCTGTCCGGCGGATCGTGGCCGGGGTGGCGGCCCTGATCCGCCGGACAGGCCCTAGTGCGGCACCGCCACCTGGGTCAGCAGGTGCTCCACGGCGGCCAGCACCCGGTGCGTCGCCTCCGCTGCCGCGGGAACGACGTCGGCCAGCAGGAGGTAGCCGTGCACCAGGCCCGGCGCCGGGACGTGCCGCACCTCGACGCCGTCGGCGGCCATCCGGGCCGCCAGTGCGACGCCGTCGTCGTGCAGGGCGTCGTACTCGGCGGTGCCGATCACCGTCGGGGGCATCCCCCGGTGGTCCGCGCCGAGCAGGTCGATCGGGTCGGTTCCGTGCCGGGGCCGCGGCACGTACTGCTCGTAGTACCAGCGCAGGTCCTCGACGTCGGACAGGTAGCCCGTCCCGTAGGTCCTGGCCGACTCCGACGTGAGTCCGGGATCGGCCGGCGGGTACACCAGGACCTGCGCGGCGAAGGTCACGGTGCCGTGGTCGCGCTCGTGGAGGGCGATCCCCACGGCCAGGCTCGCGCCGGCGCTGTCGCCGGCGATCACGTGTTCCCGCCCGGGGAAGGCGGCCGCCGCCCATTCGGCGGCGGCGATGCCGTCCCGGAGCGGGACGGGGTGCGGGTGTTCCGGTGCGCGGCGGTAGTCGACGGAGACGACCACCGCTCCCAGGACGGCGGCGATGCGCCGGCACACCCCGTCGTGGGTGTCGACGTCGCCCACGACCCAGCCCCCGCCGTGCAGGTAGGTCACGAGGCGGCCCCGGTCGGTGACCGGGAGGTAGGTGCGCACCCCGAAGCTGCCGTCCGGGACGCCGATCGTCCGGTCGGACACCTCGGCGACCGGCTCGGGCGCGGCGCCGCCGCGCGTGCGGGTCGCGCCGTCGGCGTACCGCCGGCGCACCTCCTCCACGGGGAGCGTGCGTACGGGTGCCGGTCGATCGACAGCCTGCCATTGGATCAGGGCGCGGACGAAACGGTCGAGGGGCACGGATCTCTCCTCGGGTCACGCCGGCGGCGGGTTCGGCGGTCGAACCCGCGCGGCCGGCGGTACGGGACGTGGGGATGCGGCGGGGTGCGGGGGAGGTACCGGACGCCGGCCGTCACGGCCGGCGTCCGCCCCGGATGCCGGCCGTGGTTCTCAGCGGGTGACGTCGGCGGGCAGCTCGAAGTCGGTGGTCATCTCGGTCCATTCCGGCACCGACTCGATCTCGACGACCGCCGCGGTCAGCGAGTACCCGCCGCCGGCGCCGACCAGGAGCACGTGGTCGCCGGGCCGGACCTCCTTGGTCTCCACCAGGCGGGCCACGGCCGCGGTCAGGTCTCCGGCGCCCAGGTGTCCGGTGTAGCGGCCCCAGTTCCACAGGGTGCGGTCGGCGGTGATGCCCAGCGGGTTGTAGAACTGGACGTGCATCATCAGGTTGCCCATGTTGGGCAGCAGGACCTTGGCGAAGTCCTCGGTCTTGTGGCCGGTCTTCTCGCAGACCTTGCGGACGACGCGGAGCAGCGCCTCCTCGGCGCGCTGGAGCACCGACTCCTTGCCGACCTCCTCCAGGTAGGACTTCTTGGCCACCCGCAGGTTCTCGTCGATCACCTCGCCGTAGGTGGAGGTGAACGGGTCGGTGCCTCGGTGCAGCGGCTCCAGGGAGGCGTCGGTGAGCGAGGCGATGGCCTTGATGCGGGCGAAGCCGCCTTCGGTGGAGAGGACCATGCCGGTGGAGCCGTCGCCGAAGACGATGCCGTAGGAGCCGCGCCAGCGGTCGAAGCCGGGCGGACAGAACCGGTCCGCGGTCGTGATCAGGGCGCTCTTGGCCCGGCCGGTCTCCAGCTGGGCCACCGCCAGGTCCATCGCGGCCATGCCGCCGTTGGACATGCCCTCCACGTTCAGCGCGAAGGCGTCGGTGATCCCCAGCTCGCGCTGGATGTAGGGGGCGGAGTTCCAGTGGTGGTCGCGGCCCTGGTGGTAGATCGAGGCGTGGAGGACCAGGTCGACCTGCTCCCCGACCACGCCGGCGGCCCGCTCTAGGGCCTTTCGTCCCGCGATGACACCCATGTCCGGAACAGATATGTCGGCCGAGGCGACCGGGAGGCAGGGGATGTCATTGACTTCGTTCTCTTCGGCGCTGTACCTGCCCTCGGCCAGCGCGTCCTTGCACGATTCCGCGGACGGAATCCAGGTCGCGGCTGACGTAATGTAGACAGGAATGCTCATGCTGTGGTTCCTCCCAGTTCGATGCCCGTCGAGTCGGCAGTTCCCGGGCACTGAAATGCCGGACCGATCCGGTTGCGGCGGCTTCGCGCCATGGGACTGACCAGGGGTCAACCCGCGCTCCCGCTCGGCGATCCGGCTCGTATCAGTTCGCGAACACGCTGCGCGACGCTGTGAGACTTCCGCCGACCGAAACCATCACGTATCTGTTTCCGCCGCCCACGCTACAGCGTCCGCCCCGGGCATTCTCATATGCGTTTCTCACGACTTGCGGTTAATCCTGCACGGCACGGAGAGGCCCCGGACAGGAGGCAAGGTCCGGGCGGCATCCGGTGATTGCAGTCGTCGAATTGGAGCGTACCTGCGAGTAGCGATCTCGTGAACCCCGGGACGCGAACACGCGCAATAGCGCGCTGCCGGAGCGCGCGTAAATCACGGCATTCCAAACGCGGGCGCCGATGGGGGGCGTACGGTGCGCACGGCGGGAGCCGGCGCACACCCGTGCCGCCGGGGCGGCGCACGCCGAGGCCGCCGGGGCGGCACCTCCCGCTCCCCGGTCCGCACGCCCCGGCCGTCAGGCCCGGGTCGCCACTCGCCGGCCGGCCCGGCGCGTCACCCCGCAGCCCTGCTCTTCATCCCACCCCGAGCCCCAGGCCGGCCAGGCCGCCCCACGCCGGCCCGTGCGGGTCCTCCACCCTCTTCACCCCGGCGGCACGCGCCCGTCACCCGCCCCCGGTCCGGGCGGCATCGTTCGTGATCACCGCGCCGCCACCCCGTTTCGAAACACGTCCGAATATTACCCTACCGCGCAGCCGTGACTGATGCACCGTCAAGTCGGGGAGACACGCCGCAAGAAGAGGAGAACCCGGGCGGAGCCCGTCGGGCCGGCGGTGGCGCCGACCCCGCCCGTGGCCTGCACGGAGAGGCGTAACGGGCCCCGCGGCACATCCCCACCCACGCCGGACACAGCCACCAACACATCTCCATATGGCCCGAGTTGACGCATCGAGCGGAGTACGCTTGCGCTTCGAGCGGGAGGGGTGACAATCAGCCGCCCCACCGCTACCGTGTGACCGCGTACACCTTACGGGTGGAAGACGGGGGAAACGTGCTCAGTCAATCTTTGACTGGTGGTTTACTCGGGGGCTTTGTGTACCTACGCCAACACATGCAAGCATGGCGATCGTTGCAGGATGTCACAGCGCCCGGACTGCCGCGCGAACCGTGCAGCAGTCGCAAATGAGTTGACCCGGCGATAACCCCTGGCTGACCTCAGCGCACCATCCGGCTGCCACGCCCATTCCTGCGTCGCCGTCACAGCGTCAAGACTGCGCGCCGGTTTCGCCTTTCCGCATACGCGGAGCACGCGTCGCCGCCACCTTGAGGTACGCCTCCTTCAGCTGAACGCGCCCACGGGCAAGAGCACTTGACGTGATTGCCGCATCCGGAGGAAAGACATGGACGTCCGTTACCGAGCGACCCGACGGGATCGACATCGCAGACGGACCTGCAGCACCGTGTAGCTGCACCCCGCAGGTTGCTCGGGGAACCGACCGCAGCACCGGCCCATGACCACGGCCGGCCCGGCGGACGGGAGGAGTGACCGTGCGCGCAACAAGCCCGGGGCGGACCAACCCCGGGTCGAGCTTTTCCTCTCCTCCGGAACCGGAATAGCGACTGCTGTTCATCGATCCGGTACCGGCCGATTCTGTTGCGTTGCAGCAGTTAGGTGAAGCTGGAACGAACTTCGCGCACCCCGGAAACGAATCCGTTTCGTTCGGGGAGCGCGCATTCCGCTTTTCCGTGGTGCGGGTGAGGAGAGTCGGCTTCAACTTTTCGCACGCGTTCGCTATTATCGATCGCGAGTGACACGTTTCGGCCTGACCGGCCGGTCGAGGAACTACTTTGGGGGATCGAGTGGGAATCGATGTACTGGTGTCCGATGACCTGCACCTGTCCCGTTACGGGCTTACCGCACTGCTCGAACGGCACGACGAGATACGCGTCATCGGCTCAGCGGAAAGCAATCTGGACGCACTTCAGTTCGCCGAGTCACACAAGCCGGACGTGGTGATCATCAGCTTCGAAGGCGCAGACAGCGACGCGATCGTCGTCGCGGAGAAGATCGCGAGCCTCCCCGGGTGCCGGAGCATGTTACTTGCGACCGCTTTCACCCGGTCCGTCGTCCGCCAGGCCTTCGCCGCCGGCATCGGCGGCATGGTGGAACGCAGCGTTCCGCCGCGCCAGTTCTTCGAGGCCATACACCGCGTCTACCAGGGGGAGCGGGTATTCGACGCCGAGCTCACCGTCGCCGCCCTGGTCAACGAGAACTGCCCGCTGAGTCTTCGGGAATTCTCCGTTCTGGAGCACGTGTCCCGGGGTGACACGGTGGTCGAGATCGCCGCACGACTGCACCTCTCCCAGGGGACCGTGCGCAACTACCTCTCGTCGATGGTCACGAAATTGGGAGCGCGCAACCGGATTGACGCCTTGCGGATCGCCCGCGATTCGAATTGGATCTGAATCCGCCTCACGTGCCCTCCTCGCAGGACCCCCGCTCCTGTCCGTCGCGACTCGTCCCCATCAGGCGCAGACTCAAGAATTATCACCCGGGTCCCCCCTCACGCAATGACCCGGATCCCACCTTGTGCAGAGAAATGAGATCTTCATAACCGAATGCTCGTTTCTTCACAATCGGAAGCCGAATTGCGAACACCGGTTCCCTTTCGGTGACCGCCACGCGGCCGGCCGGCCGCCCCCCTCACCGACCGCCCCTCCGCTCCGGGCGGCGCAGGCCGGCCCCGCCCCGGGCCCTCCGTCCGCCCCGGAGTCCCGATCCGCTCGAAAAAATCCGAACACAACCACGCAAAAAGGTTTCTCCCCGCCGTGAGCGGGCAATGGAACCCATAAGACCTACGAAGCGAGCGAGGGAGTCCGACCGGAGTAGCCGACTGAGGCGGAAGCAGGTTCGCCGCCCTGGCCGACTGCAGCGGTAGGGCTGAGAGGCCCGACGGTCCACGACCCGAGGGCGACCTCCATCACCTGATCCGGACCATACCGGCGCAGGGAGCCCGTTTCGTAGGTCGCCTCATGCGCCCGGCCGGTCCGCTCGGGCGCCCGGCCGCACCTCACGCATCCGGGTCCCCCCTCACGACGCATCCGGGTCCCCCCTCACGCGTCCAGCCGGTCGACGAGCAGGATCGCCACGTCGTCCCCCAGGCGGCCCCGTGTGTGCTGGAGCAGCGCCTCGCGCAGTCCCTCCAGGAACCCCTTCCGGGTATGGCCGCCCATCCTCTCCATCGCTCCTGCCAGGTCGAAGAAGGAGTTCTCGCCGTCCCGGGCCTCGAGCACGCCGTCGGTGTGCAGCAGCAGCCGGTCCCCCGGCACGAAGGAATAGCTCTCCAGCCGCCCGGGCGGCCCGGTGATGAACTCCTCCAGGCCGAGCGGCGGCAGCGGGACGCTGGGGGTCAGCGGCCGGACCCTGCCGTCACGCAGCAGCAGCGGCGCCGGATGCCCCCGGTTGATCAGCTCGACGTCGTTCCCCTCGGGGATCTGCGCCACGACCGCGGTGACGAAGCCCTCCAGTACGGAGTCCTCCCCGCCCGACCGGTTCGCGCCCGCGAGCGCGGCGTCCCGCCGCAGGGCCGCCCCGCAGTGGTTGATGACCTCCACCAGGTCGTCCTCGTAGTGCACGGCCTCCCGGAACGCGCCGAGCACGACCGCCGCGGCCCGTACCGCGGGCAGCCCCTTGCCCCGTACGTCCCCGACGATCAGGCGTACCCCGTACCGGGTCTGGACCGCGTCGTAGAGGTCGCCGCCGATCTGGGCGCCCGTCTCGGCGGCCAGGTACATGCTGGCCGCGCGTACGGGACCCAGTCTGGCGGGCACGGGGCGCAGCAGGACGTCCTGGGCGGCCGCGGCGATCCGGCGGACCTGATTGAGCTCGTTCTCCCGGCGCCTGCTCACCGCCCGGCTGGTCATGAAGCTCGCCGCCGACACCATGGTGAGGGCGAACAGGTTCGTGTAGACCTGCTGGCCGCCCCAGGCATGGTTGTGGGTGGCGGTGATCACGCTGACCACGACCGCCAGCAGGGCGGCGGCGAGCGTGCCCTTCGGGCCCATCGTCACCGCCGCGAGGGCGGGCGTCGCGACCAGCAGGGGGCCGGTGTACACGACGTGGGCGGGGGTGAGCTCGATGACGAGCACCAGCAGGGCGATCGCGAAGGGCACGGCCTCCACGATGCGGAAGAGGACCTGGTGGTGGCCGCCGGCTCCCGCCTCCGGGGGCGCGCGCAACGGCGCTGTCATGGGTCCAGCCTGCCTCGCCCGGACGCACGCACGCCACTCGTCACGACACGTCATGACGTACGGCGGCGCGTCACCGCGCACCGCGGCGCCGGCGGGGTAGGGATACGGGGTGAGCAACGACCCCGCGAGCACCGTCCCCGCGGAGGCTCCGCAGGCTCCGCGGGTCTCCCGTCGGGAATTCGACGCCCTCTTCGCCGAGGTCAGCACCTGGGGCCGCTGGGAGCGGGCCGACCGGGGCGCCTGGAACCGGGTCACCCCCGCGCACGTACGGCGCGCGGCCGCCCTGGTCCGGGACGGTACGGCGGTGCCCCTGGGGCTGCCCTGGAACACCCGGCCCGGCCCGGACAACCCCAGGCCCGCCCTGCACTACATGTCCGACCTCGGTGACGTGGAGCCGCCGGAGCCGGCCACCCACAAGGACTTCCTCGGCACCGACTACCACGGCAAGTCCGTCAGCCACCTCGACGCGCTCTCCCACGTCGCCTACCGCGGGCGGCTCTACGGGGGCCACCCGGCCCGCGAGGCCATCGGCGCCGACGGTGCCCGATTCGGTTCGGTGGCGGCGCTGGGCCCGCTCGTCACCAGGGGCGTGCTCCTCGACCTGCCCCTCGTCCTGGGGACCGGCTGGCTCGAACCCGGCCGGGCCGTGCGCGCCACTGACGTGCTCGCCGCCGAGGAGGCGCTCGGGGTGTCGGCGGACGACGGGTGCGCGGTGCTGCTGCGCTCCGGCCGCTTCCGGCGGCTCCGGGAGAGGGGGCCGTGGGACGTGGGCGCGGCGAGCGCTGGCTTCCACGTGGACGCGGTGCCGCTGCTGGCCGAGCGGGGGGTCAGCCTGCTCGGCGCCGACGGGGACAGCGACCTGCGCCCCTCCCCGGTCGAGGGGGTGCACTCGCCGGTGCACGCCCTGGCCGTCGCGGCCATGGGGGTGCCGCTGCTGGACAACCTGGACCTGGAGGCGCTCTCCGCCGCCTGCGCCGCGGCGGGACGCCATGAGTTCATGATCGTCGTCACTCCGCTGAACGTTCCCGGCGGCACGGGATCCCCGGTCAATCCCGTCGCTCTCCTGTGAAGGGACAAATCGCCGGGAATATACTCAAAGGCGCCGATGCAACTTCACCCACCGTCCGGCCAGGGGAAGTGATGCAGATGGGGGTCACGGGAGAACAGATCGGTCCCGCGCGCTCCCGTCAGCGGTTCCTGGGGGGCGAGTCGGTCGAGACCGGGGTGCGGGATCCGATCCTGAACTCGTGGCTGCGCTGCCGGCTGCTGGGGCTCTCCCCGGATCAGACGGAGCTGCCCTACCGGGACGACTTCGACCCCGACAGCCGCCTGGTGCGGGCGGCCGTACCCGTGCTCGACCAGCTGCAGTCCCGGTTCTCCGGCAGCCAGATCAACATCTCCGTCGCCGACGCGAACGGCACGGTGCTGCAGCGCCGGTTCGGCGACCCCGCGCTGGCCCGGACCCTGCCCCCGATCCAGGGCGTGCCGGGCTTCGTCTTCGCCGAGCGGTACGCCGGCACCAACGGCATCGGCCTCGCGCTCGCCGAGCGGGACTTCGTCCGGGTCTTCGGCGCCGAGCACTTCGCGGAGCGCAGCCAGACGAGCGCCTGCTGCGCCGTCCCCATCCGGGACCAGCTCAGCGGGGACACCGTGGGCGTGCTCTGCTTCGGCTATCCGCACGCCTACGAACGCCCCGCCCTGGCCGTCCTCGTCCGCCGGGCGGCCGAGACCATCGAGCGGCGGCTGATGGAGCAGAGTTCGGCGCGGGAGCGCGGGCTGCTGCGGACCTATCTCGACGCCGAACGGCGGCGGACCGCACCGGCCGGCAGCGCCGGGAACGGGCGCCATCTCGGCCCGGCGGTCCCGGCCGGACCGGACGGGCTGGAGGAACTGGTCGAGCCGGCCGGTCTGGAACTGGACCCGCACGACCGGCGGATCCTCCAGGAGAAGGCGACCGAGCTGATCGCCCTGTCCCGGCGGGGCGCGATCGAGGTGCCCCTGCCCCACGGGCGCGGGGCGACCCTGCTGAGCCACCCGGTGACCAGCGCCTCCGGGGTGCAGGGCATGGTCGTCGAGGCCGTGATCGGCAGCAACACCCCGCCCGTCCACCACCTCTCCGTCGCGCCGCGCGCCGGCCCGGCGGCCGGGACCGGCAGCGGCGGCGGCAGCGTCGGCGCGCGTCCCGGCTCGGTCCGCGGCCTGGTCCTCGTCGGCGAGCCGGAGGTCGGGAAGTACGCCGTCCAGGCGCGCCGCCGGCTGGAGCTGCTGGCCGAGGCCAGCGCCAGGATCGGGACCACGCTGGACGTGACGCGGACCGCCGCGGAGCTCGCCGAGCTGGCGGTACCGGGTCTGGCCGACTACGTGACCGTCGACCTGCCCGAGGCCGTGCTGCGCGGCGACGAGACCTTCGACCCCGAGACCGACCTGCACCGCACCGTGCTCCACGGGATCACCGACGACTGCCCCTTCTACCCGGCGGGACAGGAACTGGACTTCCGGCCGGGCACCCCCCACATGCGCGCCCTGAGCAGCGGGCAGACGGTCCTGGAGCCGCAGCTGAAGGACGCGGCGGGCTGGTTCGCCCAGAGCCCCGAGCGTTCGCTCGCGCTCCTCTCCTACGGGGTGCACTCGCTCGTCGCGGTCCCGCTGCTCGCCCGCGGCGCGCTGCTGGGCATCGCGAGCTTCTACCGCCTGCGGGACCCGGCCCCCTACGGGGAGGACGACGGCCGGCTGGCGCAGGAGCTCTGCGCCCGGGCCGCCCTGTGCATCGACAACGCCCGCCGCTACACCCGCGAGCACACCCTGGCCCTGGTCCTGCAGCGCAGTCTGCTCCCGCGCGGCCTGCCCGAGCAGGGCGCCGTCGAGGTCGCCCACCGCTACCTGCCCGCCGAGTCCGGGGTGGGCGGCGACTGGTTCGACGTGATCCCGCTGTCCGGCACCCGGGTCGCCCTCCTGGTGGGGGACGTCGTCGGCCACGGCCTGCACGCGGCCGCCACCATGGGCCGGCTGCGGACCGCGGCCCGCAACTTCGCCGAACTGGAACTCGCCCCCGACGAACTCCTCACCCACCTGGACAACCTGCTGGTGCGGCTGGACCGGGAGGAGGGCGACGACGGGCCCACGGGCAGCAACGGCATCGTCGGTGCCACCTGCCTGTACGCCGTCTACGACCCGACCTCGCGGCACTGCACCATGGCCCGGGCCGGCCACCTGCCGCCGGCGCTGGTCGGCCCCGACGGCACGGTGAGCTTCCCCGACCTGCCCGCCGGGCCCCCGCTCGGCCTGGGCGGCCTGCCCTTCGAGACGGCCGAGATCGAGCTCCCCCGGGACAGCACGCTGATCCTCTACACCGACGGGCTGGTCGAGGACCGCAACCGTGACATCGACCTCGCCCTCGACGACCTGCGGCGCACCCTGGCGCACCCCGGCCGGACCCCCGAGGACACCTGCCAGGCCGTGATGGACGCCATGGCGCCCGAACACCCCACCGACGACATCGCCCTGCTGGTCGCCCGTACCCACACCCTGTCCGACGACCGGGTCGCCGTATGGGACGTGCCGGCCGATCCCGCGCGGGTCTCCGACATCCGGGCCGCCGCCACCCGCCGGCTGGCCGACTGGGGGCTGGACGAGCTCGCGTTCGCCACCGAGCTGATGCTGAGCGAGCTGGTCACCAACGCGGTCCGGTACGGCGGCGAACCCATCCGGGTGCGGCTGATCCGCGACCGGACCCTGATCTGCGAGGTCTCCGACGGCAGCAGCACCGCCCCGCACCTGCGGCGGGCGGCCGGCACCGACGAGGGCGGGCGCGGCCTGTTCCTCGTGGCCCAGCTGTCACAGGCGTGGGGCACCCGCTACACCCCCGAGGGCAAGGTGATCTGGGCCGAATGCGCCCTGGACGCCGCATGACATCCGCCGCACGTCCCGCAATGCCAGAGAACGCCCTTTTCATCCCGGTAGCATCCTGTCTGTCCCACGCTCCCGCGAGGGAGATCCGAGGCCGGCTCCGGAGACGTCCGTGCATGACGCCCATGACCCTTCCGACCCCCCGGCGGGCCGCCGTCCCCGGGGTTCCGGCGCGGAACCCCTCGTGCGGATCCGGGGTCTGGGCAAGCGGTTCGGCGGCACCGTCGCGCTGGAGCGGGTCAGCCTCGACCTGTACGGCGGCAGCGTGCTGGCCCTCCTCGGCCCGAACGGTGCCGGGAAGTCCACGGTCGTCAAGGTCCTCGCCGGGGTACACCGGGCCGACGAGGGCGAGGTGACGGTCGCCGGGCACCCGCTCGGCTCCGAGGGGGCGTCCGCGGCGATGTCCTTCATCCACCAGGACCTCGGCCTGGTGGAGTGGATGACGGTCGCCGAGAACATCGCCCTGGGGACGGGCTACGCCCGCCGCCACGGCCTGATCTCGTGGCGGCGCACCCGGGACCGGTGCGCCGAGGCCCTCGCGGTCGTCGCCGGCCATCTGGACCCCGGCGCCCGGATCGCGGACCTGCCGCCCGCCGAGCGCTCGCTGGTGGCGATCGCGCGGGCGCTGGCCCGCCGGGCGGAGCTGTTCGTCCTCGACGAGCCGACCGCCACGCTGCCCGCCGCGGACTGCGCCCGGCTGTTCGCGGTCCTGCACCGGCTGCGGGACCGGGGGCACGGCGTCCTCTACGTCAGCCACCGGCTCGACGAGGTGTACCGGGTCGCCGACACGTTCGCCGTCCTCCGCGACGGCCGGCTGACCGGCCGGGGCCCGCTGGCCGGGTACCCGCCCGCCCGGCTGGTCCGGGACATCGCGGGCACGGCACCGGCCGGCCGGGGCCCGGACGCCGCCGTGCCCGGGAGCGGTCCGCCCGTGCTGCGCCTGGACGCAGTGACGACCGGGTGGACCGGGCCCGTCAGCCTGGACCTGGCGCCCGGGGAGATCCTCGGCATGGTGGGGCTGACCGGTGCGGGGCACGTCCACCTGGGCCGGGCCCTGGCCGGCGCGCTGCCGCCGCTCGGCGGGCTCGCGCTGCTCGACGGGCGCCCGTACCGCCCGCGGTCGGTGGCCGCCGCCGTCCGGCGGGGGGTCGGTCTGGTGCCCGCCGACCGCCAGGAGGAGGGCTGCGCCCCCGATCTGACGGTGCGGGAGAACTTCCTGGCCAATCCCCGGGCGGCCGGGGTGCCGGCGTGGCGGCCGCTGCTGCCCCGGCGCGAGCGGCGCGAGGCGGCGGACCTGGTCGAGCGGTTCGCGGTACGGCCCCCTGACACGGAGGCGGCCATCGCGGCCCTGTCCGGCGGGAACCAGCAGAAGGTGGTCCTCGGCCGGGCGCTCCGGGGGCGGCTGAGGCTGCTGGTCTTGGAAGAGCCGACGGCGAGCGTGGACGTCGGGGCCAAGGCGGCGATCCACCGGCTGCTCGACGCCGCGGCCGGCGAGGGGCTGGCGGTCCTGCTGGTGTCCACCGACTTCGAGGAGGTCGCCGACCTCTGCCACCGTGCGCTGGTGTTCGTCCGCGGTGCGGTGGCGGCCGAGCTCACGGGTGCCGCGCTGACGCCCGCCGCGCTCACCCGCGCCGCCTCGGCACTGCCCGCGGTGACCGGGGACGCGGCGCCGTGACCCGCTGGTCCCCGCGCGGGCACCACCTCCTGGGCAGCTACGGACTGCTGGCGCTGGCCGTCGTACTCTTCGCGCTGTTCTCCGCCACGCTGCCGGACACCTTCCCCACCCGGGACAACGTGTCCTCGATCCTGTCCAACCAGTCGATCCCGGCCCTGCTGGCGCTCGGCGTGACGCTGCCCATCGCCACCGGCAAGTTCGACCTGTCCGTCGGCTACGGGCTGGGGCTGGCGCACGTCCTGGTGATGTACCTGATCGTCGACGCGGGGACGCCCTGGCCGGCCGCCTGCCTCGCCGTCGTGCTCGGCGGGGCCGCGGTCGGCGCCGTGAACGGGGTGATCGTCGAGTTCGCCCGGATCGACTCCCTGATCGCCACCCTCGGCACCGGCAGCATCATGTACGCCGTCTCCGGATGGCTGACCGACGGCGGGCGGATCGTGCCCGGCCCGGAGGGCCTGCCGGCCGCGTTCACCGGCCTCTACGACGCCCGGTTCCTCGGCCTGCCGCTGCCCGCCTACTACGTCGCGGCCACCGCCGCCGTGCTGTGGGTGGTGCTGGAGCGGCTGCCGCTCGGCCGGTACCTGTACGTCGTGGGGTCCAATCCGCGGGCCGCCCGGATCCTCGGCATCCGCACCCGCCGGTACTCCGTCTGCGCCTTCGCCGGCTCGGGCCTGGTCGCGGGCCTCGCCGGGGTCCTGCTCGCCGCGCAGCAGCAGATCGGCAACCCGAGCGTGGGCCTTGACTACCTGCTGCCCGCGTTCGTCGGCGCGCTGCTGGGCTCGACCACGGTCCGGCCGGGCCGGGCCAACGCGCTGGGCACCCTGGTGGCCGTCGGCCTGCTCGCCGTCGGGCTGGCGGGGATCGGGCAGCTCGGCGCCCAGTTCTGGGCCACGCCGCTGTTCAACGGGTGCACGCTCCTTCTGGCCGTGGGCCTCTCCGGCTACACGGCGCGGCGGCGGCTGCGCGCCCGGGCCCCGGACACCCACTGACCACCCGCGAGCGCCTCACGTCAGGAGCACCGTGTACCCGAACCGCAACAGCCCCCTCGCGGCCGCGGCCCTGTGCGCGGCCGTGTCCGTCCTCGCCGCGGGCTGCGGCGGCGGACCGGACCGGGCCGCGGCCCCGTCACCCGGCGCCGGCTGCCCGGCGGTCCTGGCGCGGGCGAAGGGGACGGTGGCGCGGGCCGAGCGGACCGACCCGGCCTGGAACGGGCCCACGACCGGCCCGCGGGCGGTTCCGGGGAAGTCCCTGGTGTACGTCGCCCAGACCATGACCAATCCCGGGGTCGCGGGGGTCTCGCAGGGCGTCCGGGAGGCCGCGGCGTCCGTCGGCTGGCGGGTCAGGGTGATCGACGGGGGCGGCACCCCGGCGGGCATCCAGACCGCGCTGAGCCAGGCGGTCACGCTCCGGCCGTCGGGCATCGTGGTCGGCGGCTTCGATCCCCTGCTCACCGCGCAGCAGACCGCGCGGGCCTCGGCCGCGGGCATCCCGCTGGTCGGCTGGCACGCCGTCAGCTCCCCCGGGCCGAGCACGAGGCCCAGGCTGTTCACCAACATCACCACCCGGGTGGAGGAGGTGGCGGGGATCAGCGCGGACTGGGTCATCGCCCGGTCCGGCGGGAACTCCGGGGCCGTGGTCTTCACCGACGACTCCATCCCGTTCGCCCGCAACAAGTCCGAGCTGATCAAGCGGCGGCTGGCCGACTGCCCGGGGGTGCGGCTGCTGGCGACGGAGAACATCCCCATCCCCGACGCCACCCAGCGCACCCCGCAGCAGGTCTCCTCCCTGCTGTCCCGCTTCGGCGACCGGTGGACGGACTCCGTCGCGATCAACGACCTGTACTTCGCCGATGCCGCCCCGGCACTGCGGGCGGCCGGGCGGCCGGGCGAGGGGCCGCCGTTCAACATCGGTGCGGGGGACGGCGATCCGTCCGCCTTCCAGCGCATCAACAGCGGGCAGTACCAGGCCGCCACCGTCCCCGAGCCGCTGCACCAGCAGGGCTGGCAGATCGTCGACGAGTTCAACCGCGCCTTCGCCGGCCGGCCCGCCAGCGGCTACGTCGCCCCCGTCCACGTGGTGACGGCGCGGAACAGCGGCGGTGCCACGTCCTGGGACCCGCCGGGCTACCGGGCGGCGTACGAGCGGATCTGGCACGGGCGGTGAGCGGGGACGGCGGTGCGCGGGGACGGGCGGTGCACGGGGACGGGCGGCGACCGGGCCCGCGCTGCGCCCTGTTGCGGCCGCCCGGCGGGCGATCTTCGCGGGGCGAGCCGAGAATGAGCGCCAGGGCATCGGGCCCCGGGAAGGACGGTCGGTGATGTCGGACGACAGGGCCGAACGCATCGCGGAGTTCATCCGGCCGCTGCGGGTGAAGCCGGGGTCGGAAGTGCGCCTGGACCGGGACTTCGACCCCCGCTACCGGGCGGGCATGCAGAAGCAGGACGGGGTCGAGCTGCTGCGGACCGGGGTGACGCTGCTCGCCGAGTACCAGGAGCGGCTGGCCGCCGCGGACTCCCACGGCGTGGTGCTGTGCCTCCAGGCCCTCGACGCCGGCGGCAAGGACGGCACGATCCGCCACGTGATGAGCGGGGTGAACCCGCAGGGCGTACGGGTCAGCAGTTTCAAGGTGCCCTCCGCCGAGGAGCTCGACCACGACTACCTGTGGCGCTACGCCCGGCGGCTGCCGGAGCGCGGCGAGATCGCCATCTTCAACCGCTCGCACTACGAGGAGGTCCTCGTGGTGCGGGTCCACCCCGAGAACCTCGTCCGGCAGAAGCTGCCGGCCGAGGCCTGCGGGCCGGAGGTGTGGGACCAGCGCTACCGGCAGATCAACGAGTGGGAGCGCTACCTCACGGACAACGGGTTCAAGGTGGTGAAGATCTTCCTGAACCTGTCCAAGGAGGAGCAGCGGACCCGCTTCCTGAAGCGGATCGACCTGCCGGAGAAGAACTGGAAGTTCTCCGCGGCCGACGTCCGGGAGCGGCGCCGGTGGGACGACTACCAGGTGGCGTTCTCCGAGATGCTGTCGGCCACGAGCACCAAGTGGGCGCCGTGGTACGTCGTACCGGCCGACCGCAAGTGGTTCGCCCGGATCTGCGCGGCGTCGATCCTCGCCCACACCCTGATCGGCATCGATCCGCGCTACCCCGACGTGGGGAAGGAGGCGCGGAAGGAACTGCTCTCCGCCCGGCGGGACCTGGAGCGGGAGGCCCCGGAGGGGGCCCCGGCCGATCCGTACGCGGACGGGGCGAGGAAGAAGCGGAAGAAGAAGCGGAAGAAGGAGCGGGAGCGGGACTAGCGGGCGGGACCAGCGGCGGACCGGCGGACCGAAGGCGGAACGATGACGGTGGAGTCGGATTTCACGGGAGGACCGGCCGGGCCCGGGGAGGTCGGCTGGTACGCGCGCACACCGGAGGAGGTCGCGGCGGCGTTCGACGTCGACCCGGCGGCCGGCCTGTCCGCGGCGCGGGCCGCGGAGCTGCTGTCGGCGCACGGCCCGAACGCGCTGCCCGAGGAGGCCCGGACGCCGGCCTGGCGCCGGTTCCTCGCCCAGTACCGCAGTTACATGCAGCTGGTCCTCGTGGCCGCGGCCGTGGTCTCGCTCCTCATCCGGGAGTGGACCACCGCCGTCCTGCTGATCGTGCTGACCCTGCTGAACGCGGTGGTGGGGCTGCGTCAGGAGGGCAAGGCGGAGAGCGCGATGAACGCGCTGAAGTCGATGATGAAGGCGACGGCACGGGTGCGCCGGGACGACACCGAGGCGGAGATCCCCGCCGAACAGCTGGTCGTCGGCGACATCGTGCTGATCTCGGCCGGGGACCAGGTGCCCGCGGACGGGCGGATCGTCCAGGCCAGCGCCCTGCAGATCGACGAATCGGCGCTGACCGGCGAGAGCGTGCCCGCCGCGAAGGACACCGTGATCCTGCCGGCCGGCCCGGCGACCCCGGGCGAGCTGACCAACACCGCCTTCATGAACACGCCCGTCACCCACGGCAGCGGAGTCCTCGTGGTCACGGCGACCGGCAAGGACACCGAGCTCGGCAAGATCTCCGGCATGCTGTCGGCCACCGAGAAGGAGGTGCCGCCGCTCACCCGGGAGCTCGACACCCTGACGCTGTGGATCACCGGGGCGGCCGGCCTGACCATGATCGTGATGTTCGCGCTGGGGCGCAGCCGCGGTCAGGCCTGGGACGTGCTGTTCGTCAGCGCCGTCTCGCTGGCCATCGCGGCCATCCCCGAGGCGCTGCCGACCGTCACCCAGGCGATCCTGTCCGTCGGCAGCCTCAACCTGGCCAAACGCAACGCGATCGTCAAGGAGCTGCCGTCGGTCGAGACCCTGGCGTTCACGTCGGCGATCAACTCGGACAAGACCGGCACCCTGACGATGAACCAGATGACCGCCGTCGAAGTGCTCAGTCCCACCGACCGGTACACCGTCTCGGGTACGGGGTACGGGCTGGAGGGGAAGGTCAGCCATGCCGCCGGAGCCGCGGCGGGGATCGAGGACGCGATCCTGCCGTACGTGGTGGCCAGCGACGCGAAGCTGGTCGACGGCAAGGTGGTGGGCGACCCCACCGAGGGCGCGCTGCTGGTGCTCGCGCACAAGGCCGGACTGGACACGGACGGCACCAGGGCGGCCCTCCCCCGGCTCGCCACCCTGCCCTTCGACCCGGGCTACAAGCTGATGGCGACCTTCAACTCGGCGGTGGACCCGTCCGGGCGTCCGGTGGTCCGCTGCTTCGTCAAGGGCGCGGCCCCGGCGGTGATGGCGCGGGCGGCCGGCGCGCTCGCGGCGGGCGAGACCGTTCCGTGGGACGCCGACCTGATGGCCCGGGCCGAGGAGGCGACCGCGCGGATGGGCGGCGAGGGATACCGGGTGATGGCCGCGGCCACCCGTGACCTGGATCCGGATGCCTTCGACCCGGAGGGTGACCTGCTCGGGTACGTCACCGGCCTGCGGATGACCAGTCTCGTCGGCATGGTCGACCCGCCCCGGCAGGAGGCCGGGGAGGCGGTGGCCAGTGCCCGGTCGGCGCACATCACGGTCCGTCTGGTGACCGGGGACGACGTCACGACCGGTGCGGCCATCGCCCGGCAGCTCGGCATCCCCGGCGAGGCGGTGCTCGGCGCCGAGTTCGCCGCCATGAGCGAGGAGGAGCGGCTCGCCCGGATCGACGGCATCGGCGTGGTGGGACGGGTCGCGCCGGAGCACAAGGTGCTGCTCGCGAACACCCTCAAGAAGAAGGGCGAGGTGGTCGCGATGACCGGCGACGGCGTCAACGACGCGCCCGCCATCAAGGCCGCCGACATCGGCATCGCCATGGGCAGCGGGACGGACGTGGCCAAGAACGCCGGCCGCATGATCCTCTCCGACGACAACTTCGCCACCATCGTCTACGCCGTGGAGCAGGGCCGGACGATCTACGACAACCTCACCAAGTACATCCGGTTCGTGCTGCTCCTGCTGGTCACCTTCGTGCTGACGTTCCTCGGCGCCACCGTCCTGAACATCGCGGCGGGCGAGCCCTTCACGCCTCCGCAGGTGCTGTGGATCCACTTCGTGGTCAACGCGTCCTTCGGCTTCGCGCTCGGCTTCGACCGGGAGAGCCCCGGCCTGATGCGGCGCAGACCGCGCCCCCGCGGTGAATCGGTGCTCACCCGGAGGGTGCTGGTCACCGTCGGGCTGGCCGGACTGGCGGTCACCGTGATCCTGCTCGGGCTGATCCGGCTGGGCACGGACCACTTCGGCAGCACCGCGACCGGCCAGTCGATCGCGTTCACCGCCTTCGCGCTCTGCCTGATCGTGGCCGCCTTCGAATGCCGCAACGAGACGGAGTCCGTGCTGACCACGGCCACCTTCGACAGCAAGCAGATGAACTGGGTGGCCCTGGCCCAGCTCGTCCTGGCGGTGATGGCGACCCAGGTGGACGGCTTCCGGCGGATCCTGGGGACCACCTCGATCACCGCGCGGCAGTTCGGCTGGGCGCTGCTCGCCGCCGTCGTGCTCCTGCTCGCGTGGGAGCTGGGCAAGTTCCTGGCCCGCCGGTCCAGGAGCTCCTGAGCGGGAGGCCCTTCCGTGACTACCGAGCGCAGCGTCCGGGGGGCCGCCACCCGGCTTCGGGCCGTGCCCGGGGTCCGCGCGGTGGCGTCGTACCGGCGTGAGTGGCTGGTCAAGGACCTGGTCGCGGGGGTGGTGCTGACGACCCTGCTGGTGCCTCAGGGCATGGCGTACGCGGAGCTGGCGGGCCTGCCGTCGATCACCGGTCTGTACACGACGATCCTCTGTCTGCTCGGGTACGCGGTGTGCGGGCCGTCCCGGATCCTGGTCCTGGGACCGGACTCCTCCCTCGGCCCCATGATCGCGGCCACCGTGCTGCCGCTGGTGGCGTCCGGCGGGGACCCGGACCGGGCCGTCGCCCTGGCCTCGGTGCTCGCGCTCATGACCGCGGCGATCATGATCCTGGCCTCGGTGGCCAAGCTCGGGTTCATCGCCGACCTCATCTCCAAGCCCACCATGATCGGCTACATGAACGGGCTGGCCCTGACGATCCTGATCGGCCAGCTGCCCAAGCTGCTGGGCTTCTCGGTGGACGCGGACTCCCTGATCGAGGAGTGCGCGGCCGTGGCCCGGAAGATCGCCGAGGGCGCGGTGGTGCCGGCCGCCGCCGCGGTCGGCATCGGGGGCATCGTCCTGATCCTGGTCCTGCAGCGGCTGCTGCCGAAGGTCCCCGCGGTGCTGGTGATGGTGGTGCTGGCGATCGCCGCGGCCGCCGTCTTCGACCTGGGCGGGCGCGGTGTGGGCCTGGTCGGGGTGCTGCCCGAGGGCTTCCCGCCGTTCACCGTGCCCGAGGTGCGGCTCGCCGACCTCGCCCCGCTGTTCGCCGGGGCGGTGGGCATCGCCCTGGTGTCCCTGACCGACACCATCTCCAACGCCTCGGCCTTCGCCGCCCGTACCGGGGAGGAGGTCCGCGGCAACGCGGAGATGGCGGGGATCGGAGCGGCCAACCTGGCGGCCTCCTTCTTCCAGGGCTTCCCGGTCAGCACCAGCGGGTCCCGGACGGCGGTGGCGGAACGGGCGGGCGCCCGGACCCAGCTCACCGGGGTGACCGGGGCGGCCCTGATCGTCCTGATGCTGCTGCTGGTCCCCGGGCTGTTCCGCAACCTTCCCCAGCCCGCCCTGGCGGCCGTGGTCATCACCGCCTCGCTGTCCCTGGCCGACGTGCCGGGGACGGTGCGGCTGTGGCGGCAGCGCCGTACGGAGTTCCTGCTGTGCGCCGCCGCCTTCGTCGGGGTGGCGCTGCTGGGGGTGCTGCCCGGCATCGCGATCGCCGTGGCGCTGTCCGTCCTCAACGTGTTCCGGCGGGCCTGGTGGCCGTACAACACGGTGCTGGGGCGGGTGCCGGGGCTGGAGGGCTTCCACGACGTGCGGTCCTACCCGCGGGCCGGGCGGCTGCCCGGCCTGGTGATCTACCGGTTCGACGCGCCGCTGTTCTTCGCCAACGCCGGGGCCTTCCGCGACGAGGTCCGGCGGCTGGCCTCCGCGGACCCCAGGCCCAGCTGGATCGTGGTCGCGGCGGAACCCATGACCGATGTGGACACCACTGCCGCCGACGTACTGCAGGAGCTCGACGAGCAGCTCAACGCGGACGGCGTGCACCTGGTGTTCGCCGAACTCAAGGACCCCGTACGGCGCAAGATCCAGCGCTACGAGCTCGACCGCACCATCGACCCCCGTCATTTCTTCCCCACCCTGGAGTCCGCCGTCGCCGCGTTCCGCACGCGCACCGGAGCGGAGTGGACCGCCCCGCCCGACGGGCCCGGGGAGCACGCTCCCGGAGGACGGCCATGACGAACGCAACCAAGATGTCCGCGTCCGGGGAGCCGGCGTCGCCGCAGGAACCGGCGACCGCCGCCCCCGGGAGGCTGCGCCGGCTCTTCCACCTCACCCTGCCCGGCTGCTGGGGCGCCCTCGTCCTGGCCTGTCTGTCCTTCACTCCCTCGCTCCTGCCGCGCGGGGGCGTCCTGCAGGGGCTGATCTGCGGCATCAGCGCGGCCATCGGGTACGGGCTCGGCGTGGTCGGGGCCTATGTGTGGCGCGCCTTCGCCGACCGGCCGGCGCGCACTCCCGCGCGCCGGTCCTGGCTGGTCCTGCTGGTCGCCGCGGTGGTGCTGTTCGGTGTCTCCTTCGGGCTCGGGCAGTACTGGCAGTACGAGATCCGCCGTCTGATGGGGGTCACCGACCACAACGTCGCCACCGCCGTGGCCTGCCCGTTCGTGGCCGCGGCCGTCTTCTTCCTGCTCCTGTGGACCGGGCGCGGGCTCCGGGCCGTCTACCGCCGGTGCGCCCGGCTGCTGGACCGCTGGTTCGGTGAGCGGGCGGCGCGGGTGACCGGCTGGCTGCTGGTGGCGGTGCTGGCCTGGCTGGCGTTCTCCGGGCTGCTGCTGCAGGGTTTCGTGAACGCGGCGAACGAGGCGTTCTCGCTGCGCGACACGCAGACCCCGGAGGGCGTGCACCAGCCCACCACGGGCCTGCGCTCGGGCGGCCCCGGTTCCGTCGTGCCGTGGGACACCCTCGGCCGGGAGGGCCGGGCCTTCGCCGGCGGCGGGCCGTCGGCCCAGGAGATCGGCGCGTTCACGCACCGGCCGGCGCAGGAGCCGGTCCGGGCCTACGCCGGGCTGGAGTCCGCCGACGACGCGGAGGGCCGGGCCGCGAAGGCCGTCGCGGACCTCCAGCGGGCGGGCGGCTTCCAGCGCGAGAACCTGCTGGTGATGACCACCACGGGCAGCGGCTGGGTGGACCCCGCCGCGGTGGACACCTTCGAGTACCTCGGCAACGGGGACTCGGCGACCGTGGCGATGCAGTACTCGTACCTGCCCTCGTGGATGTCGTACCTCGTCGACCAGTCCAAGGCCCGCGAGGCCGGCCGGGAACTCTTCGACGCGGTCTACGACACCTGGTCCAAGCTCCCCCAGGACCAGCGGCCGCGGCTGTTCGTGGCGGGCGAGAGCCTGGGCTCGTTCGGCGGTGAGACGGCCTTCAGCGGGGAGTACGACCTGCGCAACCGCACCGCCGGCACCCTGTTCGCCGGCCCGCCCAACTTCAACACGCTGTTCCGCGAGTTCAGCGACGGCCGGGACCCGGGCAGTCCCGAGCGGGAACCCGTCTACCGCGAGGGACGGACCGTGCGCTTCACCCACGACCCGGCCGCCGGGATCCCGCCGGCCGGCAAGCCGTGGGACGGCACCCGGGTGCTGTACCTCATGAACCCGTCCGATCCGATCGTGTGGTGGAGCCCGAACCTGGTCCTGTCCGAACCCGACTGGATCGGCGAGGCACCCGGCGACGACGTGCTGGAGTCGATGGTCTGGATCCCCTTCGTGACGTTCTGGCAGATCACCGCCGACCTGCCGTTCTCCACGGGCGTGCCGGACGGGCACGGGCACACGTACAAGGTCGCCTACGTCGACGGCTGGAACGCGGTGATGCGGCCGACCGGGTTCACGGCGGGCGATCTGGACCGGCTCAAGGAGATCGTCGGGCCGCAGCAATGAGACGCCGCGCACGAGGCCGGGGAGGGAGCGGGCGGTCAGCGCAGGAGGTGGCCGAAGAGGTAGCCGAGTGCGTTGACCGCCCAGTGCAGGCCCATGGGGGCCAGCAGGCTGCCGCTGCGGCGGCGCAGCTCGCAGAAGAGGACGCCCGCGGCGGCCGTGAACAGCACGGCCGACAGGACGGCCAGGGCGGCGCCGGCCGCGGAGTCCCCGAAGACGCCCTCCACCGCCGGCTTCGCGGTGGCCAGCCCCAGCGAGGGCAGCACGTGCCAGAGGCCGAACAGCACGCTGGACACGGCCGTGGCCCGTACGGCGCCGTGGTCGCGGTCCACCAGCCCGTAGAGCACGCCGCGGAAGGCCGTCTCCTCCAGCAGGACGGTGCCGACGGGGACCAGCACGAAGGCGCGGAGCAGCACCTCGCCGCCGGTCATCGCCTCGTACCGGCTGTCCTGGAACAGCACCCGGGTCGCCGGCAGCAGGGCTGCGGCGAGGTAGACGGCGGCGACCAGGCCGATCAGGACCAGGGCCCACCGGGCGCCGCGGGCGAGGGTGTCCGGCGCCAGACCCGCGTCGGCCGGGGTCCCGCCGGCCCAGCGGAGCACGGCGAGGAGGAGGGCGGTGCCGGCGACGGCCGTCAGCAGGCCGGGCGGGCCCGGCCAGCGGTGCACCGCCAGGTTGGCTGCGGCCAGGACGGCCACGGTGAGTCCCACAGCCGTACGGGTGCCGATCCTCCGCCGGATCCGGACCCGGCTGAGGATCCGGCTGCGGATGCGGGCCATGCTCCTCACCGCCTTGCCGGGCACCGTGCCGCGGATCCCCCTGGGGACAGTGTCCCGGCAGCGCGGCGCTCGGACCACCGGCCCGCGTCCAGGGGGGCGCGGGCCGGTGGTGTGGGTCAGACCAGTTCGGGCTGCTTCTCGGGCTGCCGCTGTGCGGGGACGGCGGCCTTCGGTTCCCACCGCCGCGTGATCCGTACGTAGCCGGCGATGACCGAGCCCGTCGCCAGGAGGAGGAGCGGTCCGAAGAGCCACGGGAGGCGGGCCATCTCCACCGGCAGGAAGCGGTAGGACAGGAGGAAGGCGACGAACACGGTCGCGCCACAGGCGACGAACCCGATTCCCGCCCGGTCCCAGCCGCGCGCCTGTGTGCGCAGGGCCATCTCGATGGTGAGCGTGAACACCACGCCCGCGATGATGTCGGCGCCGTAATGGAGGCCGAATCCCAGCGTCGCGGCGAGGGTGGCGATCAGCCAGAAAGTGCCGAAGAACCGCAGAATGCGCGGCCCCTTCCGGGAATGGATGAATATCGCGGTGGCCCAGGCCGTGTGCAGGCTGGGCATGCAATTGCGCGGGGTGACCCCGTCGAACGGCATGGGCTGCGGGGCGCTGGACGGCGTGGGCATGATGTCCGGCCACAGGTTGGCGACCGCCCAGTGCGCGCCGGCCTCGGCACCGTAGGCGTAGATCGGCCCGACCACCGGGAAGATCATGTAGATGCCGGGGCCGAGAAGGCCGATCACCAGGAAGGTGCGCACCAGGTGGTGGCGCGGGAAGCGGCGCTCGGCCGCCACGTTGCGCAGCGCGTACAGGGAGACGAGGACCGCGGCGACGCCGAGCTGGGCGTAGACCCAGTCGAGGATGTGGAAGCCGACCGGACCGGTCGCGTTGACGAGCCGACCCGCCAGCCAGGAGGGGTTGCCCAGCGCGTGGTCGGCGGTCGCCACGTACTGGTCCAGCACCATCGGGCGGCTGTTGGAGGTGATGAGCAGCCAGATGTCACCGATCTTGCGGCCGGTCACCAGCAGCAGGCCCAGCCCGACGCCCTTCAGCAGCAGGACGCGTTCCGCGCCGGTGCGGCGGGTCAGTGCGATGACCCCCCAGGCCAGGACCACCCAGAGCGCGCCGTTGCCGGGCATCATCTTGGCGTCGGCCGCCAGCCGCACCAGGAAGAAGACCAGGTCGATGCCGATCGCGACACCGAGGGAGATAAAGCGCTGGCGCCAGGTGAGCACCGTCATCATCAATGCCATGCTGCCGTACAGCAGCGGCGCCGATTTGGGGGCGAACACCACTTCCCGGACCTGATTGGTCATCGGCCCCCGCAGGCCGTAGTGGCGCGCGGTGATCTCCAGCGCGACGAGGAATCCGAGGACCACCACGCCCGCCACGATCCACAGGACCGTCCATGGTCGCCGCCCCCCGCCGGACGCCGTTCCGCCGCTTTTCCCGGAAAACACCCGCGATGCTTTTGATATCAATTGTTTGGCCGATTTGTTAGGTTTTGGTCAAATAAGCCACTCATCGACCGGATGACGCGCTCCCCCCGATGAAGGGCGGGCGACGAGGGCGTGTCGTGAATCCGAACATGCTAGCGGAGCTCACGGGTTGCCCCGAGGGGTCCTGCAGCCGCGATCCGCCGACCGCCACCCCGCGCCGCCCGCCGGGGCCGCGCCAGGGCCGTGCCAGGGCCGTGCCGGGGAGGGCCGGGGGCGGCCAGACGCTGCGGATCCATGCCGTCTGAGCACACAATGAGTCCAAAGGTGTGAAACCTCTCACAAAGCGGCATAAAGAAGGTCCTATCGTCATCCGATTCCACGAGCCGAGCCGAGGCGGAGGAGGGGAAGATGAGTTCCGAACCGCGTTCAGAGCGTCCGACGGGCCCGCCGGCCGGTCCCCTCTCCGGCCGCCCTTCCGGCGATCCGGCCGGGTCCGTCCCTCCGCCGCCCCCGCCGCCCCCGTCGGGGGGCCGGCCCACTGGCCCTCCGTCCGGCCCCCCGACCGGTCCCCCGGTCGGCCCCCCTCCTCCGCCGCCGCCTCCCCCGCCCTCTCCGCCGCCGGGCGGCGGGGCGGGAGGGTCCGGGCAGCCTTCCGGCCGGGGAGGGAACGGCCACTGGTGGCGTTCGGTGCCGCGGATCGCCACGGTCACCACCGCAGTGGTGGCCGCCGTGGTCCTGGCCGTCGTCCTCACCCGGCCGGGCGGCGGTCCGGCGGTGGCCGGAGAGGTCATCCTCCAGCCCACCAACACCTCCGGGCCGGATCCCTTCACCCCGTCGACGGCCAACACGACGACGGCACTGCCCGCCGCCGAACCCGACGCCCCGCCGACCGCGACCACGGCCGCGGCCCTGGCCAGCGTGGCCGGCTCGGAACCCGGCCTGTACGGCGGGAGCCGGAACCTCGCCAGCTGCGACGTGGAGAAGCAGATCGGCTTCCTGAACGCCGACCCGGTGAAGAACCGGGCGTTCGCCTCGGTGGTGGGCGTCCGGGAGCAGGCGGTCCCCGGCTATCTGCGCTCGCTGACCCCCGTACAGCTGCGGTCGGACACCCGGATCACCAACCACGGCTTCCGCGACGGCGCCCCGACCAGCTACCAGGCGGTGCTCCAGGCCGGTACGGCCGTACTGGTGGACAGCCACGGGGAGCCGAAGGTGCGGTGCGCCTGCGGCAATCCGCTGAGCCGTGCGGTCGCGCAGCGGACCAGGCCCGCGCAGAAGGGCACCGCGTGGCCCGGATACCGGCCGCAGAACGTGGTGGTGGTCAACCGCGCGCCCAAGCCGGTCAAGAACTTCGTCATCTTCGACCAGAAGGACAAGCACTGGGTGAGCCGGCAGGTGGGCGACCACCAGGGCCGGCAGGACCGGAAGGCTCCGGCTCCGCCCAGGCACTGGCCGCTGCCGCCGACGAAGTGGCCGCCGCCGCCCGAGTCCCCCGCGAACACGGGAACGCCGGGCACCCGTCCCCCGGGCACCCGGACGCCGGGCACCGGGGCGCCGACGAACACCGAGGCGCCGGGCACCGGAACCCCGACCGGCCCCAGGCCGCCCGGCAACGAGACCGGGAACCCCACGAACACCGAGCGGCCCGGTACCGAGACCCCGGGCAGCACCGGGCGGCCGCCCGGCACCGAGACGCCCGAGGGCACCAGGACGCCCGGGGGCGAGCCTCCCAAGGAGACCAAGGCGCCCGGGGAATCGAAGACGCCCGAGAAGACCGAGACCCCCGGTGGCGAGACCCCCAAGGACACCAAGGCGCCCAAGGACACCAAGGCACCGGAGGACACCGGGTCGCCCAAGACCGAGACGCCCAAGACCGAGTCGCCGAAGACCGAGGCGCCCGGGACCGAGACCCCGACGAAGGGGACCTCCCCCACCGAGACCCCCAAGAGCGAAACCCCGGCGAAGGAGACCCCGAAGAGCGAGACCCCGAAGACGGAGACGCCCAAGACCGAAACCCCCAAGACGGAGACGCCCAAGAGCGAAACCCCGGCGCAGTCCCCCACCCCGGCGCCCACGAGCGAGGCACCCGCCAGCCCGCTGCCTCCCGGTGAAACCCCCAAGAGCAAGGTGCCCACCCCGCAGGCGCCGCCCAGCCAGGCGCCCACCGGTCAGGCGCCGACGACCCAGGCACCCACCCCCACCCCTCAGGCGCCCACCAGGCCGCCCAGGACCCGGCCGGCCACTCCTCAGGCGCCGCCGACCACCAAGGCACCGGCCCCGACCCAGGCGCCCCAGACCCCGGCGCCCCAGGCCCCGACCTCGCAGGCCCCGGCACCCCCCACTCAGGAGGCACCGCGCGGCGAGACTCCCGGGCAGCAGCAGGAGCAGCCCAACCAGCAGGAACAACAGCGGCAACGGCAGCAGGAACAGCGCCGGCAGGAGCAGCCGCCTCCGCAGGAGCAGAACCAGCAGCAACAGCCCGACCAGCAGCAGGAACAACAGCAGAACCAGCAGCAGAACCAGCAGTCGAACGAGTGACGGGCCGGCGGCGGACCACTCCTCCGCCGCTCCTGTCAAGTAACGAACAGCCGGGGCTACGGCCCCGGCCCGCCTCCCGGCACGGTGGAAGACGACCGTCCCGCACCCGAGCGGGACCGATCCGCCACCCGGACCGGAGGCACCCATGTTCCGTCGCGCAGGGGTCTTTGCGACCGGTCGTCCCCGACTGGTCCTCCTCGCCGCACTGGCGTTCCTGCTGCTCTCCGCCGTCTTCGGCGCGGGGGCGACCGGCCGGCTGAAGACGCAGGGATACGACGACCCGCGGTCGGAGTCCAGCCGTGTCACCCGGCTGACGGCCGAGCACCTGGGCGCCACGCCCAACCTGGTCGTCGTCGCGCAGGCCCGCGGCGGCTCCGTCGACGGTCCGGCCGCCCGCAAGGCCGGCGAGGAGCTCACCGAGCGCCTCGCCTCCCGGCCGCACGTGACCGCCGTGACCTCGTACTGGAAGGGTGGCGCGGCGGAGCTGCGCAGCCGGGACGGCCACGCCGCCATGGTGGTCGCGCACGTGGACGGTGAGGGGGAGAAGCTCGCCGAGCGCGTCCGGCAGCTCGACGAGGACCTGAGCGCTGCGAACGGTGCCGGCGGTGCGAGCGGTCCCCGCGCCGCCTCCGGCCCGGCGCTGACCGTGCACGTGGGCGGGCCCGCGCTGATCGAAGCACAGCTGCAGGACCTCTCCGAGTCCGACCTGAAGCGGGCCGAGGCCTTCGTCCTGCCGGGCACCCTGATCCTGCTGGTCCTGGTCTTCGGCAGTGCGGTGGCCGCCGCCCTGCCGCTGCTGATCGGGGTGCTGGCCATCGCCGGGACGCTGCTGGTGCTGAGCGCCCTGGGCGCCGTCACCGACGTGTCCGTGTTCGCACTGAACCTGACCACCGCGCTCGGCCTCGGGCTCGGCATCGACTACGGCCTGCTGGTGGTCTCGCGGTTCCGCGAAGAGCTCGCGGGCGGATCCGCCCCGCGCGAGGCCGCCCTGCGCACGGTGCGCACCGCCGGCCACACGATCGTCTTCAGTGCCGCGACGGTCTCCGCCGCACTGGCCACGCTGCTGGTCTTCCCGCCGTACTTCCTCCGGTCCTTCGCCTACGCCGGCATCGCCGTGGTGGCGATCGCCGCGCTGAGCGCCGTGACCGTGCTGCCGGCCGTGCTGGCGCTCCTCGGCCACCGGGTGAACGCCTGGGCCGTGCCGTGGCGGCGACGGGTCCGCTCCGGCTCCCGGTCGCGGTTCTGGGCGGGGCTGGCGCGGATCGTCGTACGCCGTCCGCTGCTCGCGGCGCTGCCGGTGATCGGTCTGCTGGCGCTGCTCGCCGGTCCGTTCGCGCACGCCGGGTTCGCCACCCCCGACGACCGGGCGCTGCCGGTGAGCGCGTCGAGCCGGCAGACCGGGGACCTGGTGCGGGACGCGTTCGACGCGAAGGGCTCCGGCGCGCTCACCGTCGTCATGACGGGCACCACGTCCCCGTCGGCACGGCAGGACTACGCCCGCCGGCTGTCCGCGCTCCCCGGGGTGGATCTGGTCAACGGGCCCGGAGGATCGTTCCGGCACGGCGAGCGGAGCGCGGTCACCGGCTCCGGCGGACCGGTGGGTGCCGCCGGCGGCCCGGTGGTGCTCTCCGTGGTGCCGCAGGCCGACCCGCAGTCGCGCGCCGCCCAGCAGCTCGTGCACGACGTCCGCGCGGTTCCCGCTCCGGAAGGTGGCGGGGCCCTCGTCGGCGGACCGAGCGCGGTGCTCGTGGACGCCAAGGCCACCGTCGGGGACCGGATACCCCTGGCGCTGGGCCTGATCACCCTGACCACGTTCGTCCTGCTGCTCGGTTTCACGCGCAGCGTGCTGCTCCCGGTGAAGGCCATCGCGCTCAACGCGCTGAGCCTCGCGGCCGTCATGGGAGCCATGGTGTGGGTCTTCCAGTCCGGGCACCTGCAGCACCTGCTGGGTTTCACCCCGGGACCGCTCAGCACGACCATGCCGGTGCTGCTGTTCTGCATCGTCTTCGGGCTGTCGGTGGACTACGAGGTCTTCGTCCTCGCCCGTATCAAGGAGGCGCACGACGCCGGACAGGACAACGCCCGCTCGATCGTCTCGGGCATCGCCCACACCGGCGGCATCGTCACCACGGCCGGCGCGCTGCTGGCCTTCACCCTCCTGAGCTTCGGCACCTCGCAGGTCTCCCTGCTGCAGTTCTTCGGGATCGGCGCCGGCCTCGGCGTCCTCCTCGACGCCACGCTCGTCCGGGGCGTGCTCGTACCGGCGCTGATGCGCCTGGCGGGCGGCCTGAACTGGTGGGCTCCCCGGCTCCGGGTCCCGATCCCCCGGGTACTCCGGCGCCAGGCGCCGCCGGAGGCGCTGCTGCCGCCGCTCCCTCTCCCGCCTCTGCAGCCGCGACCGGCCACCGGCCCTCCCCCGGGCGCCGGTCCGGTGCCGGGCGCCGGGAAGTGCCCGACCTCGGTCCTGCTCTCCGCGCCCCTCCCGCACACCGGGCGCTGCCCGACCTCGGCGCTGCTCTCCGCGCCTCCCCCGCCTCCCGCCCCGGCCGGCGCCCGCCGCTGACCGCCGGCGTACCCGCCCCGCTCCCCCTCCCTCCCCTCCCGTTGCTCCCTCCCCTCCCGCTCCTCCTCGTCCGAACCGTAAGGAAGCCCGTCATGAGCGACATCGCCATCACCGGACTCGGCTGCCGTTTCCCCGGCGCCACCGACATCCGCGCCTACTGGGAGCTGCTGAAGAGCGGGGAGCGGCAGTTCGCCGCCGTGCCCCGGGAGCGCTGGAACCACGCGCCCTTCCACGAGCCCGGCAACCCGTCCGCGGCCAACGCCTCGTACACCGACCGGGTCGCCTTCCTGGACGGGGTGGACCGCTTCGACGCCCTGCACCACGGCATCCCTCCCGCCCGGGCCCGGGCCATGGACCCCCAGCACCGGCTGATGCTCGACGTCTCCCGTGAGGCGCTGGACGACGCGGGACTGGGGCGGGGCGACTTCGACCGGGAGAACACCGGGGTGTTCGTCGGCGTGTCGGTGTCGGACTACAAGGACCTGATGGCGGCCCCCATCCGGGCCATGGCCCTGGCCGACGCCGTACGGACGGCGGCCGACCCCGACGACGCCGACGACCCGGCCCGCGCCGACCGCACCGAGCGCCCCCGCCACCCCGGCCACCCGGACGGCCCCGCGGACCCGGACGACCCGGACGGTATCGCGGCGGTCAGGGCCCAGGCGGGTCCGCACGGCAGCATCCAGACGTTCACCCTTCCGGGCAGCCTGCTCAACATGGCGGCCGGGACGGTCAGCCGGCAGTTCGGTCTGGGCGGCCCCAGCTTCGCCGTCGACGCCGCCTGCTCCGGATCCCTGGTCGCCCTCGACCAGGCGGTCGCCCAGCTGCGCCAGGGCGGCTGCCGGATCGCCGTCGTCGGCGGCGTGTACCTCAGCCTGACCCCCGACGGCCTCGTCGGCTTCTCCCGGCTCCGCGCGCTGTCCGCGTCCGGGGTGTGCCGCCCCTTCGACGAGGCGGCCGACGGCTTCGTGCTCGGCGAGGGCGCGGGCGCCGTGGTCATCCGGCCGCTCGCCGACGCGCTCGCCGCCGGGGACCGCGTCTACGCGGTGATCAAGGGCATCGGCTCGGCCAACGACGGCGCGTCCCCCGGACCGCTGGTGCCCACCGCCGAGGGCCAGCTGCGCGCCATGCTGCGGGCCTACGACGACGCCGGTGTCGCCCCCTCCTCCGTGGCCTATCTGGAGGCACACGGCACCGGGACCGCCGCCGGCGACCGGGCCGAGATCGAGGCACTGCGCCGGCTGCGCACCGAGTACCCCGACGAGGACCCCTCCCTGTGCTACCTGGGTGCGGGCAAGGCCCTGATCGGGCACTCCCTGTCCGCGGCGGGCATCGCCGGGCTGATCAAGACGGCGCTGGTGGTGCACCACGGCACGGTCGTGCCGCAGCCGGACACCGCCCCCCATCCGGACCTGGGCGTCTCCGCGGCGGGCCTGCGCTTCGCCGGGAGCGTGCTCCCCTGGCCGACCAGGGGCACGGCCTCGGACGCCCCGCGGCGGGCGGCCGTCAGCGCGTTCGGGTTCGGCGGCACCAACGTCCACGTGGTCCTGGAGGAGCGGCCCGGCCCGGCCGTCACCCGGCCGCCGGTGCGCACCGGGGGAACGGAGCCGCAGCTCCTCCTGCTCTCGGCCGGCAGCCCGGAGCGGCTGGACGCGTACATCGGCGAGCTGCTCGACGTGCTCGGCCCGGACTGCCGGACGCCCCTCACCGCGCTGGCCCACACCCTGGGCTCCCGGGAGGTGCTGCGGACCCGGCTGGCGATCGCGGCCTCCCGCACGGAGGCGTTCACCGAGCGGCTGCGGCGGGCCCGCCGGCAGCTCCGGGAGGGTGCCCGGGGCGACCTCGGGGACGGCGCGTACGCCGCCGACGCGCCGCTGCCGGACGCGGCGCAGCGGACTGCCTTCCTCTTCCCCGGCCAGGGCAGTCAGCGGCCCGGCATGATGGGGCACCTGTACGAGCGGTTCGCCGGCTTCCGGGAGACGGTCGGCGCGCTGAGCGCGGTGGCCCTGCGGGACGCCGGCCTGGACCCTGGCGAGCTGCTGTACGGCCGGGCGGCCGCCGCCCCGGGCGACGCCGGCGGGACCGGGCAGGCGGTCACCGCCACCGATGTGTGCCAGCCGGTGCTGGGCACGGTCCAGATCGCGGCCACCCGTCTGCTCGCCGACTGCGGGGTCACCCCCGGGCTGGCCCTCGGACACAGCGTCGGGGAGTTCGCGGCCGCCGCGGCGGCCGGGGCGCTCACCGCCGAGGACACGGTCCGGCTGCTGGCCCACCGGGGTGCCGCGTTCCGCGAGGCCGGGGGCGGTCTGCAGGGAGGGATGCTCGCCGTGCAGACCGACAAGGAGACCTGCCGGCGGCTGCTCGACGGCATCGACGACGTCTGGCTGGCCTGCTTCAACCAGCAGCGGCAGGTCGTGGTGAGCGGCACCCCGAGGGGGCTGGCCGCCCTGCGGGACGTCTGTGCCCGGGCGGGCGTCGTCACGGCGGCACTGGAGGTGTCCGGCGCCTTCCATTCGCCGCTGCTGGCGGCCGTGGACAAGACCGTGCGGGCGGGGCTGGCCGAGCGCCCGATCAGCAGCCCCGTCCTGCCGTTCGTCTCCTCGGTGAACGCGGCGGTCTGCACCGACCCCGGCGAACTGCGCGAGCTGTGGTCGCGGCAGGCGTCCGCGCCGGTCCACTTCGGCGATGCCGTCCGCACCGCCTACGACCGGGGGGCGCGGATCTTCCTGCAGGTCAACGGCGGCAGCTCGCTGCTCGGATCGGTCCGGCGGGTCCTCTACGGCCATGACGACGTCCACGTGGTCGCGGCCGACGAGGCGGCGGACGGCGCGACCGGCTTCGTCCGGGCCCTGGCACAGCTGGCCGTCCTCGGCGTTCCGGTCGACCCCCGCGCGCTGGTTCCCGTGGCGGACCGCCGGCTGATCGACCTGCCGGTGGCGGGGCTCGACACCCGGTCCTACTGGGTGCCGGGAACCCGCCCGGCCGGCCCGGCCCCGGCCGCGCAGACCCCGTCCGCGCAGCCCATGACCGCGCAGCCCGCGACCCCGCAGCCCGCCTCGTCGCAGCCCACGCCTGCCGACTCCCTTCCCACCCGGCCCACACCCCCCACGGAGACCCCGATGAACCACGACGACCCGGCGAGCCTCACTTCGGACCACACGGCGAACCCGCCTGCGAACCACCCGGTGAACGGCCTGATGAACGAGCTGCTCCAGCTGGTCCAGCAGCAGGTGGTGCTGCTCCACGGCCTGGCCGCCACCGTCCCCGCGCGGCAGCCCGGGGCCGAGGCCCCGGCCGCCCCGGCCGTACCCGCTCCAGCCCCTGCGCCCGCGCCCGCCTCCGCACCCACGCCCGCGCCCGCGCCACCGCCCGCACCGGCCGGGAACGCCGACGTCGAGGAGGAACACGACGAGGTCACCGGCTCCGTGCTCGCGCACGTGGCGCGGATCAGCGCCTTCCCGGTGGGCCATCTGTGCGGGGACCACCGGCTGATCGACGACCTGGGCTTCGACTCGCTGATGCTGACCGACCTGTTCACGGCGCTGAGCCGGGACTGGCCCCGGTGCACCCTCGGCGAACGCGCTGCCGACCGGCCGACCGTCGCCGGCATCGCGGCCCTGATCGCGAGCGCATACGCCGGCACGGCCGTGGCCGTGGCGGGCGACGCACCCGTGACGGCAGCCGCACCCGTAACGGCGGACGTATCCGAACCGGGAGCCGTACCCGTCCCGGCAGACGTGTCCGTACCGGCAGACGTACCCGTACTGGCAGACGTACCCGAGCAGCGGTCCGGGGACGGCGAAGGCACCGGGCCGTCACCGTCGGCGGGCCCGGCGACCGCCCCGGACGCCGGGCCCGCCCCGGACCCGGTGCCCCTCTCCGAGGAGCTCACCCGGATCGAGTGCTTCCCCGAGGTCGCCGCCCACGGCGAACGCCTGGGCACGCTCGCCCGGCTGGGGCTGCCCAACCCGTACTTCCTCGTCCACGAGGGCGGCATGACGGACACGACCGTCGTCGGCGGCCGGGAGCTGCTCTCCTTCTCCGGCTACAACTACCTGGGCATGGCCACGCACCCCCGGGTGACCGCGGCCGCCAAGGAGGCCGTGGACCGCTGCGGCACCTCGGCGTCCGCCAGCCGGCTGCTCTCCGGCAGCCGCCCGCTGCACCTGGAGCTGGAGGCGGAGCTGGCCGGCCTGCTCGGCTGCGAGGACGCGCTCACCCTGGCCAACGGGCACGCCACCAACGTCTCCGTGATCGGGCACCTCGTGGGGCCCGGGGACCTCGTCGTCCACGACTCCCTGGCGCACGACAGCATCCTGCAGGGCTGCAGGCTCTCCGGCGCGACCAGACGGCCCTTCCCGCACAACGACGCGGCCGCCCTCGACTCCCTCCTCGGGCAGGTCCGGCACCAGTACCGGCGGGTCCTGGTCGTCGTCGAGGGCGTGTACAGCATGGACGGCGACATCGCCGACCTGCCGGCCCTGATCGAGGTCAAGCGCCGGCACGGCGCCCTGCTGATGATCGACGAGGCGCACAGCATCGGGACGATCGGTGCCACCGGGCGCGGCATCGGCGAGTACTTCGGCGTCGACCGCGCGTCCGTGGACCTGTGGGCGGGCACCATGTCCAAGGCCCTGGCCAGCTGTGGTGGATACGTCGCCGGGACCCGCGGGACCGTCGGGTTCCTGCGCTACACGCTGCCCGGCTTCGTCTACAGCGCGGGCATGACCCCGGCGGACACGGCCGCCTCGCTGACCGCACTGCGGGTGCTGCGGGCCGAGCCGGAGCGCGTGACGCGGCTGGCGGAGAACGCCGCGCTGTTCGTCCGCCTCGCCCGTGACGCCGGCGTCGCCGTCGGGGACAGCCGGGACACCCCGGTCGTGCCGGCCGTCGTCGGGGACTCGGCGAAGACGCTGCGTCTGGCGGAGGCCCTGTTCCGGCAGGGCGTCAGCGTGAATCCGATCCTCCACCCGGCCGTACCGGAGGAACTGGCCCGGCTGCGCTTCTTCGTCACCCGTGACCACACGCCCGACCAGATCCGGCGGGCCGTGTCCGTGCTGGAGCACGAGCTGCGGCGCCTCGACCCGGCGCCCGCCGCGTAGGGCCGCCGCCATGGACACCGCGTCCCCGTCGGGGCTCCCCTCGCGGCTGCCGTCGCGACTCCCGCCGCGGCTCCCGTCGGGCCCGCCGCCGAGTCCGCCGATGTTTCCGCCGGTCGAACCCGGCCGGATCCACCGGTGGGGCGGCGCCGGCATCGTCGTCGCCGAGCGCCCCGGCCCCCACCGGGCGCCGCCCCTCTCACCGGCGGAGCAGCACCTGCTCCGGGCCCTGCCGGCCTGGCGGCAGGCCGAGTGGACGGCCGGCCGCGCGCTCGCCAAACGCCTGGTCGGCGAGGCCCTCGCGGTCCCGGCGGCGGAGGTGGAGATCCTCCCGCGGCCGGACGGCAGCCCCCGCATCCTGGTGGGCGGCAGCCCGGTGCCCGGCCTGCACGTCTCCATCAGCCACACCGCCCGCCACACGGCGGCGGCCCTGGCACCGGAACCGGTCGGCGTCGACCTGTGCGAGACGGTCTCGGCCGCCGCCGTACGCCGGGTCGCGGACCGCATCCTCTCCGCCGGGGAACTGTCCCTGGTCGACCAGGACCGGCCCGAGGCGATGGCCGGGGTCTGGGCACTGAAGGAGGCCGCGGTCAAGGCCGGCCGGAGCAGCGTCTTCGGGGACGCCCCGCGCGGTGTCGAGCTCCTCGGCCTGGACCCGCCGGCCCTCGGCGGGCGGCGCCGCGCCATGGTGTGGCGGGCGGGCGGAGCGGTCCTCGCACTCGTCCTGGCGCCGCACTGCGTTGGTGCTCCCCGGTCCGCCGGATCATGCTGGTGAGTGGAGCCCCTGGCCGCGCACGTCCCCGTGGGACAGCGGCTGAACACGAGCGAGGGCGAGATGAGCGGCGATGGAGCGACTTCCCACCTCCCCGGGTGAGCGGCCGGAGGAGCCGGACGCCTCGCGCGGGCCGGCGTACACGGCCACGGCCACGGTGAACGAGCAGGGCATCGTGACCGAGTGGAGCGACGACGCCCGCCGCCTCCTCGGCTATCCGCCCTCCGAGGTCGTGGGCCGGCCCGCGGACCTGCTGCTCGCCGACGGCATCGACGGCACGGCGCCGCCGTTCCCGCCCGGGCGGGAACGGTGGAGCGGCACGGTGGCACTGCGACACCGGGACGGCCGCCGGGTGGAAGTGGGTCTGCTCGCGCACCGCTGGACGTCCTCGGGCGGAACGGTCAAGTGGTTCGTGGTGTCGGCCGTGACGGACGTGACGGACGGCCCCGGTGCGGCCCCGGGTGAGCCGCTGAGGGACTGGGCGTTCACCCAGTCCCCCTGCTTCCAGGCGATCTTCGACACGGATCTGCGGCTGGTACGGGCCAATTCCGGCATGGAGCGCACGCTGGCGCTCAGCGAGGCCGAGATGCGCGGACTGCGGCTGCCGGAGATCGCCCCGGACCCGGTGAGCGACGAGGTGGAGCGGAGGATGCGCCTGGCGCTGGAGACCGGCGAGCCGCAGCACATGGAGGCCTTCGTCCGCCCCGCCGGTACGGGTGCCGAGCACAGCTGGACGACCTCGCTGGACCCGCTGCGGGGTGCCGACGGCCGGGTGCACGCCGTGTGCCTGACGGCACACGACCGGCCCGCGGCCGAGGACGACGGGCCGCGGATGCTGCTGCCCGAGGGCACCGACGCCCGGACCGGCGCGCCGAACGGCACCGGAACGGGTGCGGGAACCGGCACCGGCCGGGAAGACGGGGAAGGCCGGGAAGGGGCGGACGCGCCGGTCCCCGCCGGCACCCACCGGGCCCACACCACCACCATGACCCTGCAGCGCAGCCTGCTCCCGCACACGCTGCCCGACCAGTCTGCGCTGGAGATCGCCTACCGCTACCTGCCCGCCGGCACCGAGGCCGGGGTGGGCGGCGACTGGTTCGACGTGATCCCGCTGTCCGGGGCGCGGGTGGCGCTGGTCGTGGGCGACGTGGTCGGCCACGGCATCCGTGCCGCCGCCACCATGGGCCGGCTGCGCACGGCGGTCCGTACGCTGGCCGACGTCGACCTGCCGCCCGACGAGCTGCTCACCCACCTCGACGACCTGATCATCCACCTGTCCGCGGACGAGGCGGACCGGGACTCCGCCGGGGACGCCGCCGGCGGCATCGGCACCACCTGCCTGTACGTGGTCTACGACCCGGTGACCCGGCGCTGTACGGTCGCCCGGGCCGGCCATCCGCCTCCCGCGGTGGTCTCGCCGGAGGGTTCCGTGTACTTCCTGGACGTCCCGGCCGGCCCGCCGCTGGGCCTGGGCGGACTGCCGTTCGAGACGGCCGAGGTAGAGCTCGCCGAGGGCAGCGTCCTCGCCCTGTACACCGACGGTCTGCTGCAGGCCCGGGAGCACGACATCGACGAGGCGCTGGACACCATGTTCTCGGCGCTGACCAAGCCCGCCTCCTCGCTGGACACGGTCTGCGACCGGGTGCTGGCGGCCCTGCTGACCCACCGTCCCGAGGACGACGTGGCCCTGCTGATCGCCCGGACCCGGGCCCTGCACGCGGACCGCGTGGTGGTCTGGGACCTGTCCTCGGATCCGTCCGAGGTGGCGCAGGCCCGCCGGAACACCACCGACCAGCTGACGGCCTGGGGACTGGAGGACGCCTCCTTCGTCACGGAGCTGCTGGTGAGCGAGCTGGTCACCAACGCCATCCGGTACGGCGCGCCGCCCGTCCAGCTGCGGCTGATCCACGAGAACAGCACGCTGATCTGCGAGGTCTCCGACGCGAGCAGCACCGCCCCGCACATGCGGCGGGCCCGTACCTTCGACGAGGGAGGGCGGGGCCTGCTGCTGGTCGCCCAGCTCGCGCAGCGCTGGGGCACCCGGCACGCACCGATCGGCAAGACCATCTGGGCGGAGCAGTCCCTGACCGGGTTCTGAGGGGTGCGCACGACACGGGCCGGCGCCCGCTCCGTGGGGAGCGGGCGCCCCGCACATGCGGCGGGCCCGTACCTTCGACGAGGGAGGGCGGGGCCTGCTGCTGGTCGC